>JAFLTF010000023.1:23246-29269 GCA_022510585.1 Lachnospiraceae bacterium
TCGATGGTATCCGCAATACTTTTCAGATCTTTCAATTGCGAAATGTATTTTTTGTCCCCTGCTGCCATCGGAATGGACACTTCAAGGGGCATCGCATAGACACTGTCTCCTGTTTTCATTGCATCTACAATATTGCCGAACAATCTTTCTTCTCCCTGCAAACCGTCTATGATCGGCCGCAGATCCTGAAGCATCCCCTTCTCAATATAGGAATCCAGGGGCATATCATCTAAAAGCAGGACATCCGGGCCTTCTCCTGCTATGATCTTGGTATTCAGGCTCTTTAATGCGTCGTCCCTTGTAACGGAGCCGCCTTCTTCCATCCCGATGTCATATTTCACAAAAATATCCGGGTTGGCGGTCTGAAACAGAGAAATTGCCTGCCGTATAGTGTCGCTTTCTTTCAGGCTGTATACCTTTAATTGATTATTCGGTACCGTAGAGGCGTTTGGGTCATAGAAATAATGAACCAGTCTGCCGCCGCCGAATAAGGTCAGGAATTCATTGTTCTCCAACATGACCATTCCGGAGATCTCATAAATCGGATTGCCAAGCGTGCATAAACTTCCGTCGATGACCTGTTCCGAAACACTGCCGCCTATGGCATGCCTGTGCAGCCCTTTTTCTCCTGCCAGATAGAGAACGCCCTCATCGCCCGGGAAAAAATACATGCTATAATAGGAACCGCTGTAACCGTTTCCTTTCGGATAGTTCTCGTGTATCAGATCCTTCCAGACTTCATCTTCTATATATTCTTTCTTTTCCCTATCGTAAATAAGCGGTGCCGAATAGCCATAACCATCCATGATGATCAGATTCCCCTGACACTGAAACAATTCCGGACGATTATTCTGTACTGTAAGAAACAATTCACTGCTTCCGTCTTCTTTCACTTCATACAGATTACTGCTGCCCATCACGCTTACAAAAACGGTTCCGTCATCCGCCACTACGACATTCGCGGGATATTTTTCGTCCCCGGTTGCCGGTATCTCAACGGGAATCTCCGTACCGTCCGGTTTCACAAGAAGAAGTTGGGGACTATAGTCCTCTATGCCTGCCTGATCATTAAAATTATTATAAATAACAGCCGTTGTGTTATTTGCCCCGATTGCTGCCTCTAGAATGTAGTTTCCTTCTCCGGTCAGCCTGCTCTGCCACGTTCTGCTTCGGTCCTCTTCCCAGGTTGCCCCGTTATCATTGGAGGTAAGAATCCCTCCGTTCATATCGACGATCACAAGCTCTCCATCTGCCAGCCGAAACAGCCTGGTATCCGTACCGGAGAGCCGATCCGCCAATTCGAACACTTCCTCCACATAACGGCCCATTGCCGCAGCGTTGTCAGACTGCCCTTCGGCATCCGGGCTGCTTCCATCCCCGCCTGTCTGTACCGCCTCTGTTGTACTGCCGTCATTGCCTGCGCTGTTTTCGCTGCCGGGGAGCTTACCGCATCCGCCAAGAAGAGACATAAACAGGGCGCTGATCAGCAGCAGGGCTGTTATGCGTTTTGTTATAGTACGATATTTTTTCACTTTATTTCCTCCTCGTTCACTCTTTTTCATAAAGCATAGCAATCTTATCTCTAAATTTTCTCTAACCTCACCTAAAAATAAATTTTTTAACGAAATTCTTATCCAGAGCAATCTTAGAGAATATTTAAAGATTCCCATGTTAAAATAATAGATTAATTGCTATAATAAGTTGAAAGGTATAATAGATATGAGAATTTTACTGGCAGAAGATGACCGACAATTAAATCATACGCTTACTTATCAGTTGGAAACTGCGGGTTTCCATGTAGATTCCTGTTTGGACGGAGAAGATGCTCTCTATTATGGCGAACAGAACATTTATGATGTGATTCTTTTGGACCGTATGCTTCCTTCTATGGAAGGAACGGACATATTGACTTCCTTGCGGAAAAAAAGCATTACTGCTCCCATTATCCTGATCACCGCATTGGGATCCCTGTCCGATAAGGTAATGGGACTGGATCTGGGAGCGGACGACTATCTGGTGAAACCGTTTGCCTTTGAAGAGCTTCTTGCAAGGATCCGCTGCGTTACCAGAAGGCCTCATGTTTTGACCGATACAGATACTTTAACGATTGCGGATGTAACATGGCAGCCCTCCGAATGTCTGCTTAGCGGTCCTTCCGGAATCTGTACGCTCTCCAAAAGGGAAGCTGCCCTTCTGGAAACCTTTCTGCGCTCCCAAGGACAGACGCTCCCCAGACAGACTCTTCTCCTCAAAGTATGGGGTCCTGACAGCGATGTGGAAGAAGGCAACCTGGACAATTATATTCACTTTCTGCGAAGACGCTTACAAATGATCGGAAGCCGGCTGCAGATCAAAACGATACGAGGTATCGGTTACAGCCTTCAGGAGAAATAATCTATGTTTAAAAGAGTACACATACGGCTCACCCTGCTTTGTGCGGGAATTCCGGCTATCATTACAATCATCCTGTCTCTATGCTACCTTTATGTTTCCGAGCAGGGACTTTATAAGAACCGCTTCCAGGCCTTCCAAAACGATATGAATACCATTGCCACTAATTTAGAACAGCAATCCGTCATTTCCATGGAATGGCTTTCTAAGATGGAAACCCAGGGAAACTATCTTTTCTTTGTTTTGGATAACGGCATCCCCTTTCTCTATAACAGGCTAAAAGACGATATAGAAACTTCTAACAGAAGCAAGCTTCTTGAGGAAAGTCAGGCTGCCTGCCGGCAGATGTTTGAGGTCACTCCTTCCACACCGTCAAACACATACTATAATTCCTACCATTTAGAATATGAATTTACTTCTGCCTCCACAGATACTGATTATCTTGGAAGTGTTATCTTCATGGGAGAAAGATCCTCTTCTCTCCAGATTTATGTGCTTTCTTCTCTGGAGTCTCTGAAAGAACAGATGCGGGTACAACGTTTTCACTTTTTCCTGATCGATCTTTCGGCCGTTCTATTACTCGCTGTTTTTTCCTGGTTTTTTACCGGAAGGCTTTTGCAACCGATCATGGAAAGTCATGAAAAACAGACGCGGTTTATTGCTTCAGCCTCCCATGAGCTCCGTACGCCTCTGGCAGTCATTCTGTCGGCGGCAGAATGCTGTAATACGGCACCGCCAGAGAAACAGGAAACCCTTTTAAAGACGATCCAACAGGAAGGGCTGCGTATGTCTGCTCTGGTGGATGATATGCTCACACTTTCGGCCTCCGATAATCTGCGTTTCTCCACACAAAAACAGCCCACGGAACTGGATACCCTGCTAATGAATTGCTATGAAGCATTTGAACCCCTTGCCAAAGAAAAATCCATTGACCTTTCCATCAGACTGCCGGAAGAAGCGCTTCCCTTATGTTCCGTGGATCCAAAGCGCATCACGCAGGTCCTCTCCATCCTTTTACACAATGCCGTCAGCTATACCCCGGAAAAAGGTATCATAATCCTGTCCCTGTCTTACCGCAAAAATCATTTTTATCTGTCCGTTGCAGATAACGGCATAGGCGTTTCGGAAGAAGACAAAAAGAGGATATTTGACCGCTTCTACCGTGTGGAAAAATCCCGCAGCTCAAAAGAACATTTCGGATTAGGTCTGTCCATTGCGCAGGAAATTGTCAAGGCCCATGGCGGCAGTATTGATGTAACGGATACGGAGGGCGGCGGCAGCACATTTACGATTATGCTATAACTACAGAGACTGACTATATAGATACGAACATACAAAAACCCGCTTAAACATATCGTTTAAGCGGGTTTTTGTAATAAGAAATCCTTTATTGTCTTTATTTCAAAAGTCTGATCTTACCAATCAACGGAACTTCTTTCTCTTCCTGATTGATAGCAGCAATCAAGCCCATAATCCAGCATACAAACATAAAGATTGCCCAGATCCATCCAATGCAAGGAATAATGCCAAGCAAAGAAAACAGGAAAATAACAAGCGCCTGATTCACATGGAATTTTGCACCTTCCTTATCGCCTGCGCATACAGCAATGATTAATCCAATCCATGTAAGATAAGCTACAATACTGGTTGTCTTAGCATCCATAACACATTTCTCCTCTCTTGTGTTTGTTATTTATATTAAGATTCTCAGAATCTTAACGAACCATTGAATAAGTAATACTGCGATTGCGCCGTAAATATAGATAGAAATTTGAATTTCCTTCGTCCCGGCACTTTCCTTCTCCTTGAAATGATGCCTGAAAAAGTATGATCCCATAAAATGCATATAGGCCAGAATTCCATAGATTACAATCGGATTATTCTGCAGGCTCTTATAAATATTACCGGTAAACAGATAATAAACCGCTCTGGAGCCGCCACAGGCAGGACAGGGAAAACCGCTTATCCTTAGAATAACGCATTCGAGGATAGGATAATTATTTCCGTACCCATATCCGGCAAACCATGATCCGACCAGAAGCAATGGAATCCATATCCATTGTCCTATTCTGTAAAAAACAGTATCCACCCTGATTTTCATATCGCATCACACATTTCAATATTTGTCGAAATAAATCAAATTCCGGCACCGATAGGATTATTATAAAATAATAATGATAAAATGTCTATAAAAAGTTTAATAGGCCCTTCCCCAGTATACCATCTTTTTCGCCGGTTTCCCGCAGCAGACGCAGGTATCGGAAAGATCTTCCTGCTCAAAAGGCATGCATCGGCTTGTGACTGCCAGCTCTTCCTTGATCTGCTCCTCACAGGATAACTCCCCGCACCACATTGCCTTGACGAAGCCGGATTTCTCGGCAAATACTTTTTTAAACTCGTCATAATCCTTCGCAACATAAGTGTGCTCATCCCGATGCTCTCTGGCACGTTCTAACATCTCAGTCTGCATCTTATTAAGAACTTCCGCCACTTTCGCCTCTAATTCTTCAAAAGATACTTCAATCTTCTCTCTTGTATCACGACGGCAGATCACGCATTTTCCGGCTTCGATATCTTTCGGACCGACTTCCACACGAAGCGGGATGCCTCTCATTTCCTGCTCAGAGAACTTCCAGCCCGGACTCTTATCCGTATCATCCACTTTTACGCGGAACTTGCTTAAGGTTTCTTTTAACGCAAAGGCTTTCTCCAGCACGCCTTCTTTTTTCTGCTGAATCGGTATGATCATGATCTGGGTTGGCGCGATCTTAGGCGGCAGCACCAGACCGGAATTGTCCCCATGCACCATGATGATTCCGCCAATGAGACGGGTTGAAACACCCCAGGAAGTCTGATGCACATGCTTTAAGGTATTATCCTTATCCGTAAACTGAATATCAAAAGCTTTGGCAAATCCGTCCCCAAAATTATGACTTGTCCCGGACTGCAGCGCCTTACCGTCATGCATCAGTGCTTCAATAGCATAAGTGGCAATGGCTCCGGCAAATTTCTCCTTATCGGTCTTGCGTCCTTTTATGACCGGAATCGCAAGCACTTGCTCACAGAAGTCGGCATACACGTTCAACATCTGTATCGTTCTCTCTTCCGCATCCTCCGCCGTAGCGTGCGCCGTATGGCCTTCCTGCCATAAAAATTCACGACTCCTCAAAAACGGACGTGTCTCTTTCTCCCAACGCACGACCGAGCACCATTGATTGCATACCTGAGGCAGGTCGCGGTAAGAATGAACCGTATTTTTATAATAATCACAGAACAGCGTTTCCGAAGTAGGTCTTACGCACAGTCTCTCCTGCAGCTCCTGCTGCCCGCCGTGAGTCACCCATGCCACTTCCGGTGCAAAGCCTTCTACATGCTCTTTCTCTTTATTTAACAGACTTTCCGGGATGAACATCGGTAAATATACGTTTTGAACCCCCGTTGCCTTAAACATTGCATCAAGCTGCTGCTGGATCAACTCCCAGATTGCATAGCCCGCCGGTTTAAAAACCATACAGCCCTTTACGCTGGTGTAATCGATCAGCTCTGCTTTTTTTACCACATCCGTGTACCATTGCGCAAAGTCTTCTTCCATGGATGTGATCGCTTCCACTAATTTTTTGTCCGCCATTTTC
>JAFLTF010000024.1:0-1869 GCA_022510585.1 Lachnospiraceae bacterium
TTTATGATTTTTAACCGGTAGATTTATTATATGACAAAAATGGGGGTTGGGCAATTGTTGCAGAAATTTAGATATAAATAAGATTAAGAGATGTTAGATTATATCGTTTTTATCTTTGGAATTATACTTTTCACATTCAGCTTCCAGTTTCTTAAAATCAAGGCATCTGTTTTTTCCTTTATAATTCGATTCTTTCGTACAAAGGTTGTATAAGCAATTAGCTTTATTGATTATATTATCTGCATTTTTACGACACCAATTAAGTTCATCTATACATAACTGTTTATAATATCTATCTCTAATCGAATCATCCTTATTACTTTTTAGGTTTATCTTGATTAGTTGTTGTTCCTCAACCGGAATCATAAGATTATAATTCAATACGCCTATTAATTTTTTATTTTTATCATATATCTTATCAAAATCAGCTCTTGGATTCATCTTCTTATGTTTTTCAACGGGATGCGAAAGAGGAATTAAGTATCTTTTTTCATTGCACACAACAACAATACCAACATAAACACGATGCTGTTTTCCGAGTTGAGGTGATACAGATGAGACTCTATCATCTATTTTGTGTAAATTTCGTATATACTTCATATCGATATGATATAAATTTAATCTTTCTTGTTTCATAACACCTCCTGTATAATTAATATGGCTATGCTCAAAAGCATAGCCATAATGTGGCATCACCCCGCAGGCAATACCAACGCTTTTACAACTTCCACTTAACGGTAGGACTCACCGTTAATAGTATAATACCATATCTATAAAAATTATCAACAAAAATTTGTAACGAATCCGAAACTGCCTCGTCTAAACAATAAAAAAGGAAAGGAGGCGCATACGTCAGTGGACTTCGATGAATTGTACAATGCTTACTACATGAAAGTCTATTCCTATGTGATGACGCTTGCGGGAAATGCCCACTTAGCGGAAGAGATCACGCAGGAAGCATTTTATAAGGCAATGAAAACAAAGCATCCCTACAAGGGCGCCTCCAGCGAATTTACATGGCTGTGTGCGATCGCCAAAAATACCTATACGGATGAAGTCAGAAAACAATCCCGTTTCCGGGAATACAATGACGAACTTTTATCCGATACGAACATGGAACAAATTTTGGAGGATAAAAATACTACCCTGCAGATTCATCACATCTTACATCACTTGGAAGAACCTTATAAGGAAGTATTCCAACTGCGGATCTTCGGAGAACTGTCTTTTTTGCATATAGGACAGATTTTCGGCAAAACGGAAAACTGGGCACGGGTGACCTATCACCGGGCCAGACTGAAAATTCAGGAAAGGTATGGTTATGAGTATGGAGAAAAGAATTAATTGCGACATTATCAAAGATCTGCTTCCTTTATATCAGGACAGCGTATGCAGCGATTTCAGCCGGGAGATCATTGAAGAACATCTGGCCGAATGCGCGGACTGTAAAAAGATTGCAGATAAGTTAAAAAACAGTCAATTAGAGGAACGTTTGCTTCAGGAAAAAGATGATATTCTGGCAACCCACTTTAAAAAGGAAAGAAAAAGAACCTTTACCATCGGTTTATATACTGCAGGGATTCTCATGATTCCCGTTATCGTCTGTCTGATCTGCAACCTGGCGATCGGACTGAGGTTGGACTGGTTTTTTATCGTATTGACCTCTTTGCTTCTGACTGCTTCCGTCACCGTTGTTCCGCTCATGGTACCGGAGAATACAGGGCTGTGGACATTGGGTACTTTTACCGTTTCTCTGCTTCTTTTGCTATTTACGATCTGCATTTATACGCAGGGAAACTGGTTTTTTGTGACAGCAGTTCCTGTGGTGTTCGGGTTGTCCGTTCTCTTTGCGCCTTATGTCGTAGGCAG
>JAFLTF010000024.1:1969-28125 GCA_022510585.1 Lachnospiraceae bacterium
TACCGCTTGGAATTCTATTGATTGCGGTGGGAATTGGAAAACAACACAAGGCAAATAAATGACACGCATGTCATAAATCCGGCTGGCATCTATAAGCCTTTCACTCTTCTTCCAGGCGCCAGCCGGCATATAAGGTGATATTCTCCGTTACCGTATCTGTACCAAAATCCCACAGCGTTTTACTGGTTTCTTCATACCATCCTTGAAAAATATATCCTTCTTTAATCGGCACTTCCGGTTCTTCTATCTTACTTCCTATTGGGATATTCTTCAGAGTTTCCATGTTATTGCCCCCTCGGGTCGCCAGGATCACAGAGCATCCGTAGACATCTGATTGGAGGACTGAACCGCCAATAGCGCGGATTTCACAAATTCCCGGTTTGGGTTCATGAACTTTTATGCCTCTCTTCGGAATACTAATCCCTTCACAGGTAAGGCTGTTAATATTACCTGACACTTCCATGTCTACAATCGTATTTTCACTATCGGAGTCCACAATAAACCTATTCTTTTGTATAGTAATGTTAAATCCGCTGTCTGATCCACTAATCGATAAATTTCGCCAAGAAGTAGTTACTTTACTATTGGTACTAAAAATAGTCTGCTTCGTTTCGGTTTCATACTCGGTATCCACATTTCCTGAGTTAGAAATTCTTATTTTACCGCTATCTTCTGAACTAATCTTTGTAAAAAATCCATTTTTAGCATCCATACAAAACAATTTAGTCATAAAAACCTCATTACGATCTCTTGACTGATTCACTATCAAATAACTGCTATTTCTGGGTAATTGGGGGAGTATAAATCCATATTCAAGATAGCTGTCCATATTTCCACCAATTGCACCTACATTTATTATTCCCAAATCGTTACTAACAATTTTACCATCGCTGACCACTGCTGTATACTCTCCATATGAGATTGTAAAATCCGGATAATTTACAGACAGGTCATACCAATTCACCTCTGATGAATCTTTCTTATTCATGAAAAAATAGAGTCCCCAAAAAAGAAGCGTCAGACACAGAAAGGATACAAAAAATCTTCTTATATGTTTTTTCACAGTAAGCCACCCCCATAGGAATTTCATCAGCATTATCACTCATCGATCACCAGCGTATCATCTGCCGCGGTGTAAATAATATCCTTATTTTCAATTGTATAAATAAAGCTATCTTCCACTGTATTAATTTCTGCACCATATGCATTTTTAATTGTTAAGATATCATCAGCATCCGCATTGGATATATCGACAATATAATAATCTGTAGGGGTTTGGGTTCCCATAAACTGTGTTCCATAATAGCAAACCTTGAAATTGCCAAGTTCCATTATATCGACAACATCCCTATTCAGAGTTATGCTTTCCTGATTAGAATCCGTAATCACAATATCCTTATATTCTGGTTCATCTATAATCTTTATATATTTACTTTCAGCCAAAGGAGTAGCATTTTGATTTTCCTTAAAACGACTTATCCCTCCTCCCTCAATCGATAGGTTGGAATGTACTTCATTTATATCTAGTGGTTCAAGTTCCTTTGAGCCGCAGCCACTCAAAAGGCATGCGCAAATGATAAAGCATAGGATTGTTTTATAAAATTTCATGGTTGTACCTCCCAATTAATATTTATGATATAAAAGTTACGAATGAGAGGCAAGAAATTTATTGGTCATGAATAAGTTTTTTTTAACAAATCAATCACGGTTCAAAAACAAACATATTTTTCACCCATTTCGGGCATATTAACAGGGAAATAAAATATGTTGCGGCAAAGCCGCTTCGGAATGGAGGAAATCATGGAAAAAGACGATACGATCCGCTTACTCAAAGAATGCGATTCCGGCACCAAAATGGCCGTCACTTCGATCGATGAAGTATTAGATAAGGTACAAAGCTCCAACATGAAAAGCCTGCTGACGGAAAGTAAGATGCATCATGAAAAATTAGGCAACGAAATTCACTCCCTGCTTATCGAACATGACAGCGAAGAAAAAGACCCAAGCCCTATGGCGAAAGGCATGTCCTGGCTAAAGACCAACATGAAGGTGGGAATGAATGAGACGGACGCCGCTGTGGCTGATGTTATCACAGACGGTTGTAACATGGGCGTCAAATCGCTGCACAAATATCTGAATCAATATCAGGCCGCGGACAAGACTTCCAAAGATATCTGCAAACGTCTGGTATCTATTGAAGAGGAATTGTGTAAGGATCTTAAGGATTATCTATAAAAATCAAAAAATGACATATGTGTCATAAAACATCAGGAATCGTTGCAGAACTGTTCCTGATGTTTTTATTTTCTTTTATTTTCCGCAGAAAAAACAAATTGCTTTTATACTGATTTGCGGTATAATAGATTTTCAGAGGATAAGGATATGTTAAGTATGATCAGGAAAAAATTTATCGGGGATAAAGCATTTTATAAGATGGTTCTGGCCGTGGCCGTTCCGATCATGATTCAGAATGGCATTACCAATTTCGTTGGCTTGCTGGATAATATCATGGTGGGTCAAATCGGTACGGAGCAGATGTCCGGCGTCGCAATCGTCAATCAGTTGATGTTTGTATATTATCTTTGCATCTTCGGCGGACTTGCGGGTGCTGGAATCTTTACAGCACAGTATTTTGGGCAAAAAGATGACGAAGGCATTCGCCATACGTTTCATTATAAGTTCTGGATGGCGCTTATTTTAACATTGGGAGCCTTATTTGTTTTCCTGGGACTGGGTGAATACCTGATTCAGATGTATTTAAACGGCAGCAATGACGGCGGCGATCCGATAGCAGCGCTTTCGTATGGAAAGCTTTATATGCGGGTGATGCTTTTTGGTCTCCCCGCCTTTATGTTCGTACAGATTTATGTCAGCACCCTGCGCGAATGCGGTGAGACGGTAGTTCCGATGAAATCCGGGATTACTGCGGTCTTCGTCAACTTATTTTTAAACTATCTTCTGATTTACGGAAAATTCGGACTGCCTGCACTTGGCGTAGTCGGCGCAGCCATAGCGACAGTTGTGTCAAGATATGTGGAAGCGGCCATTGTAATATGCTGGACACATAGCCACAAGGAAAAGAACAGCTTTATTGTGGGTATTTATAAAACTCTGAAGGTGCCGGGACATCTGGCTGGGAAATTTTTTATCAAAGGCGCGCCACTGTTGGTCAATGAAGCGTTATGGTCTTCGGGTATGGCGACATTGATGCAATGCTATTCCATAAGAGGATTGCGTGTGATTGCAGGTTTAAATATTGCCAATACGATCAACAATGTTTTTAATGTGGTATTTATTGCGTTGGGAGATGCGGTAGCGATCATTATCGGCCAGCTTCTGGGTGCCGGCAAGATGGAAGAAGCGAGGGATACGGATAATAAGATCATCGCCTTCAGCGTCTGCTGCTGTATCGGTGTAGCTGCTCTGATGATTTGTATTGCACCCCTGTTCCCACAGATTTATAATACAACCGATGATGTAAAGGCATTGGCGGTGCAATTTATTATTGCGCAGGCTATTTTTATGCCCCAGGCTGCATTCATGCACGCAACCTATTTCACCCTGCGCTCGGGAGGAAGAACCATCGTTACCTTTTTGTTCGACAGCGTATTCGTCTGGTGCGTCAGCGTACCGGTGGCATATGGATTAAGCCGCATGACATCAATTCCTGTCATTGCGATCTTCGCCCTGGTACAGATCTCGGACTGGATCAAATGCGTTATCGGATTTGTTCTGGTGAAAAAAGGTGTGTGGCTGCAGAATATTGTTTCGAAGTAGGGATGAACCCGTCAACAATTCCCCACAAACACATATTTCAAATATTTTCTTGCAACTTCGGCCAGCTGGTAAATATGTCCCACATCCGTTGGTTCTCTATCTGTCATATGATAACGCGGGAAAAAACGAGTAATGTGAAGAGGTATCTCCGGATCGACAGATGCGATCCACTCTGCTTCCTCTTCCATGACCGTAATATCATCATTCTCCTGTGGCACGACTAACGTCGTCAGTTCTATATGGCATTCTTTCGCCGCACGGACGATAAACGCTTTGACGGTCTCTAAATCTCCCCCAAGCTTACGATAATATGCTTCTCGAAATCCTTTTAAGTCTATGTTCATGGCATCAACAAGCGGAAGAAGTTCTTCCAGCACCTGCAGAGACGCCGTTCCATTGGTCACCAGCACATTTTTCATACCAGCTTCTTTTACCAGTTTCGCAGTATCACGCACATATTCCCAACCGACCAAAGGCTCATTGTAGGTAAATGCTACGCCGATATTTCCTGCCGAACGACAGGCATAGGCTTTTTCCGCAAGTTCTTTCGGAGAAAGAAAGACCGTATCCACAGTTTCCGCATCTGCCATGGATATTTCATGATTCTGGCAAAAGGGACAGCGCAAATTACAGCCATAGCTGCCCACTGATAAGATCAGGCTGCCCGGATAAAACAGATTCAGTGGTTTTTTCTCAATAGGATCAAGGGCAAGCGAAGTCGCCTGCCCATAGTTTTCACATATTACTTTTCCGTCTACATTTCGTCTCGCCCTGCAGATTCCTCTCTGCCCGGGTTCCAGACTGCAATGGTTTATGCACACCTGACAAACTGTTTTCATTCTGATCACCGGCTCAAAACATTTGATATTGCGTGTCGCTAAAAATGCCGCACGACTTCAAACCGTTCCAATTGTACTTTTTCTTTCTCACCGATACCTGCCTTGCTTTTTGCAATGGCGATCTGTTCCTCTACCGTATCCACACCTTCCAGATTCGGTAAAAGCAGTCCGCGCTTATATCCTTTTGTTACGACCACACCGTAGCGTTTCACATCCAGTTCGTCCTGAGAATCAACAGGCTGCATCTCTCCTAATACATCCACGCTGATGGTGAGCAGCTCCAGTTCATCCTGCCTGATAGGTGAAAATCTGGGATCTCTGGTAGAGGCGCTGACAGCATTCTCTATGATCTCTTCCGCTATGGAAGTCTGCACCGCTCCAATCGTACCGATACAGCCTCGAAGGTTTCCGTTTTCTTTGATAGAGACAAAAACGCCGGCTCTGTCATGATACATTTCTTCAGGAAGATCCTCGGGCACTTTTATTTTCTTTCCGGTACGGACATATTCTTCTATGGTTCTTCTGGCAAGCCGCACATAGGCATCTTCTTTCTCTCTCATCTTTTCGATCCGCATTCTTTCTTTTTCTTCATACTGCTCTCTGAAATTCCGCTCCGGTGCGATGCCACACACCTCATAGGCACAGATGCCGTAACCGACGCCAAAGGGACCTTCATAAGAAAGTTTTTCTGCCGTTACTGCCGTCTTGTCCAAGGTGCCTGCCATGATGGTAAAGGAACGGTGTCCGCACTCTCCGGCTTTCTCGCAAAAATCCTCCGGGAATTGAAACAATTCTCCGAAAGCAGCCCTTTCCATCACATCCATGATCCGACTGTCATACTCCGGTCCTTCCTTTTGATAGCCATAGGGCCCGTCTTCTTTCAGTCTGTGTGACAGATCGCCGCTGCCGATCAGTACCGTTTTTCGATGCAATGTTTCTGCTGTCTCTTTAATATATTGTCCCAGTTCGTAATGCTTCTTAAGCGGCAGGCCGGATAAACCGATTCTGACCAGTTTATAATCTTTGAAAAATTGATTTACAAAATAGAGCGGCACCATGGTGCCATGATCCAGCCGTTTTTCCCGTTCTCCTTCCGTTCCTGCAGGCAGTGCTCCTGCCTCTGCCAGACCGCACAGCTTGGCTGCAAACTCCGTATCATAGGCGGTTTCCATACGCACATGTCCCGCGCGAAACTGTCCAAAATCACCTTTTGCATCCTTACCCGGAGAGATATGAAAATAATCCGTATACATGATCTGGTGCGGAGAAATGAGGACAATTGTCTCCGGTCTAAGCACACCGATCCGACGGGCACACTCCCTATAAGCGTCTATTGTCTTCTGAATTGTCTTTTCCTCACCCCTGCCGATTTCCGGCACGATCAGCGGCGGATGGGGGAGCATAAATGCTGCAATGATTGCCATATTAATAACCACACTTTTCTCTATGCATTCAATTCGTTGATCGTTACCGTAAGCTTGTTCAACCTATCTGTGATCTCTCTACTGGTCTCCGCCATGCCGCCTGCAAGTTTCTGAACCTCAGCCGCTACAACCGCAAAACCTTTTCCGGCTTCTCCTGCACGGGCAGCTTCAATGGAAGCATTCAGCGCCAGAATATTCTGTCTTTGGCTAAAATCAGCTATCTGGGAAGTGCTTGCGTTGGCAGCATCAATGTCATGTGCCGCTTTTGCAATGCCATGACGGAGTTTTTCAAGCAAATCTCCGTTTTGATACTCGTGATAGCTGGAACGGACAAACATATTGATGACATCGCCAAGAAGGGTGGCGGAAGATTCAATCTGTTCCTTGGTTCTTACGTTGACCTTATGTAATGCTTGAATATACACTTCTTCATCAATGCCAAGCTGCCTTGCGACCGCTCGGAATTTATCTTCATCGGGTTCTTCGGGCAATACCTGTCCCCCGATCACAGCACCTAAGTGCGTGCCATCTCCTAAGGTAATCGGCAGACTGAAATCAATCAGTCCGGCATGACAAGAATACACGCCTTTTCCTTCCCGATCGCATTTTTCACACCGTCTGCACCCTTCTTTATTCCCTCTTGTCAGTTTGATACAAAAATCGGTAAAATTATAACATCCACTTATGTATTGACCGTCTTGGTCAACAGCCACTGTGGCAAGTCCGGTGCTTTTTGCCCAGTTATTCATAATACTCTCAAATTTCTTCATATCACAAAAATCATTTATTCGCATAGTGATACCTCCTTGCCCGTTTTAACGGGTATTTTATTGTAACATCCATTCCCGAAAATGTAAAGCATCATTAAAATTGACCAATTGCCCTGCTGCCTCCCGATTTTTCTTTGACAACCAGAATCTGCCTGTCAATTTTTTCTTTCAGTTCGTTCACATGAGAAATAATACCAACCAGACGATTTCCGTCGGTCAAACTCACAAGAGCGGCGTATGCCTGCTGCAATGCCTCGCTGTCCAACGAGCCGAATCCTTCGTCCACAAACATGGTGTCGATTCGGATCCCTCCTGCACTTGACTGGACTTCATCCGATAACCCCAGTGCCAGAGACAGGGAAGCAAGAAAAGCTTCTCCGCCAGAAAGTGTTTTGACACTCCGTCTGGTTCCGTTGTAATGGTCAATAATACCCAGTTCCAGACCGCTTTGGCTTTTATTGTTTTCCGCTTCTTCCAAGCGTTTCAGTTCATACTGTCCTTTTGACATGATCATAAACCGCAGATTCGCTCTTCGGATAATCCGGTCGAAATAAGTAGTCTGAACATAAGTTTCCAGCATGATCTTTTCTTTCCCATTCAGATTCCCGTTTACCGTAAGAGACAGTGTATTCAGCCATCTGTAGTGTGTTTCCAAAGTTTCCAGTTCCTTAGCCTGTTTACGGATATTGCGCAAAATATTTTCATTGGTCGTCAGCCTGGTATGGACATTCTTTTGCCTCTCCATCAGTTCTTTCTGTTTCTCAAGCAATTCTTTCTGTGCATCCGTCTCTTTCTGTTTATCGATCTTTTCCGACTTTTCCAGTTGTTCTCGCAAGGCTTCGACCGTTCCTTTTAAAGCATTCATTTCCTCATTGCAAACTTGATATCCTTCCGCAGCTTCTTTATGTGCTTCCTGCAGCTGTTTTAAATCTTTTGTCAGGCCATCCCTGTTTTTTTCTGCTTCTCTCTTATCGGCAAACCGCAGGTTAGCAGCCAGATCACTTATCTGTTCTGAAAGTGCTGCCTTTCTTGTCTCCAAAGAGGTCATTGTTTCTTTTAACTGCCCCAGCTGTGTTTCCAGCTGCTTTAAGAATTCTTCTTCTTTTGGTATCTGAATATCCAGTTTCTCTTTGCGTTTTTCTTTATTCTCCTCTTCTGTTATCTGCTTTTTCAATTCCGCGATCTCGGTTTGGATAAGCGGCAGAAGATCAATCACTCTTTCTTCCGCCTCGTCGATACCTCCCGCTTCTCTTAGGGAAATTTTTATCTGCCTTATGATCTGCGTTTCCTTCTCCTCAATGCTGCCTTTGATTTTTCCTGCATCCGCACTTGCCGTATTTACTTCTCCGGCTGCCGCTTCATGGTCCTGTTTTGCTTGCTCCAACGCCTTTTCCGTAGGCGCTTCCTGTAACAGTTTTGCAGGATTCGGATGTGAAGTTGAACCACACACCGGACAAGGTACGTTTTCTTCCAGCGAAAAAGCCAGAATTCCTGCCTGCGCATCCAAAAACGCACGGTTCATTTCGG
This sequence comes from Lachnospiraceae bacterium, assembly GCA_022510585.1. Lineage (GTDB taxonomy): Bacteria > Bacillota > Clostridia > Lachnospirales > Lachnospiraceae > UBA3282. The sequence goes on from JAFLTF010000024.1 coordinate 10,307, forward strand.
AATATACTGCCTGCGCCGCCTCTGCCTTTTCCCGCAGCCTTTTATACACTTCCTGTTTTTCTTCCATCGCAGCGCAAAGCTTACGGTATTCCCCGATTTCATTTTGAAGAAGCGCCAGTTTCTGCTGCAGTTCTTCTTTCTCATTCTTTTGTTGCAGAATCTTCTCCTTCTGTACGCCGACACCGGCCAGGGAAGCCTGTTCTTTTTTCATCTCATCAAGACGTTCTTGCAGTTCTTCTAAATCCTGTCTCTTCTTTTGCTGCTTAATTTGACCGTCGGATATTGTCCCATCCAGCTTATGGATTTCTTTCTTCAATCTGTCCAGATTATCATACTCCGAAAATTCCTTTTCTGCCAAGGTAATTCGTTTGCGGAATTCTTCCTGTTGCGGCAGTTTTTTATTTTCTTCCTCAAATTTTTCTTTCAGCAGCCGTAGTTTATCGTCAAGCTCCTGTTCCCGCTGTTTTGCTGCTTCCAGACTGTCGTTTATTTTCTCGTACTCTTCCGCTTTTCCGATGTAGGAATTTACTTTTGCCAATTCCCGCTCCAGAACGGACAATTCCTCATTCATTTCAATTTCCGCTTCGCGGTCCTGTAAAAGTAATTTTTTAAGCAAGGCAACAATATCTTCACCTGTTTTTTTACCCGCCATAGCTTCCCCTGCTTCTATAGAAAGGGGATCGTCTTCATCACAGAGTATCCCACTGATATACTGCTTTACGCTGTTTTTGATATCCTGGCACTGTCCGTACACGGTTCTGGCCTGTTCTTTCATTTGAAATTGTAAGGTCTGATAATATTTCGTCTGAAACAACTCCCGGAAAATTTTCTGTCTTTCAGTGGTATCCGCCAAAAGCAGCTTCATGAAGTCACCCTGGGCAATCATGGCGATTTGAGAAAATTGCTTCCGGTCGATCCCAAGAAGTTCTACTATAGCATCGTCCACTTCCTTTACTTTCGCAAGTATCCGCCCGTCAGGGAAGAAAAGCTGTGCGCCCGCCGCCTCTTTTGTCATACCTTCGCCTCTTTTCGCCGGACGCATGTATTCGGGATTCCTTTTGACAAGATATTCTTTCTCTGCATGTGCAAAAAGGAGTTCTACTTCCGTGGGCGTTTCCGGCTTTGCATATTTGGATCTGAGCATAGAAGGCTCTCTGTTATCTCCGCTGGCTTCCCCATAAAGTGCAAAGGTGATTGCATCAAAGATCGTGGTTTTTCCCGCACCGGTATCGCCGGTAATCAAATACAGACCGCTTGTACCAAGCGCGTCCATCGGCAATTCAACGCGGCCTGCATAAGGACCGAATGCAGATATTACAAGTTTCAACGGTCTCATGATTTATTCCCCCATATTTTTTCGATCAGCTCAGTACAAAAGGCAGTCTGCTCTTCACCCATCGGCTGATTGTTCTGCAGTTCATAAAACTCCTGAAGCAATTCCAGCGGTGTCTTATTTTCCGTATCCTGAACCTGTGTAGTCATGCTGTTTTCTCTGGTACGCATATTATCATAGCGAAGCAGCATCAAATTCGGATAAATGATGCGCAGCTTGGCCATCGCATCCAGAATATCCTCTTCGTCCGTCAGGGTAATACGAAGATAATCTTCCACAGCAGTTCCTTCGTAATTTTTTCTGTTGGTCAACTCCTCATATGTTCCGACCAGTTCCCTCATATCATGTCTCGGTACCAGATTCACTGTCCGGACTTCCAGATTTCCCTTTTCTTTTAATTCCACGATGCTTACGGACTTATGGTGCTTTGCTTCGGAAAAAGAATATTTAAGCGGTGTTCCGCAATAACGAATCCGTTCCTCTCCGACTTGCTGCGCTTTGTGGATGTGTCCAAGTGCAACATAATCAAACCTATCAAATACGGCTGCCGATACGTTGTCCGATCCACCCACTAAGATTTCTTCGGAGCCGGCACACTGCGCTCCGGTGACAAATTGATGGGTAAGGATGATATTTCGCTGTTTCTCGTCAATATCCATATGGGAAATTGCTGTACGAATCCCATCCGTATAAGACTCTATGTTCTCTTCAGGGAAAATATTCCGTACATGCACCGGTTTGATAAAAGGAAGCATATAGACATTCACCTGCCCGTACTCATCCGTCAGGGGAATTGCCCGCACCTTTCCGTTATAGACCTGTGAAATGTGGATACCGCTCTGTCCGATCAGATCGGCAGCAAAAGAAAGCCGCTCCGGCGAATCGTGATTGCCGCTGATAATAAATACCTGCAATCCTCTCTTCGCCAGACGGCTTAAAAAATCATCAAATAGTTTCACTGCTTCGACAGAAGGAATGGATTTATCATATACATCTCCTGCGATCAAAACCCCATCCGGTTCTTCTTCATCTATGACATTCAATATTTTGATCAGAATGTATTTCTGGTCCTCTGTCATGGAAAACCCATTCACATTCTTTCCCAGATGCAGATCCGATAAATGTATGAATTTCATGAACCGCATCCTTTCTCTTCCTCAGAAGACAAGTTTTCATTTATTCTACCGGTATAATTTCGAATAATCTGTAAAAACCGCTCGCCAAATCTACTGAATTTGTTCTCACCCACGCCCTTGACCCTCAGCATCTCTTCTTTGTTCAAAGGAATTGTGACACACATGTCAACTAAGGTCTTATCGGAAAAAATAATGTACGGCGGCACATTCTCTTCTCCGGCTATAACGCTGCGGAGTTCCCTAAGCTGCTCAAACAGCTCCTGACCTCTGGAATCAAGCATCATCAAATGCCCCTTCCTCAATCAACTCTAACAGCACCTGCACATATTTTTCATTCAACTGGGTTCCCGCTACCCGTTTCAGCTCTGCTACGATGTCTTCCATTTTCATCTTCTTGCGGTATGGCCTTGTGGAATGCATCGCATCAAAAGTATCGGCTACAGCAATGATCTGCGCCACAGTCGGAATCTCATCGGCTTTCTTCCTGGAAGGATATCCTGTACCGTCCATCTTTTCGTGATGGAATCCTGCGCCCAACGCAAGCTCCGGCATAATCTCAACTTCTTTCAAAATCTCATATCCGTTAGAAGCATGCTGCTTCATGATCTCAAATTCTTCATCCGTAAGTCTGCCCGGTTTGTTCAGGATCTCATCCGGCACGGTGATCTTCCCTATATCGTGCATCAGACCGATATTATAGAAATTCTCAATTACGTCCTTACTAAATCCTGCTCTTTCCGCTATCATTCTCGTATATTCCGCCACACGGAAGGAGTGACCATTGGTATATTCATCTTTTACGTCAATACTCTTGGTAAATACCTGAATGAGCTCTCTGATAAAAATTCTATCCTGCTCCTTTTTCTCGAGCAATTTTGCCATTTTATTACGAATATAGGCCTGAACAACAACACATATCACCAGAGCGGCCACTGTCAGTATAAGCATCCAGAACCACGCCTGTTCATATAATGCCTTTTCCACTACAATCTTTACTGCAATGGAATTCACTTCCTCGCCTGTCATGACATCAATGATCGCCATATGGAAAACATACTCACCGCTGTGCGGACGCGTATAATTGATCGGCCGCATATCATGTTTGGCAATGACTATCGGTTTGTCGTCAAAGCCTTCCACATAGTAGCTTACCTGAGGATCATGTGCATATGTCATTGCATAAGCGTGAATCGCAAGACGCTTGCAATCGGAGGGAATAGTAATTGTATCGCCTACTTTTACATAAACTTCCTTATCATCTATTGTAATAAAAGGGACAACTAACTTAGCATTATTCTTGCCTGTTCTCGCCGTGTTGATATTGATACTGCTTACGCCGGAACCACCTGCAATATACAAGGTTCCGTTAGGCGAAATGTAGTTTCTGGAATTGGCTGTTGCAATACTTGGCAAGCCATTGCGAACATCATAATAAGAATATACCAGTTCTTCATCAGAAAGCAGGTTATCGCCGTTGACAAAATAGATGCCGTTGCTGCTTAAGATCCAGATACCACCCTGATTATCGAACTGCATATCAAAGTTATTGGAGTATGGAAAATTTGACAAGGTATGTATTTTCTCATCCTTCATATAGGCAATGGAATTACCGGTAAGGATCCAATATACACCCCTCTGGGGATCTTTATGGAGCTGCATGATGACCTGTGATTTCAAGCCGTCATCCAGACCCAGACACTTCAGACCACCATTTTCTATTATGTAGAGACCTCCGCCGTCGCTGCCAAAATAGATGCTTCCATTTTCGCCCTCAGAGATACTCAGGATTTCCGTATTGCTGATGCCGTTATTTTCATTATAGGTTTCTGTAACTTTGCCGTCCTTGATCAGATTCACTCCGCCGCTACTCGCAACGGCAATCGTTCCGTCTGACAGTTCTGTCATTGTTCTGATCTTACTGGAGACCATTCCCGACTCTTCATTAAATGTCTGATAAGTACCGTCTCCATGATAGCAGATCAGACCATAATCGCTATCGGAACTATAGGTACACAGCCAGAGATTTCCGACAGAATCCGCTTTGATACTGCGTATCCTCACTCCGTCCAGCAATTCTGTTAAAACATTTTCTTTCGGTGTGTAGTTTTTATCCAGCAGCTGTAGTCCCACGTCAGTTCCAATATACAAATCGCCCTGATAGATGCAGGTGGTATTCGTTACCACACGGTCTAAGCCGGAAATACCTGTGATATCCACAAAAGGCGATTTCACGACTTTCATAACACCCTGTCTGGAAGATGCACACCACAGACTGCCTTCCTGGTCTTCCATGATTGAAACGATTGAACTATTCATCGGAGAATTTTTCAATTCAACAAATTTTCTGTTTTTATCAAAGTAACCCAGGCCATTATTTGAACAGACCCATATTTTGTGATCCGAAGCCACAAAAATATCGTTGATATGCTCCTGCGGAGCAGCAGAAAGAATTTCTCTGTTCTTCATACCATCCAGCATATTTCCGATCACAATATCGGAACTTCCCGTGCCAAGATAGACCTTGCCTTTTTCATTCGGAACCGGGGTGATGCAGGACACTTCTCCGATTCCCAGTTCTTCTCCATCATAAAAGGAAGTCAGCTCTAAATTTTCCATCGTAAAGAAACAGCTGTCCATTGTGCTGCCGTAAATGACCCCGTCCGCATCTGCTGTCAATCGGCGAACATACTTATCTTCGATTCTGGAATCTTCTATCATGTGTAATTTATCATCATTGTCAATATATGCCATACCCTCTGTTGTCGCAACGATGATATTCCCCGCCCTGTCCTCACAGATTGCGCGGACAGACAGAGCCTTTAATCCTTCCTTTCTTCCCCAGAACTTAAATTGCGCGGTTTGACGCACCGCAAGACCGCTGTCATTTGTTCCGATCCACAAACGGTCCTTAGAATCCACATACAGACAATTGACACTGAAAATACCTGAGGTCGAATCAAAGTGATTAAATTCGATTCCGTCATAGCGTGTCAGACCGCTGTATCCTCCGATCCAGATAAACCCGATATTCGTCTGGGCAACAGCATTTGCTTCAGATGTGGGAAGCCCGCTGCTGTTATCATAAAGAAACGTAAAATATCCCCACTCACTATCAGTCTCCTCTGCAGATACCGTACTGACAGGAACTAACATACTAAATATTGCGAACATCGCCCAAAACAGATTTTTGAGTTGTAAAGAGTGTTTTTTATTACGCATGCTTTCTCCTTTAGTTCTCGATGAATATAAACATGTGTACATTTTACCATATTTTCGCTTTAATTGCTATCCCTAAAAAGTCAGTATTTTTACCTCTTCTTTCTCATCTTCAGAACCGGCAGTAAAATATCATACGCCTTTTCCTCATCCTTGTCCCACCAGCTTACGATAAATTGCACCTGCGCTTCAATGGGCGCATATCCTTTCTGCTTATGAGCAGCAACTGTTTTGAAAAAATCTTTGGAGCAGCATGCCGCCTTCTGCCATCTGCCCTGAATATTTGCCTCGAAATAAAGCCTGCTGCCCTCACCTTGTAATTCTTCTTTAACCCGCAGGGGATCTCCGCTCTGTAAGTCCGGTATGATTGTCTGACAAGTCCGGGATTTGAAAAATCCAAGCCATACATCTTTATGAAAAAGCGGTAAAATAATTTCCTCCGGTTCGGGATAGACAGCAGAGTCAACTCCCCATCGAAATTCCCTGCTTTGCATTCCGTTACGGATATTGTCAAAATAGGATGTATCGTGAAAAATATACAGTTCACTCTTTGCGCGGGTAATTCCTACATAAATATTCCTTCTCTGTTCATCACTCAATTCCGAATATCCGCTGACAAGCATGTACACTGTATCAAATTCTCTGCCTTTGGCTTTATGAATCGTAGAAACGCAAATCTCATCCTTTTCAAAACTGCAGAAATCTTCAAAACGTGCCTCCCGCAGAAAAGAATCCAGATCCGTATAATATTTTTTACCGTTGAGTTCCGAAAACTGCCTGAGAAGATCAAGGCAGGAGGCAAGATTCCCACTGGCAAAGAATTTCTTTTTCAAGCGCAGGCAGGCTTCTTCCCAGATTTCCTCATGAATCACGGGTTCATCACTTTTTAATTGCTCCATAAAATATTGTATCTCTGCCAAATTTCGCAGCGCAAAGCCTTCATTAGACTGTATCAACCTGGCTCTGAATCCCATTTGACCAAGAACCGCTGCAATCAGATATGCCTGCATGTTTGTCGTCGTGAGTACTGCCGCTGTTTTATCATTTTCCTGTTTCCAAGTTTGTTTGACCACATTAGTCAATGACATCTCCAAAAAGGAAGAAGATCTAATAACCATGACGCCTCCGGCTTCTTCTTTAACCGGATGAATCTCCTGTGTTTTGATGCGGTTACGCAGACCTTTTACAAATTCATTGGCAAAGCGCACAATTTGATAAGCACTTCTGTAATTGTCAACCAATTCATATTTTTTTGATTGAGGGTATTTCAGAAGTTCTACCATATATTTGGAATCAGAACCGCGGAAGTGATAAATATTCTGATCGTCATCCCCTACCGCAATCACACGCATATCCTCATTTCGTTCCATCAGCGCCTTTACCAGCTCAAATTCTTCTATGTCCATATCCTGCGCTTCATCCAGAACAAGCACGTTTTTCGTGATCCTGTCAAGCTCTACTTCGCCGCTTTTTATCATCTGTGTTGCGTCATGAACAACATTTCTGGAATTTTCCAGATTTCCTACTTTGCCAAGCAGATCAAAGCAATAGGAATGAAAAGTCTTAATTTCGATAAAATAAGCTGCATTTCCAATCAAATCTACCAACCGCTTCTTAAACTCCATTGCTGCTGCCCTGGAAAATGTCAGCATCAACAACTGTTCATGCTTTACATCTTCTAAAAGCATCAGTGAGGCCAGTTTATGTACCAGAATCATGGTTTTACCGCTTCCCGGTCCAGCCGCCACCACAACAGACTTTGATGTTTCGTCACTAATGATTTCAGACTGCTTTTCAGACAGGTTTTCAAAAAGCTTCTGATATTTCATGGGTGTAATATTTCTTTTGATTTCGCTGCCCCGCGCGCCTTTAAAATATTTCATCAAAAACAGCCTATATTCCATCTGGAAATAATCGTTTACAAAAGTAAGCGCTGCCTGATAGTCACGCACCATCATATTGGCATACTCTCCCACGATATGAATCTGCTGCGTCTTCATTTCATAATACTCTTTCAACTGTTGATAGTTCTCCAACTTATATCTTATTTTATTATCTGTGATCAATCTGGTGATGTCCATGGCATTATACAGCACGAAAAATCCGCCCTCTAACCGGAAAGCGTTGATCTTTGATAAGTATAACAGGGCTTCTTCCACTTCCTTTAAAGTTGCTTCTTCCTCCCTCTGCACATTAGAACTGAAATCAAGCTGTTTTGGCATGCTTAAATATTCCCGCTTCAATTCCTGAATGGAAAAAGGAAGCGTAACATATCCATTCTCATCCTTTGCCGATGATGCCTCTTTTTCTTTCGCCTTATTTAGGAAAAAACTTTCAATAAATTCCGCCACCTGAACGCGCTTTTCATAACGCGCTTTTAATTTCTCCACGGTATCTGCCGGAACAAGGGAAATGGAATTGCTGATTTCGCCTTCCGGCTTGTTAAGATATCCTTTTATTACCCAAAAATAGAAAATCAATTTGATATTGCTCACCGATGAATAACGAATCCCCTGATTCAATGCCTCTTCATTGATCGCCTTATAAGAAACCCTCTGACCGTTTTCCCAGAGTCTGTCCAATAAAAATCCTTCCAGCTTTAAAAACCGACTCAAAACAGTAACTTTCGTATGGCTGTGCAGAGACGTACTGTCCACAAAGACCGACAGCTCCTTATCACTAGCAAGAATCCCGTCATCCCGCATCAGATTGACAACTTCAATGACCTCCTGTTTTTCAATACCCAGATGGTCCGCAATATAATCCACTCTGGATTCCGCTTCTTCCCCATCTAATCGTGAACGACTGCGTGTTGAGATCAACTTCCTGATAATACGGATTGCTTCCGTCTTTTGCCTGTCATCGTACCTTTCCGATGCATTAATACGCGCAATAGCCTCAGCAGCAGTTTTTACCTGAATACTATCCGCGTATACCCTCGGACAATTCTGACCTCTCTTCAGGTAGCCTGAAGTTTCCAGTGCGGAGATTGCCGTTCTGACCTTTGTTTCGATATCCGATGAAGATTCATCCCATCCCGCTCTTCTTGCAATCTCCAGAGCAGAACAGCTGATATGGTATCTCTCTCTTGTTAAATCTTTTATCCCCTTCCACACCTGTTGGATTTCACTGATACTCAATTTAGTTTGATTTAACAGGATAAAATGCTTATCCAGATCTTCTTCGTTAAAAAGGACATAACATTCTGCCTGAATATTCTGATCGCGCCCTGCACGCCCCGCCTCCTGCACATAGTTTTCCAACGAATCCGAAATGTCATAGTGTACTACCAGTTTGACATCCTTTTTATCTACGCCCATACCGAAAGCAGAGGTCGCCACAATAATCTGCACTTCTCCCCTTATAAAAGCTTCCTGGTTCATGATCTTTTCATCACTGCTCATTTTTCCATGAAAAGCTTTAGCATTGAAACCGTTGGCGGAAAGTTTCTGCGCTATCTCTTCCGCCCTTCTGGTCCTTGACACATAGACGATCGTGGAACAGTTCTTTTGCTCGACCAGTTCGCGCAATCTGCTATATTTTTCCGTGTCGTCAGCACGGTAGATCACTTCATAGCGAAGATTCGATCTTGTGGCATTGGTAGAAAACAACTCAAGCTCGATATTTAATTTTTGATTAAAATATTCCCGGATATCGCTGATAACCTTCTGCTTCGCTGTTGCGGTAAAACAGGATACAGGAATCTGGATCTGTCTCTTTTTCTGAAACTCTGCAATAAAATCTCCGATGTAAAGATAATCCACACGAAAATCCTGTCCCCAGGATGAAAAGCAATGTGCCTCATCAATAACAAAACGCACGATATTCCGGGAAAGAAGCAATCTTTCTATTGTTTTGGAGCGCAAAGATTCCGGAGAAATATACAAAATAGATGCAATGCCGTTTTCAATGCGTTCCAAAGCCTCGGCTCGTTCTACTGGATTTAGCAAGCCGTTTACCGTTACTGCATCCGTAATTCCCAAATGATTCAGATTATCCACCTGATCCTTCATCAAAGATTGTAGCGGTGATATAACCACGGTAAGCCCTGATTCGGTTTCCGCAGCCATGAGCGCCGGAAGTTGGAAGGTAATGGATTTGCCGCCGCCGGTAGGAAAAATTGCCAAAAGTGATTTACCGTACACCGCTGCTTCTACTGCCTTTTCCTGCAAAGGCTCCCCCTCATATTCCCGGAAGGTTTCATACCCGAATTTCTTTTTCAGCTGCCTGTGAATATCAAAATTTTCTCTACAATAACTACATCCCTGCGCGCAAGGTCTTCCTCTTAAAATGCGATAAACCTTCTGCACGCCCGGATAATTCTTCTGCACCCAGTACGGAATAATGGACTCCCTGTCACCGGTAGAAATCGTTGCAAGACAATAGGCAAGCTCAATCGGATTTTGTTTAGCCAATTGTTCGATATCTGTATTTTCACAAATCCTGTTATGGAATTTTGTTTTAATAGAAAGAGGTTCTATCGTCTCATGGAAGTTTAGATACCGAAAAAAGCCTCTGAATTTTGGAACTTTTCCAAGAAGCGTACAATAGATTCTTTTCATCGTATCGTCCAGCTGTTCAAACGCTGTCACTTCATCCATAAATAATTCCATTGCCTTAATAGAATCATTGAGAGGATTATTGAGTTCTTCCGTCTGAATCTTATCATCTTTTAATAGTCGGTGATATGGTCTCTGCGGAAAAAGCAGCGCAGAGAAATAAAGCGTATCAATAACAGAGCGTACTCCTGCATCTTCCACTTGCGGCATAATGTACTTCAAATCAAAATTGATGATATTATGTCCGCACACATAAGCAGCGCCCTTTAGAAATTCTTTCAGTTCCTGTAAATTATTTGAGTGGAATTTGGTCCCGTTCGTGGAACGCACCGGAAAAGAAGCCCGTATTGCTCCGATATCTTCTACAGACTCTTTGGTTGGATCGATTTCAGTATCTACGAATACAATATCCTGACTTTGTAAATATTGTTCCATGTATATAGTCCTGTTTTTTCTTTTGATAGGAACTGTAATGCAATTCTTGATGTTCAATTCCTGTCGTGGTATTTTTTTATATTATACAATATCATTAAACTATTATTTACATATTATGTCAATCTTTGTACGAAAATTGCTGAATTTTAGATTAAATATGTAACGAAACGCTCAAAAAACGGATATAAAAATAACAGCAATATCATTCCGGAAAACGATAAGCTGAAAATCAACTGTTTTTGTCAGGGGAAAGGAGGATGCTTGTGGATGAATTATACAAAGAGAATGCCAAAATCGTATATCATTTTTTATTCTCCTTATGCCATGACGAACAGCTGGCGCAGGATTTGACACAGGATACTTTTTTAAAGGCCATTCAATCGATTGAGCGCTATGACGGCAGCTGTAAAGTATCCGTATGGTTGTGCCAGATTGCCAAGCATCTCCTATATCAACATTGGCAAAAGCATAAAAGAGAAATACCCTCTGAATTTTCTCCGGAAGAACAGCCTGCTGGCAACACAGACATAGAGCAGCAGATCACGACAAAATATGAGCTGCTCGACGTATTAAAGGATATGCAGAAACTTCCGCAACAGATTCGGGAAGTTATGTATCTTAGAGTCACCGGCATGCTCTCCTTTAAAGAAATCGGAGAAATCATGGGGCGAAGTGAGAACTGGGCAAGAGTGAATTTTTACCGCGGAAAAGAAACACTGTTGAAAGGAAGGGATAAGCAATGAAACAAGTACACTGTAACGTTATAAAGGACCTGCTGCCATCGTATCTGGAGAATATCTGCTCAGAAGAAACATCGATTCTTGTGAAAGAACACCTGCAAGAATGTGATTCCTGCAAAAAAATTATGACACTAATGTCAGAAACCGACTTTACCTCTGAAAAGACTGAGATGCAGACCATTGATTATATGAAAAAAGTAAACCGGCACTTTATGCGTAAAGATTTGCTGCTTTTTGGTCTGTTGGTTCTGTTTCTTATGATAGGCATGGCAGCTACGATCAATAATATCCATCAAAATACCTCCATTTCTCCTTGGACTTACCTTGTTGCTATGCCAATCCTGCTGCTTGCCATGCACGGTACGCTGTCAGGTTTTATGTCTAAAAGAGGAAAAACGAAGCGGCAGATCCTATCCGGCGGAGGAGGCGTCATTGGAATCCTATACAGTATTACTCTTAGTTTCGCCTGTATCGTATGGGTGCAAACCGGAAAATTTCCTATAGAGGCATCCAAAATGGGGCCTTTTGTCAGCAATCAATTTCTGATGATTGCCGTGTTTGAGTTTGTACTCTTTCTATTTACCTGCGGCATCAGTCTGAGAAAAAAGGAACTCTGCGGCATTCCCATGACCATTCAGCTTACGGGATGTTTCTTAAGCCTGTCCTTGATCTGTATTCTGCACAGACTGGATGCTTTTGAAATGGTTATCCACTCCTTTAGCCGCGTCAATATACTCTTTATCCTGGAAGGCGGGATTATGGCAATTATCTTAAATCTACTTGAGAAAAGCGGCCGGACTTATTGACAATTAGCTTCAGGGAATCTATTATAGAATGAAATATGAAAGGAAATATTGAAGATGACAGAAAAAGAAAAATGCGCGGCGGGAATGTTATACGACGCCAATTACGATGAAGAATTACTGAAAGCAAGAGATCTCTGCAAGGATGTCTGCTTTGAATATAATAATACCAAGCCTTCACAACTTCATACGAAAAAAGAATTGCTGAAAAAATTATTCGGTAAAACAAACGGTGATTTTACCATTCAGGCTCCTTTTTGGTGTGACTACGGTTATAATATCGAGTTGGGGCAGAATTTCTATGCCAACCATAACCTGATGATTCTGGACGGTGCCAAAGTTACCTTCGGGGACAATGTGTTCATTGCACCGGACTGCGGCTTCCATACCGCAGGACATCCGATCGATGCCCCGCGCAGAAATCAGGGATTGGAATATGCCTATCCGATCACGGTTGGTGATAATGTTTGGATCGGTGCCGGTGTGCAGGTACTTCCCGGTGTAACGATCGGCAGCAATGTTGTCATCGGCGCCGGAAGCGTTGTGACCAAAGATATCCCGGACAACGTCGTTGCCGTCGGCAATCCGTGCAGGGTGCTGCGGGAAATCACACCGTAATTTCAATCTGATTTCCCTCAATCGCCACAATGCAGCTCTCATAATATCCGTCGCCGGTGGTTCTGGGACCGCTTAGAACTTCATACCCATCTTTCTTAAGCTGCTCTGTCAGCAAATCTACGCTCTCTTTACTTCCAACGCTGAATGCGATATGGATATACCCAGTTCTTTGAATCGATTTCTCATCATCTTCCATCTCAGGTTTATACATAAGTTCCAGCCTTGCGCCACTGTCAAAGGTCAGAAAATACGACTGAAAACCGGTCTTTTGATTATGGTACATATTATTGGAAACCGCGCCCATATATTTTTCAAAAAAATGTTTTGCGCTTTCTAAGTTTTTAACATACATGGCTATGTGTTCGATTTTCATAATATCCCATTTCCTCACAGAACAATCCCTCTTATTTCAAATGATAATCTACTCAAAACATATCACCTTTCTAGCGTTTATTGTACCATAGAAGTTTTGAAAAAACTATGAAAAATGAAACGCAGTATTTGTAACATTATGATATGATTACTCATAGAAAGGGGATACACACTTATGAAAACAGACAGACTATACGCCATAACAGTATACTTACTTAATCACGGAAAAACTTCCGCCGCAGAATTATCACGCAATTTTGAAGTCTCTGTCCGTACGATACAACGAGATATTGATTCCTTATGTCAGGCGGGTATTCCGGTTATTGCAACCGCCGGTGCTGCAGGCGGCTATGAGATATCAGACAGCTTTATGTTGGATAAACAACTAACAACCTCCGATGATTATTCTTATATTCTGACAGCATTACAGGGATTGGTATCCGCTATTAGTGACCCAAAAGCGAAAAGCATATTAGAAAAAGTATCCTATATGTCCAACACAAACACCAATGGCATTATCTTGGATTTTTCCGTTTTGCGTGAAGGTGATGATTCTGCTTTCCAGATATTGCAGTCCGCTGTACTCAAAAAGCTTGCAGTAAGCTTTACCTATACCAATAACAATAACGAAACCCATACCCACAACGTAGAACCCATTGCGGTCATATACAAATGGTATGCGTGGTACCTGCTTGCCTATTCTAAGGTAAAAAATGAATATCGTATCTATAAACTCATCCGAATGCGCAATATAAAAATTACTGACAATCCGTTTACCAAGGAACATGAACCGGCGGAATTGATTTTGCAAAAGGTAGATGCAACAGATTCCCGTAAGTATATTTCCATTCTTGTAAAATGTAAGGAAACAATAAAAGCACGCGTAATGGAATACTTAAACGGAGTTGTCATAAAAGAATATTCAAATGGAGAATATCTGATGGAACTTACCGTAGTCGAAAATGAACAATTCTGGTTTGGTTCGCTTTTATCATTCGGAGACAACGTAGAAATACTTGAGCCAATCGAAATCCGTGATCGATTGGTTGATGCTGCCAAAAAAATTCTTTCTCTATATCAAAAACTATGACATCCTGTTGTCGTATATGCTGTGTTATACTATGTAAAAATTAGAAACCGGAGGTATTTTACAATGAATCCATATGAAAAATGTCCTGTATTCGAAAACCAGAATTATCTTTTAAGACTCGTTGAGATGGCGGATGCGCCTGAATTATTATTAGTATATTCGGATGAAAAGGCAGTTCCCTTCTTTAATAGCGACAACTGCAACGGTGATGATTTTCATTACACATCTTTGGAACGTATGCAAATCCAGATTGACAAATGCTGGCTATGGGAATATCAACAACAAGGCTTTGTGCGTTGGACAATCATTGACAAGAATATTCCCTGCGCCATCGGAACAATTGAATTATTCAACCGTCGTTCCGAGGATGATTACTTTGACAATTGCGGTCTGCTGCGTCTAGATCTAAGAAGTGATTATGAGCAGGAAGAAAAAATTTATGAAATATTATCTCTTATTATTCCGTCAACATTTGAGCTATTTGACTGCCAGATGATTGCAACCAAAATTCCGCCTTTTGCTTCCAAACGGAAATATGCGGCAGAAAGATTAGGTTTTACAGCCTCTGATGAAAAATTGATCAGTCATCAGAATCACAGAATTTACTCAGATTATTATGTTTTAGTGAAATGAGATGGGGCAATCCCCATCTCTGTATCTTCATCTGCCATCTTTCTATTTAAAATTTCACCAAACGGATCTCGTTCCCATGCTCCTCTATCAGTTTACACAGGTCCTCAAACGCAAGCCACACGGAAGCAGTGTTATCATTGGGATGGACTCCGACCGCCTTGTTGCCCTGTAAGTCCTCATCAAAAATCATCACCACAGATTTACTCTCATCATTTAAAATCCCAAGCGGTGATACACACCCCTGCTCCACGCCAAGATATTTCATCAGCCGCTCAGCCGAGGCAAAGCTGAGTCTTGTACTGCCAATCTTCTCTGCAAACAACTTCATATCCACCTGCTTGTCCCCCATAACAGTGACAAGATAATGGTTCTTTCCTTTGGCATCTCGAAGAAACAGGTTCTTGCAAATCCTCCCCTTATCTGTGATACCGGACTTTTCTATATCTTCCATCGTATAGACTGCCTCATGTTCCAGCTTTTCGTAGGCAATCCCTTTGGTTTCAAGTAACTCATAGATCTCTTGTTTTCCGTAAAACGCTTTCATTTTAGTCTGTTAACCTTTCTCTAAACTTATGCAAGATCCCTTGGTTTGGATGAATAATCATTATTTCGCAGTTTCTCTATTACCCCCACATCCGCCGGAAGCCAATCCACACTGTCTAACGTCTCTTTCGTCAGCCACCTGGCAGCCTCATGCTCTTTCAATATCATCTCTCCTGATTTGATAGTACATAAGAAACAGTGCAGAGTAAGATGAAAATCAGGGTAATCATATTCCACCGTATCAAACAGTTCACCTACTTCAATTTCTACCGTAAGTTCCTCTCTGATTTCACGCTGTAACGCCTGCTTAGGAGTTTCTCCCTGTTCTATTTTACCGCCCGGAAATTCCCAGCCGTCTTTGAATTCTCCATAGCCTCTCTGGGTGGCAAATATTTTTTCTCCATCCGTTATAATTGCTGCGACTACCTCGATTTGCTTTCTTGTATTTTCCATAGAAGTTCATGCCTCTCCCTCAACCCTTATCGTCGAGTTCTTCTGCCACAGATTACTAAGATAATAGCTCCATGTGATCAAAAATCCTGTGCCGAATCCAAACAGTCCGTTCCACCAGATGATCGTATAACCAAAAAAAGAACTGTATCTGAATAAATAAGTCACAAGCACTCTCACACTCAAGGCGCCGGTTGCAACAACTGTCGGTGCACCTCCGTGGTTTGCTCCCTGAAACACCCCAAACAAAGGAATATATAGAGATAAAATGATATTAATAAAGGCAATCACTTTTAAATGTGCGTTACAGTAAATTGCTGCCTGCTCGCTCAGTCCAAATAAGGTAATGATATTTGCGGAAAAGAACCAGACAAGGGCCGAAACACACAATGTAAACAGGAAGGACATCAGAATAGACTGATATGCTCCCTTCTTTACCCTGTCTATTTTTCCGGCGCCGATATTCTGTCCTGCATAGGTCGCAAGCGTTGTCTGGAAAGCGTTACACGGCAGATTCATATACATCTCTATTCTCTGTCCCACGGTAAAAGATGCTGTCATAGTCTGGCCGAATCCATTGACAGCCCGCTGGATAAAGGTGAGTCCAAAAGATACTATGATCAACTGCAGCGCAATCGGAAATCCTGTCAGCAATGTTCTTTTTGCCAAATCCAATTCCCAGGTAAATTCATTCACCCTAAAGTGGAATATCGGATATTTACGAATCATGTATATGTATGCCGCAACAAAGGAACCTGCCTGCGCAATATCCGTAGCAATAGCGGCACCAATAACACCCCAATGAAATCCTGCCACAAAAACCAAATCCAGAATGATATTGGATACCGAGGCAATCAGCAGAAAATACAAAGTGGCGGCACTGTCCCCTACCGCCCTTAATATAGAGGAAAAAATGTTATAGCCAAACTGGAAGACCAAACCGATTGCATAAATTCTAAAATACTGAAGCGTAAGTTCTAAGATATCTTCCGGTACAGCTACAAGATGTGTGTACGCCGGTCTTGATACCAAAAGCCCGACTATGGTAGCCAATATACCCATACCCAACATAAGCAGAATACCGGTGGAAGCATTTGCCCTGACCAGCTTCTCTTTTCCTGCGCCATAGTGTTGCGCTACAACCACACCGTTTCCTGCGGAAAAGCCCGTTGCAAGGGCCAGAAACAGGAAGGTAAAACTGCCTGTTGTGCCAACTGCAGAAAGCGCTTCCTCACCTGAAAAGTTGCCGACTATAATAGTATCTACTGTATTATATAACTGCTGAAGCAGCGACCCTGCCAGTACAGGGAGCGCAAACTTCAATATATGCTTCCACGGTGTTCCTTCCACCATCGATTTCCCGCTCATTTAATAACCATGCCTTTCTCTCAATCTGCAATATTTGTATCTTTAAAGCAGCTTGACTGCTTCTTCCAATCCCATCCTGTCCTCTTCTGTAAAGTATCCGGGAATGATACTGTCCATATCCAAAACACCCCAAATCTTTCCGTCGTCTTTATTACGCAGCAAAATCACGATCTCTGCATGGGTATTGCAGTCACAGGCAATATGCCCCGGAAAACAGGAGACCTCCTCCACTACTTGAGACCGTTGCTCTTTCCACGCCGTTCCACATACTCCGCAGCCATATCCGATCCTACTCACTGCAGGTTTCCCCTGAAAGGGGCCCAGGATCAGTTCTTCACCGTTCACCAAATAAAATCCCACCCAGTTTGCCTCTGGAAATGCCTGCGCGATCACTGAGGATACATTGGCGAGGATCGCCGTTTGATTTGTTTCCTCCCCAATATATAACCGCAGCTGTTCCATCAGCATGGAATAAAACTCTTTTTTATCGGTTGGATAGTTTACCTCGATGTAACTCATATGT
>JAFLTF010000025.1:0-12053 GCA_022510585.1 Lachnospiraceae bacterium
ATAGAAGGAATGAGTAAATGAGTCCAATTGTAAAGAAAAAAGGAGAAAAATTTACTCTGCCGGGTAAATATGTCCTTTTTATTTTAACAATTTTATGTACCGGAATGGTACTGCTCACTTTTAATACAACGATTTTCAGCGGCCCCTTAAGCGCGATCGCCGGTTATACGATCGTTCCTTTTGAGGCAGGAATCAGTGAGGTTGGGAGCTATCTGCGGAGCCGTTCCGAAGAGCTTGGGCAAATCAGGGATCTGATTGCCGAAAATACCGCCTTAAAAGAGCAGAATGACGAATTAATGATAGAAAATACAAGATTACAGCAGGAACGCTATGAACTTACGAACCTGCGGGAGTTATACAAACTGGACTCCCAATATGACGAATATGAAAAGGTCGGGGCAAGAATCATTGCAAGAGATTCCGGCAACTGGTTTTATTCCTTTGTGATCAATAAAGGTTCCGATGACGGTTTGACGGTTGATATGAATGTTATGGCAGGAAGCGGTCTTGTAGGCCGAATCGTAGATATCGGTCCAAACTGGTCAAAAGTAAAGGCTATCATTGCCGACGATTCAAATGTCAGCGCTATGGTATTGTCCAGTTCCGACAATTTGATCGTTTCCGGAGACCTGAAATTATATGCTTCCGGTGTGATATCCTTTGAACATCTGATAGACAGTGAAGATGTTGTCGTAGAAGGGGATAAGATCGTGACTTCCAATATCAGTGACAAATATCTGCCCGGTATTTTGATCGGATATATCAGTACCATCAACAGAGATCCCAACAATCTGACAAAATCGGGTTATATTACACCGGCTGTAGACTTTGAACATTTAGAAGAAGTGCTCATTATTCTGGAGATGAAGCAGACTGTAGAATAAGACAGAAGTTATATAAATGGAGAATTTTATGAGACGTGTACTTACGACAGCTCTTTTTATTATAATCTGTTTTCTGTTGCAGTGTACGGTTTTTCGTGCACTTGCTTTTGGTGGAATCGTTCCTAATCTGTTAATTGTATTAACTGCGTCTTTTGGCTTTATGAGAGGTGAAAAATGTGGGTTGCTTATCGGTTTTTTCAGTGGGCTGCTCATTGATATCTTTTTTGGCTCGGTTATCGGTTTTTATTCTCTGCTGTATATGTACATCGGTTATGCCAACGGTAAATTCAGTACCATATTTTATCCGGAGGACATAAAACTGCCGATTGCCCTGATCTTAGGCAGCAATTTTTTTTACGGCATCGTATGTTATGTGATTCTGTTTTTACTGCGTGGAAAGTTTGATTTCCGTTATTATCTGGTGCATATTATACTGCCGGAAATAGTTTACACAATTGTCGTTACTCTGTTTTTGTATCCTGTCATTCTGTGGACGAATCGCAGATTGGAGCAGAGGGAGAAAAGGAGTGAAAGGAAGTTTGTTTGAGGATCTTTGGGAACATTTGAAAGAGAATATATTCAATATGGTAACCTCCAGATTGATCGTGCTTGTTTTGGTACTGCTTGGTATGGGCAGTTATCTGATTTATACCATATTTCAATTACAGATTGTAAACGGTGCGGAATATCTTAATAATTTTCAACTGAAAATCGAAAAAAAGAGAACAATTGCCTCAACAAGAGGAAATATCTTCGCAAGAAACGGCGAACTGCTTGCCTATAATGAACTTGCTTATTCTGTTACAATTGAGGATGTCTATGAATCAGGGCGTGAAAAAAATGCCAAATTAAACAATACCATCTTTCAACTGATCCAAATGATCGAAAGAAACGGCGACCGTATCATAAATGATTTTAACATTATTCTTGATACAAGCAATAACTATCAATTCAATTTAGAAGGCACGCAAAAACTTCGTTTCCTTGCCGATGTCTATGGGCATGCACTGATTGATGATCTTTTGCCGGAGGAGAGAAATGCCACTCCCGATGAGGTGATTCAATACTTATGCGGTTCATCCCCCGCTTCCAGATACGGTATCGGCGGCTATGCGGATGAGTCGGATAAAGACAGTTTTGAGCCCGGTCTTGGGTTTACGAAAGAAGAAGTTTTAAAAATCATAACGATCCGCCATGCAATGAGCGCTAACAGTTTTCAGAAATATATCGCTACAACCGTTGCAAACAATGTTTCGGAAGAGACAGTTGCCGTGGTTATGGAAAATGCGGATATACTGGATGGTGTCTCGATTGCCGAAGGTACCATCCGAAAATATAATGACAGCATCTATTTTTCACAGATACTGGGATATACCGGAAAAATATCCAACGATGAGTTAAAAACACTGCAGGAAGAAAACCCAAACATGAAGTATGACTTAAACGACACCGTTGGAAAATCAGGCATTGAAGCCTCCATGGAGACTATGCTGCAGGGTATCAAAGGCTCTGAAACCGTTTATGTAGATAATGTGGGAAAGGTCATAGAAACCAGCGACAGGATTGAATCCACTGCCGGCAACGATATTTATTTGACAATTGATCCGGAGCTTCAAAAAGCATGCTATCACATCCTTGAGGAAAAGATAGCCAGTATCTTGTTAGCCAAAATACAAAATATCAGGGAATATATTCCGCCCGAAAATTCAAGCAGTGCGAATATAGTGATCCCAATTTATGATGTTTATTTTGCCTGCATTGAAAACAGCATTATTGATATGAGTCATTTTACATCCAAATATGCCGGAGAAGCTGAACAGGAAGTGCAACAAGCTTTTGTTGATAAAAAAGAACGGATTTTTGAAGAATTAAAGAATGAGCTCACAGATACCAAAACTCCTTACAACGAACTGTCCAAGGAATATCAGGTCTATGAAAGCTTTATTGTATCTATGTTATACAGTAATAATATCATTCCCGATGATCAGGTGGATAAGGAAGACGAAACTTACCGCGCCTGGACAAAGGATGAGGTGATCAGTTTAAATGAATACTTGAATTATGCAATAGCCAAGAACTGGGTAGATGTTTCTAAACTCAATATCGTTTCCCAATATTCCGATTCACAGGAAATCTATTCTAAGATCATCAGTTATATTTTTCAGGAATTGGATACAGATATCAATTTTCAGAAAAAAATATATCGATATATGATCAATAATGATGAGGTGACCGGACGTCAGATCTGTTCCATACTGTTGGAACAGGACATTGTCGATGTGGATGAGGATGAGATAAGCCAGTTTGAAAGAGGCTCTTTGCAACCTTATACATTTATGATGAACCGCATTAAAAATTTGGATATCACACCTGCGCAGCTTGCTCTGGATCCCTATTCCGGCTCCATTGTCATTACAGATATCAATAGCGGAGATGTTTTGGCGCTTGTATCCTATCCAAGTTATGATAATAATAAGATGGCAAACGGCGTGGATGCCAATTATTTTGCAAGACTCAGAAATGATCTTTCAAATCCGCTTTTAAACTATGCAACACAGCAAAGAACCGCGCCGGGTTCTACTTTTAAAATGGTTTCAGCCACTGCGGGACTCATGGAAAATGTGATCGGATTGACAGACACGATAACCTGTGTGGGAACTTTTGACAAGATCACACCGGAGCCCAGATGCTGGATTGCCGCATCCGGCGGCGGTGCCCATGGTTCCTTGAATGTGACGGGAGGAATCCAACACTCCTGTAACTGGTTTTTCTATGAGGTTGGTTACAGACTCGGTATTGTCGGAGATTCTTATAACAGTGATGTGGGACTCAATAAGCTTGCAAAGTATGCGGATATGTATGGCTTATCCGAATCTTCCGGTGTGGAAATAGAAGAGTATGACCCTAAAATTTCCGATAAAGACTCTGTCCGTTCTGCAATCGGACAAGGCTCCAATAACTATACGACCATAGGTCTTGCGCGATATGTTACAACTGTTGCAAACAGTGGAATATGCTATAATTTAACATTAATAGATAAGATAAATGACCAAAACGGTGACGAACTTATTGACTATGAGGCTGAGGTCCGCAATCGGATCGATATGGATGATTCTAATTGGAATGCCATTCATACCGGTATGCGCAGGGTAGTGGAAAGTAAATCCTATTATTCCGACTTAGGAGTCAATGTCGCAGGAAAGACAGGTACCGCGCAGGAAAGTTCATCCCGCCCTAATCATGCCCTCTTTGTCAGCTATGCTCCCTATGAAGACCCAGAAATCAGCGTAGTTGTCAGGGTCGCTAACGGCTATACTTCTGATTACGCCGCACAGATAGCGAGGGAAGTCTATAAATACTATTACGGTCTTGCAGATGAAAATGAAATTATTACAGGAGCAGCCGGTGCTCTGGATGGCGGTTCCATCAACGGCGATTAACAGAAGAAGGAGTTTATGATGAAAAATCCGATTATCATTAAAAGTTTTCCTAATGGTCTGTCTCTTTATCTGGATGAAAACATGGAATATGACAGACTTCTGAAGGAGATTGCATTAAAATTCAAAGAATCAGCCCATTTTTTTAAGGATGCCAAAATGGGGATCTCTTTTGAAGGCAGAAAGCTGACAGAAGAAGAAGAGCGGGAGATCATCAATACGATATCCGCAAATTCTTCTTTGAATATAGCCTGTATCATCGGCAAAGATAATGAAACCAATCAGAATTATATCCGGGCTTTGGAACAAATTTCTTTTCATCAGCAGGAAATGGAGAATGCAGGGCAGTTTTATAAAGGAACATTAAAAGATGGACAGATTTTGGAAACGGAAAACAGTATTATTGTTTTGGGGGATGTTTATCCCGGTGCCAGCATCATTTCCAAAAAAGATATTATCATTATAGGCGGATTGTACGGACAGGCTTATGCAGGAGGCAGCGGTCAGGAAGGTCATTTTATTGTTGCGCTTGAAATGTCACCGGAAAAATTAAAAATAGGTGAATTCAAATACAAAACATCAGAAAAACAGAGCAAATGGTCGATCAGACCTAAGATCCAGCCAAAGATTGCTTATGTAAGTGACGGTCGTGTAGTTATGGAAGCCATTACCAAAGAATTACTGAAAGAACTGCCTATTTAACAGACAAAAAGATTTTCTAAGGCAGTGTATTTCAGGGGACGATAACGATTCATTATGGAGGTTTGAGCATGAGTGAAGTAATTGTCGTCACATCAGGGAAAGGCGGAGTAGGAAAGACCACTACTTCAGCAAACGTCGGTACAGGTCTTGCAGCCATGGGTAAAAAAGTCATCTTGATCGATACGGACATCGGACTTAGAAATCTGGATGTTGTCATGGGACTTGAAAGCAGGATCGTCTATAATCTTGTAGATGTGGTAGAAGGAAATTGCCGGATCAAACAGGCGCTGGTCAGGGATAAGCGATATCCTACCCTTTTTCTCCTTCCTTCCGCACAGACCAGGGATAAAAGTGCTGTGAATCCCGCACAAATGGTAAAAATGATAAATCATCTAAGAGATCAGTTTGATTATATCATTTTGGACTGTCCCGCCGGTATTGAACAGGGATTTCAGAATGCCATTGCGGGAGCGGACAGGGCCCTGGTCGTTACTACCCCGGAGGTATCTTCCATCAGAGATGCGGACCGCATTATAGGATTGCTGGAAGCAAACGAAATACAGAAGATCGATTTGATCATTAACAGAATACGTTATGATATGATCAAAAGAGGCGATATGATGTCCTCTGATGACGTGGTAGATATTCTGTCAATTCCACTTATCGGATTGGTTCCGGATGATGAAAACGTGGTCATCTCTACAAATCAGGGAGAGCCTCTAGTAGGAAGCAATACTCTTGCCGGACAAGCCTATCAGAATATCTGTTGCAGAGTAAGCGGAAAAGAAGTTCCTTTTCTGGATTTTGAAAGGGGCATCTCTTTCTGGACAAAGATAACAGGTATTTTCCATTGGAGTTAGGGGGGAGTCATATTGTTTAAAAAAATATTAAAAAGAAAAAGTTCCAGAGAAATAGCCAAGGACCGGCTAAAGATTTTATTGATTTCCGATAGGGTCAATTGCTCACCTGAGATGATGGAAATGATAAAAAACGATATTGCTAAGGTAATATCCAAATATATGAAAATTGACACAAAAAGTATGGAAATTCAGATTACCAAAACGGGAAATAAGGGCAGAGCTTTGAAAAATCCAACACTATATGCCAATATCCCTATCCTGGATTTGAAGCAATAAGATAATTGACTAAATCAGTCAATTATCAAAAATACATAGAGAGTAATACAGTCATCGGAAAGGAGCAGGCATATGATAAAGCACTACCGCATCAGGGATTATGATTTCAAACTGATTCTTCTTGTAGTGGCGCTTACCGTTATCGGAATTTTGGCAATCGGCAGCGCTAAAGAATCTATGCAGGCGAAGCAGATTGCCGGTTTCGTATTTGGCTTATTTTTAATGATCGTACTCTCCTTGTTTGATTATTCCGTTATCCTGCGATTTTATTGGGTCTTATATTTGATCAATATTGGGCTTCTTATCCTTGTGGAACAGATGGGTGAAACTGTCAACAACGCCCAGAGATGGCTGAATATTTTCGGTATACAGTTCCAGCCCTCTGAAACCGCCAAGATTTTACTGATCTTGTTTTTTGCACAATTGATCATGAGACATCAGGAGGAAATGGGATCTTTGCGTTTTATTGCACTCTGTGTGATTTTGTTTCTTATTCCTCTCTATTTAATATATGAACAGCCAGATATGTCAACGAGCATCATGGTCATTATACTGTTTTGTGTTATGATGTTTGTGGGAGGACTTAGCTGGAAATATATTTTGACGATACTGGCTATTGCAATTCCGGCCTTTATCATTGCTTTGACATTGATCCTTCAGCCTGACCAGGAATTGATTGAGACGTATCAGCAGAATAGGATTCTGGCATGGCTATATCCTGAAGAATATGCCAACACAGAAGCATACCAGCAATTAAATTCAGAAATGGCGATCGGCTCGGGCCAGCTCTATGGAAAGGGCTATAAAACAAATGAGATCAGTTCGGTCAAAAACGGTAATTTTATCTCCGAACCCGAAACAGACTTTATTTACGCTGTTATTGGGGAAGAATTTGGGTTTGTAGGTGGATGTGCCGTAATTGTGTTATTGATTTTCATTGCCATTGAATGTATTATGGTAGCTAGGAGGGCAAAAGATTTGGCAGGAACCATTATTGCCACCGGTATCGGCGCCCTTATCGGATTTCAGGGAATTATGAATATTTCCGTTGCTACCGGTGTTATGCCCAATACCGGCATTCCGCTTCCCTTTGTCAGCGCTGGACTTACGTCTTTGGTAAGCGCCTATATCGGAATCGGATTTGTGCTTAATGTGAGGTTACAATGTAAAAAATAGGATTACAGTAGAGAGGGTGTTAAATCATGAATATTGCACTGATCGCACATGATGCAAAGAAAAAACTAATGCAGAATTTCTGTATTGCTTATCGGGGGATCTTAAGTAAAAACGAATTATATGCAACAGGTACAACGGGGAGATTGATCGAGGAAGTAACGAATCTGACGATTCATAAATATCTGGCCGGACATTTGGGCGGAGAACAGCAGATTGGTGCTCAAATTGAGCATAATCAGATCGATCTTGTTATCTTCCTGCGGGATCCCTTAAATCCAAAGTCGCATGAACCGGATATCAACAATGTCATGCGTCTCTGTGATGTGCATAATATACCGGTTGCAACCAATCTTGCATCTGCGGAACTGTTGATCAAATCGCTGGACAGAGGAGATTTAGAGTGGCGTGAAATGTACAAGTAAGAAAAGAGTATCCGATAACTATAAATTTCATATGAGAAAAACGGTGATTGCATTATCACTGGTCATTGCTTTTCTGTTTACAGGCTGCGGGACGGCAGGCTATGATATGCCATATGACAGCAATTATCCGGTCAGCAGCTTCAAGCTCATACAAATTGATGATTCCCAGACCGCCAAGCCTTTTGCGGCGGATTTATGTGTGGCAGATGCTGATGTCACCAGTACAGAGGTTTCATTATCCGATGTTGGTGCCGCAGCCCTTTTTGATCTGAACGGGCTCAACACCTTATATGCCAAAAATGTGAATAAGCAGATGCATCCAGCAAGTCTGACAAAGATCATGACTGCGCTGGTGGCGTTAAAATACGGTTCTTTGGATCAGGTTCTTACCGCATCCGAAAATGTCATCATAACGGAATCCGGAGCACAGCTTTGCGGTTTGAAACCGGGGGATTCCATGACGCTGGATCAGGCGTTGCATATCTTGTTGATCTATTCCGCTAATGATGTGGCAATGTTGATTGCTGAAGGAATCGGAGGTTCTGTAGAGGATTTTGCGGAAATGATGAATAAGGAAGCCGTATCGCTCGGAGCCACGAACTGCAATTTTGTCAATCCAAACGGGCTCACTGAAGAGAACCATTATGTAACCGCTTATGACCTGTATCTGATCTTTGCGGAAGCACTTCAGTATGATCTGTTTAATGAGATCATTCGAATGCCTTCTTACAGCACAATATACAAAGATAGCAGCGGAAATGATAAGTCTTTGGAAATCAAAAGCACCAACGCTTATTTACAGGAGAAATATGAGCTTCCCGAACGTGTTACGGTAATCGGAGGCAAGACCGGAACGACCAGGGCTGCCGGTCACTGTCTGGTGCTTTTATCCAGAAACAACAGCGGAAATCCCTATATATCCATCATTTTAAATTCCGACTCAACAGATGATCTCTATATGAAAATGACGGATTTGTTGAATACTGTCCCTTAAGCGAAGATAAGTTACTTTTTTAGTTGTTTTTTTATACTTTATCAATTATAATATATTGTAGTAGGAGACCTACCGTATATACAACACTTTGTATATGTTATAGTATGTGTCATAAATTATTTTACTTTAGGAGGGTTTACAATGGTTCAATTAATCGTAGGCAGAGAAGGCAAAGGCAAAACAAAACAGTTATTGGATAAAGTAAATGCGGAAGTAAAAGATGTTGCAGGTAATGTTGTTTATCTTGACAAAGGTACAAAACATATGTTCGAACTTAATAATCGAATTCGACTGATCAATGTTACTGATTATATGATCAGCAACAGCGATGGTTTTCTCGGATTTATCTGCGGTATTATTTCACAGGACCATGACGTACAGCAGATGTATTTTGATAATTTCTTAAAAATTGCCTGCCTGCAAAACGGAGATATCGAAGATACAATTGAGAAATTGGAAACGATCAGTAAGGAATTTAATATTGATTTTGTCTTAAGCATATCTCTGGACGAGCATGAACTGCCGGAAAATATCAAAAGCAAAGTAATTGTATCATTATAAAACTGATTTACATAACATAATTAGAATTTCATAAAACCTCGGGGATTCCGAGGTTTTTATTCATTGCAACGGAAGGATATCGGATTCTTTTTTGTTTGGCGGTGGAAAGGAGATGAGATCGTATTTTGGCAGCCTCAGGAAATAAAATTGCAAAATACAAACGACCGATCAATCTGAATATCGGAATGATCATTTTTGCCGTTATTTTTATTTATGTGATCATCTGCGTCTTTATGTATCTTTCCACAGAACATGTTGTCGGATACGAAGTACAGGAAGGTGCACTGTCTTCTGATAATATTTATCGCGGAATCGCCCTGCGCAAAGAAAAAATCATTACAGGCACCAATGCTGGGTATACCAATTACTATGCAAGAGAAGGAGAGCGTGTCGCGGCAGGGAATCTCATCTATACGATCGATGAAACCGGTAAATTGTCCGATTATATCAAAACCAGCGAAACCGGTGAAAATTCCCTTTCGGACAAGGATCTGTCGGAATTAAAAACAGAGATCGAATCTTTTGCAAACGGCTTTGATAAAACTAATTTTTCTGATATCTATAACTTCAAATATAGTGTTCAGGGAACGGTCATAAAACTTGCCAATTATAATATTTTGCAAAATGCAAATGCGTTAAATGATTCCTCCAACACGGCAGTGATCGATTATTATAATGCAAGCGAGAGTGGGATCGTCATCTATTCCATAGACGGTTATGAAGATTTGACGCTACAGGATATGAAAGCTGAATATTTCGATCAGAAAAATTATCAGAAAGAACATTTGATCAATAACGAACTGGTCGCCGCAGGTGATCCGGTCTATAAGTTATCCACAGATGAAGATTGGTCGATTGTCATTCAGGTTACGCCGGATTTGGCGGAAGAGTTGCTGAAAAAAGAATATGTGGAAGTGAAATTTTTAAAAAACCAATATACTTCCTGGGGATTAGTGGACACCTATACAAATGAAGAAGGTGATACTTTTGCATCCTTGACTTTTACCAATTCCATGATCACCTTTTGCACAGAGCGTTTTGTAGATATTGAACTATTGCTGGAAAATGAAAAAGGGCTGAAGATCCCCAATTCCGCCATCGTAGAAAAAGAATTCTTTATCGTTCCCAAAGAATATGTAACACAAGGCGGCAGCAAAGGCGAAAAGGGCGTATTATTAGAGACTTATGATGAGGAAGGCACTTCTGTCATCCAGTTTATTGAGACTACGATCTATGAAGAAACAGAGAATGAGTACTATCTTGATGACACCGTGCTTCGAAGTGGAAACTATCTTGTCAAACCGGACTCGACAGAAAAATATGCCGTCAGCAGGATAGGCTCCTTGCAAGGAGTTTATAATATCAACAAAGGCTATGCGGATTTTAAGCAGATCATCATCTTATACCAGAACGATGAATATTCCATTGTAAAATCCAATACCACCTACGGACTGAATGTATATGATTATATTGTATTGGATGCCGCTACGGTGGAGGATAATGATTTCATCTATGAATAGCAGGGGAAAAGAACATGATTCAGGAGAATATCAAAAGCGTAAAGCAAAAAATAAAAGCAGCGTGCGAAAAATGCGGAAGGAATCTGGATGAAGTCACTTTGATTGCAGTCAGTAAAACGAAGCCTGTTTTCATGCTGAAAGAAGCTTATGATGCCGGATGCCGGGATTTTGGAGAAAATAAGGTACAGGAGCTTGTAGAGAAATGGGAACAGATGCCTAAGGATATCAGATGGCATATGATTGGACACCTGCAACGCAACAAGGTAAAATATATTGTGGATAAGGTATATCTGATTCATAGCGTGGACTCTCTGAAACTTGCACAGGAAATCAGTAAAGAAGCAAGGAAAAAGGGAATTACGGTAAACATTTTGATAGAAGTCAATGTGGCAGAAGAAGAGTCTAAGTTCGGAATCACGTGTGATGAAGTACCTTCTTTGATCAAAGAAATTGCCAAATTACCGGGAATTGCCATAAAAGGACTGATGACAATTGCACCATATGTAGAAAATGCAGAAGAAAACAGACAATATTTTGAAAAATTGTGGCAAATATATGTTGACACAATTTACAAAAACATTGATAATGTTTATATGGAGAATCTTTCTATGGGCATGACCGGAGATTATGAGGTTGCCGTTATGGAGGGAGCAACTTATGTCAGAGTTGGAACAGGTATATTCGGTGAGCGCTCTTATACCGAATAGGATGGAGGATATTCTATGAGTGTTATGGACAAGTTTTTGAATGCAATGAAACTGAACGATGAAGATGAGGACGATTTCTATGTCGATGATTATTTTGATGAACCCGAACCGGCGAAGAAACCGACTCCCGCTAAAGAAAACACAATAGATGATGAAGATAAACCAGTCAAAAAAACAGTACCCAAAGTAACGCAGATGAGGCAAATGAGAAAAATGTCAGAATCCGGTATGGAAGTATGTGTGATAAAACCTACAACAGTCGAAGAGTCCAGAGAGATTACGGAGACGCTTTTGGCGAACCGTACAGTTGTTCTGAATCTGGAAGGTCTGGATGTGGAGATTGCACAGAGAATCATAGATTTTACATCAGGTTCCTGTTTTGCAATCAACGGAAATTTGCAAAAAATATCCAATTACATATTTATCATTACTCCTGCAAGTGTTGATATTTCCGGTGATTTTCAGGAAATTTTATCCGGATCTTTTGATGTACCGATCAATAGAGGACTTTAAT
>JAFLTF010000025.1:12153-21668 GCA_022510585.1 Lachnospiraceae bacterium
TTTCAGGAAATTTTATCCGGATCTTTTGATGTACCGATCAATAGAGGACTTTAATTACAGACAACAGAATCTTATTCTTTTAAAGGAATGAACAATTGAAACTTCCTGTCAGGTTTGTCAGGAAGTTTTGTTAAATATGGGAGATATTATGGCAGACAGATTAACGATAAACTACGATAAAAAACCCTGTTACGATATTGTATTTGCATCCGATTTCAGCGGATTGCCGGAAGAGTTGCAGGATTTTCAGATCAGCGAGCGGCGTATAGCAATCATTGCAGACTCCAATACTGCCTCTCTTTACGGGGAAGAAGTGAAGAAGCTTTTAGAGGGAAATTGTAAGAAAGTCATTCTTTACAGTTTTCCTGCGGGAGAAGAAAATAAAACTCTGGATACGGTAAAAGATATCTATAAAGTTTTGATTGAAGAAAAATACGACAGAAAAGATATACTGCTTGCACTGGGCGGCGGTGTGGTAGGCGATGTCACAGGTTACACGGCTGCCACTTATCTGCGCGGTATTGATTTTATTCAGCTTCCCACGACGCTGCTTGCCCAGGCAGACAGCAGCATCGGCGGAAAAACGGGCGTAGATTTTGACGGTTATAAGAATATGGTTGGCGCCTTTTATATGCCAAAGCTTGTCTATATGAACGTAGGCGCTCTGAAAACGTTGGATGACCGGCAGTTTTTCTCCGGTTTTGCGGAAGTTATGAAGCATGGACTGATCAAGGATTCCATTTTCTATGAATGGTTGATCGAACATATGTACGAAATCCAGGATAGGGATTTGGAAACCCTGGAAGAAATGGTCATGCGAAGCTGTACAGTCAAGAAACTGGTGGTTGAAAAGGACCCGAAAGAACAGGGAGACAGGCAGCTTCTGAATTTCGGACATACAATCGGTCATGCAATTGAAAAAGCAAAGAAGTTTCAGCTTCATCACGGCGAATGCGTTGCACTCGGTGCAGTGGCAGCCGCTTTTATGTCCTGGAAGAAAAACTGGCTTTCCATGGAAGAGTATTACGAAATCCGTGATATGTTTGTACCGTTTTCTCTGCCGATCAGTATTGACGATATCGATCCGGAAGAAATTTTGACCCTGACGAAATCCGACAAAAAAATGGAATCCGGACAGATTCGTTTTGTGCTGCTGAAAAAAGTCGGTAAGGCTGTCATTGACAAAACCGTTACCGATGAGGATATTTTGAATGCTATCAGGGAAATTTATTTTAGTGAAGAGGATGAAAAGGCATAAACTACTATGAACAACAAAAAGAAACTACAGAAAATCCGGATTTTAGTCATTGATATCGTAATTATGGGCGTTCTCATCGGTTTGGATCAGTTTACCAAATACCTTGCCGTTATTCACTTAAAGGATAAACCGGCATATAAGATCATCAATGGTATTCTGGAGCTGAATTATCTGGAGAACAGAGGCGCCGCTTTTGGTATGCTGCAGAATCAGATCGTTTTTTTTATTTTTGTGGAAGTGATCGTACTGAGCGTGATCGCCTATATTCTGTATAAGACTCCTATTCATAAAAAATATAACCGTATGCATATGCTGCTTTCACTGATTGCGGCAGGTGCCATCGGTAATATGATCGACCGCATCCGCCTGGATTATGTAGTAGATTTTATTTATATCGTATTGATCAATTTCCCGATTTTTAACCTGGCGGACATCTATGTATCTTTTTCTACCGTGATATTGGTCCTTGCGCTTCTATTTTATTATAAAGAAGAGGACTTGTATTTTATCAGCTTTAATCAGAAGAAAATTCGTGAGATCAGATAAATGAAAGGGCATTTATGGAACAGTTTAGCTATCGGGTCGGCGTGGAAGATGAAGATGAGCGGATCGATAAATGGATCAGCAATACGCTTAGTTCTTTATCCCGTTCCTATATCCAGAAACTGATAAAAGACAATCAGCTGTTTGTCAATGATAAACCGCAGAAAGCCAGCTATCGGATCAAAGTGGATGACGAGATCCGGTTTCAGGTTCCGGATGTGGCAGCCCCGGTTATTCCTGCAGAAGATATCCCGCTGAATGTTCTCTATGAAGATTCTGATCTGCTGATCGTAGATAAACCCAAAGGAATGGTTGTTCATCCTGCTCCGGGGCATTACAGCGGTACGCTGGTCAATGCAGTCATGTTTCACTGCAAAAACAATTTATCCGGTATTAACGGTGTTATGCGCCCCGGTATTGTGCATCGCATAGACAGAGATACCACCGGTGCCCTGATCGTCTGCAAAAATGATGCGGCGCATCAACAGATTGCTTCACAGTTAAAATCGCATTCCATCACCAGAAAATACAGAGCGATCGTACATGGACGCCTTCCTCTGGAAGAGGGAAGTATCGATGCGCCTATAGGCAGAGATGTGAAGGAACGCAAAAAAATGGCAGTCAACCTTCAAAACGGAAAGCACGCCGTTACGCACTATAAAACATTAAAAACATATAAAGAATATACTTATATAGAATGTCAATTAGAAACAGGACGTACTCATCAGATCCGTGTCCACATGGCATCTATAGGGCATCCGCTGCTGGGGGACGAAATATACGGCAGCCGGAAAACAAACTTTCGTTTGAACGGACAGACACTGCATGCCATGACAATCGGCTTTATTCATCCGTCTACCCAAAAATATCTTGAGATTGAGGCACCCCTGCCGGAATATTTCCAACATCTTTTATCCGTTTTAGAATAGTCTTTTATATATTTTGCATAATTTTTTCTTAAAAATAATTGCTTTTTATGGATAAAATCTATATAATAAAGTAAAGGATTGCAAAAGGCGGAAAGGATGGCATGTTTATGAATACAATCATTACAATCGGCAGACAGTTTGGTTCCGGCGGACACGAAATAGGAGAGAAACTGGCACAGCATTTCGGAATTAAATATTATGATAAAGAATTGTTGACAAGAGCTGCCAAAGAAAGCGGATTTTGCGAAGAGATGATGCAGAGTCATGATGAACGTCCTACCAGTTCTTTTCTATATAATCTGGTTATGGATACTTACTCCTTTGGTTATAATTCGGCCTCCTTCGTCGATATGCCGATCAGCCATAAAGTATTTCTTGCACAATTTGATACCATTAAGAAAATAGCGGATGAAGGTCCCTGTGTCATAGTGGGAAGATGTGCGGACTATGCTTTGAGCGAATATAAAAACTGCCTGCATATTTTTATTCATGCCGAAGAAAAATGTAAGATCAAACGTATTATGGAAAAATACAGCGAGGCATCTACGGAACAGAAAGCAAAGGACATGATGATCAAAAAGGATAAACAGCGCCAGAGTTATTATAACTATTATTCCTCCAAGAAATGGGGACGTGCAGATAGTTATGATCTATCTATCAACAGCAGTATTTTAGGCGTAGAGGGCACCGTGAAACTTTTACTCCAGTATATTGAAGACTTTGAAAAGAAAGCCTAAGGCTTTCTTTTTTCACGCAGTCTTACCTTGTCCGCAGCAGATCGTCTTCTTTCATCTTCTAAGGCTGCATAATGCTTTTTCGTCGTATTGACATCTTTATGCCCTAAAACATCCGCCACCAGATAGATATCTCCGGTTTCACGATAGAGGGAAGTGCCATAAGTGCTTCGCAGTTTATGGGGTGTGATCTTCTTTAAGCTGGTAACGGTAGAAGAGTACTTTTTCACCATATTTTCCACCGCCCGGACAGAGATGCGCCGTTGCTGCATGGATAAAAACAGGGCATGTTCATGACCTGTCATAGGGATCACATGATTTCTTTCTTCCAGATAATCTTGCAGAGCCTCTTCCACCTCTTCACCAAAGTAGATGACTGCCTCGTAACCGCCCTTACGGCGTATTTTAATGCCGTTATTCTTAAAATCCACATCTTCCAGGTCCAGACCGACGCATTCCGATACCCGGATACCTGTCCCAAGAAGAAGCGTAAGCAGTGCCATATCTCTTGTTTTGGTCAACTGATGAAAGCGTTTCTGTGATTTGGTCAAATTGGTTCCTTCCTCAACTTGATCCAGAAGTATGGCCACTTCATCTGCATCTAAGCGGATAATTTCTTTTTCATGTAATTTGGGCAGTGGAACCAGTACGGCAGGATTCTTCTGAATCAGCTCCGATTCAAAAAAATAGGCATAGAAGCTTCTTAAAGAGGCCAGTTTTCGCTTCTTGCCGCGCTCGTCATTGGTATAGATCTTACCGTCTTTTTCATAATAAGTCAGATATTCCAGATATTCTTCAATATCTTCTCTGGTTACCTGTTCCAGAATAGAGAGTGGGAAAGCAGTGATATCCATTTTGGCACAGTATGGATTTTTATCATGCAAATATTCAAAAAAAGTGCGGATATCATAAGCATAAGCTAAACGCGTACGAGAGGAGGTATACTCTGTAATCCCACGAAAAAACTGTTTACAAAAGGGAGGCAATGTTTCAAGCACGGCGCGCATTTTTTGAACATTGCCAATATTCTGTTGATCGTGATAATTGTTCAAATTTTTACTGTCCATTGTTTATCATCTACCTTTTAATCTATTTATATTCTTCGGGTTTCCAATATGTAAGACTTCCCTGAATTGCGGTAAACATTCTTTCTTTGACACCGGGAGCATCCAAATTGATTTCACGAAGGAGTGTTTTAACATATTCCCGTTTCGTATGACCGTCAGCAGGGCAGGGACTTTTTACGACAGGAATGTCATATTTATGTACAAAGCCGATTACATCGGCTTCTTTCATATAAATGAGCGGCCTGATCACCGTGATTTCCATACGATCCAGATAAGTTACCGGTCGAAAAGTATGAAAACGCCCTTCATATATCAGCGACATCATCATAGTTTCCACAACATCATCTTCATGATGTGCATAAGCCACCTTATTGCATCCCATTTCTTTTATTGCGGCATTTAATGCACCTTTACGCATTTTAGCGCACAAAGAGCAGGGATTGGTTTCTTTCCGGTCCTCAAAAATAATTTTACCGATATCGGTTTTTATGATATGATACGGAACATTCATCTCTTGACACAGCATCTTTATTTCATTGAGCTTCAGATTTTCAAATCCCAAATCCACCGTTATAGCGCAAAGTGAAAAATGTTTCGGATAAAAACGCTGCAAGTGATGCAATGCATAGAGTAGTGTCAAACTATCCTTTCCGCCGGAAATTCCAATTGCAATATGATCACCTTCTTCAATCATATGATAATCGTCAATCGCTTTCCTTGTAATGCTGAGAAGCTGCTGTAATTTCATAGATTTTGACCATGCCTTTCTCTCTGCCTGCATTTATATTATTATTATACAAAAAAATGTTTTATTTTTATAGATAAAAGTAATGCAGAATTTAAAAAAAATGATATACTAGAAATATAACATATTAAACTCACATAGAAAGGTCTATCGAACATGAAATTTCAGTTTGACAAAAAATATCTTTTCTGGGGTCTGACAGCAACTTTATCTATCATTGCCGGCATCCTTTTTTATTATATCCTTTTTCACAGTGAAAAACTTTCCAATGCGATTCATTCGTTTATCACAATCAGCATGCCTATCATAGATGGCTTGATTCTTGCCTATCTAATGACCCCCATATTGAATACTGTAGAGAACAAACTGGTCAAACCCATTTACATAAAAGCCAAAGTACCAATGTCAAAAAAGATTGAAAAAAGGATAAGAATGTTTTCCATCATAATCACCGTTGTTTTCATTTTCGTGATTTTGTACGAGTTTTTCTCTCTGATTATTCCGGAACTGATTCGTAGTGTTCAGAGTATTTATTTTCAATTTCCTATCTATATCAATAATCTTACCGTATGGGCAACCGGCCTTTTGGAAAACAATCCGGAGCTGGAGAGCAGTGCCATTTCGCTGCTGGACAAATATTCTACCATGCTGGAAGAGATGATCAACACCAGAGTACTGCCCAAGCTCAATGAGCTGCTTATAACCTTATCTACCGGTGTGATCGGCTTTTTTAAAGCAATGTGGAATTTTATTATCGGTTTTATTATTTCCATTTATATTTTGGGTAGTAAGGAAACCTTCGCAGGACAAGCGAAAAAGATGGCATATGCTTTTTTTGAAACAGAGACTGCAAACCAGGTGATATCCAATTTCCGATTTATCCATACGACGTTCAGCGGTTTTATCAGCGGTAAAATCGTGGATTCCATTATCATCGGTATCATCTGCTTTATTTGTACCAGTCTGATCGGAACACCTTATGCAATCCTGGTAAGCGTGATCGTCGGTGTCACAAATATTATTCCGTTTTTCGGTCCGTGGTTCGGCGGAATCCCGAGTGCACTTTTGATCTTGATGGTAAATCCGTTACAATGTCTGTATTTTATCATTTTGATCCTGGTGATCCAGCAATTCGACGGCAATATCTTAGGACCTAAGATATTGGGTGATTCCACCGGCTTATCCGGTTTCTGGGTCATCTTTGCAATCACGATCTTTGGCGGT
This sequence comes from Lachnospiraceae bacterium, assembly GCA_022510585.1. Taxonomy (GTDB): domain Bacteria; phylum Bacillota; class Clostridia; order Lachnospirales; family Lachnospiraceae; genus UBA3282. The sequence goes on from JAFLTF010000025.1 coordinate 18,654, forward strand.
TTATTCGGCGTTCTTGGCATGGTTGTGGGCGTACCTATTTTTGCAGTGTTCTATGCAGGTTTCCGGGCGCTTGTCAATCGAAAGCTTGCCAAAAAACAGCTTCCGATAGAGACCGCTCCTTATCTGATGGTTGGATCGATAGGAGAGAACCGGATATTCAAAGAATATATACCTGAGAAAAAGAAAAACAAAGTGCAGGAGAAACTCATTCAAACCCAGAAAAGGAAAAACAAATGAGATTTTTAATACAGCGTGTGTCAGAAGCAGAGGTAAATATTCATTCCGAAACAGTTGGACAGATTCAAAAAGGATTCCTTGTGTTCATCGGAATCAGTATAACAGATACTTATGAAATCGCAGATAAAATGGTTCATAAGCTGTTGAATCTCCGCATTTTTGAGGATGAAAATGGAAAAACTAACTTGGATCTATCCTCTGTAAACGGAAGCCTGTTGATCATCTCTCAATTTACCTTATATGCAGATTGTAAACGAGGAAACAGACCGTCCTTTACAAGTGCAGGGAAACCGGATGAGGCAAATGCTCTGTATGAATATATCATATCTAAATGCAGAGAAATGATTCCTAAGGTGGAATGCGGAGAATTCGGTGCCGACATGAAAGTTTCATTGATAAACGACGGACCGTTTACGGTGATGCTGGATTCAGATGAGCTATTTTTATAATACAAATCCAATAGGATTATTATAGGGAAGTGGTCAGATGTTAAAACTTATTTTATTGCTTTGTATTTTTGTAGTATTTATATATGGATATAATTTAAAAAAAATAAAGGCCAGAAAAGAAAACACCAGGAATATCGATTCTGTCAGGGATTTTCATAATACCTATGCACATCTTCTTAACGAAAAGAACAAACAGTCTGAAAAAGAACCATATGAGTATTACACAAAATATATCACAAAATATAACAGTTCCGTAGATTATCGGGATAAATATTAAAAAACAACTATAACAAATCTCTATGAAGGAAGAAAGAGGAAAAAAATGGGAAAAGACAGATTTGAATTTGGTAAAAACTGGAAAGAATTCTTGGAAAATCTAACAGATGAACGCATTAAGGAAGCCGAAAAATCATTGCAGGAATGGTTGAATACAGAAAATCTTCAAGGGAAAAGTTTTCTGGATATCGGTTCCGGAAGCGGTTTATTCAGCCTTGCAGCCAGAAATCTGGGTGCAAATGTTTTTTCCTTCGATTATGATAAAAACAGTGTGGGTTGTACCGAATACCTGAAAAACAAATTTTATAAAGATGATTCTAATTGGATCGTTGAAAAAGGCGATATTCTGAATAAAGAGTATCTGTCCAAGTTTGATAAATTTGATATTGTTTATTCCTGGGGCGTTTTGCATCATACCGGCAATCTGTATCAGGCTCTTGAAAATGCAAACAGCCTTGTTGCCGATGGCGGTATTTTGTTTATTGCCATATACAATGATCAGGGACAAGCAAGTAAGATGTGGTACGGTGTTAAAAAAGCATATAACGGAGCACCCAAAGCCTTGCGTGGCTTCATTTTGGCCTTATGTTTTATTAGATTATGGGGACCGACAACAATTAAAGATATCCTGAAAGGAAAGCCTTTTTATACATGGCGCACATACATTAAACAACGCGGAATGTCGCCCCGACATGATGTCATAGACTGGGTAGGCGGTTATCCTTTTGAGGTTGCTAAACCGGAAGAAATATTTAGTTTTTTCCATGAAAAAGATTATACATTAGAAAAGTTGTTTACAGCCGGTGGTGGTCATGGATGTAATCAATATGTATTTAGAAAAGGCTAATAAAATCAGTATGAGTCTTTTCCGGGGCTAACTATTCGTTAAACTTGTGTTTTGCGCATAGTTATATTCCCAATGAAACACTGCTTTTTCAACTATTCAATGCTTTTGCATTATTTATTCTAACGATACATACCCGGTATCGGCGACAAGTTGTTGCCCCTGTGGTCCGGTCATCCATTCTAAAAAAGGTTCAATGATATCTTCATAATAAGTTCCGTCGGGATGCGCATTTCTTACGGTTATGGCATAAAGCTGTGTGGTAAGCGGATATTCTTCGGAACGGATGGTTTCTGTATCAGGATAGACTCCGTCAACGGCAAGAAATTTGATACCGCTTGATCCTTCTGAATCTGATTCTGAAGCATTCGCATTTGCAACATCGTTTATCATAATCGAGGCATAATATCGAAAACTGTATCCCAGTGATGACGTACCGTTATCATATGCGGCGATTGTCCTTACCAGCCCGCCCATAGAAGATTCATATTCTGTTTCCAGAGGCTCTTTTAACGGAATATCGCCCATAAAATATTCCATCATAGTCTGGGAACCGGAATTCTCAGGACGCTGAAATGCAAGAATCCTTTCATTTTTACCACCAACTTGACTCCACTTGTTGATTTCTCCCGAATAAATAGACCGAATCTGTTCAGAACGCAAGGAATCTACAGGATTTTCTTCATTTACGAAGAAAACGAAGGCTTCCTTTCCAATCGGAGTCAATACAAGTTCTTTCCCGGCATCCTCGGCCATCTGAAACTGCTCTTCGGAAGGTTTGGCGCCAAAGAAGATATCGATCTTCCCATCCAACAATTTCTGATAGGCTCGAATCGTATTGGAAAACTGAACAGGCATGATCGACGTCGCATTTTTACCGTTTGTATTCTTTGCCATATCCTGAATCTTAGCAATATCCTCATAACAGGCGTTTGCAAAAGCAGAATAAACAGGATATGCCGCTTCTGCCCCATCCAAAAAGGGCATATCGGCAGGATTGGATATGATAAAATCCGAAGATTCCTCTAATTTTGCCAGAATATTCTTTTCGTTATCCACATAGTAGGGTTGTAAATTTATACTGGAATATCCCCCTTCATAGGCAAATCCATAGGATGCATCCGCAGATGAAACAAGATTCCTGTTATGCCTAAAAAGTACGAATTCACTCATAGTATAGAAAATTACAAGAAAGGAACACAAAAGAAT
>JAFLTF010000025.1:21768-26907 GCA_022510585.1 Lachnospiraceae bacterium
TAATACGGCACTACCAAATGGTTCCCGTAAGTGATCTTGTCGGAACTCAATGAATTCATCTGCATTACTTCATTAATATAATCATTGACAGAATCATAATGTTCCTCATCCATATACTGTTGTGCAATGGACCATAATGTATCGTCTTTGGAAATTGTAATACTTTTGTAATATTTATAGGAGGCCGGCGTACTGTCATCTTTTGCATTAGATAAAAAACTTCCGACACTAACAGAAATCCCAATGACCAGGCACAGAGTCATGACAGTTAAAAGGAAATTTCTGCGAAGCTCCTTCTGGCGTCTGATTCTGTTATTTCTGATAATTCGTTCTCGTCTTTGATTATGCATATACTGATCATTCATATATTGATTTTTCATACTCTCATCCTTTCTTTAAATACAAACATACGTTGCGAACATCTGTTCTTTTTATTGATTATATCGAACATATTTTCGTCTGTCAATACTTTTTCAGCAAAAAATCGAACAAATATTCTGAATATATGTTTGCTTTTTAGAAGAACTTGTGTTATGATTGACTTAGGATTTCATTTTCATGTATAAAGGAGGATCATATGGGATACGGTAAAATTACGAAGAAACAACAACAGATTCTTGATTATATTAAAGAAGAAATTTTAAAAAAGGGATATCCGCCGGCTGTTCGTGAGATTTGTGAAGCTGTTCAGTTAAAATCTACCTCTTCTGTTCACTCTCATCTTGAAACATTGGAGAAAAACGGATATATCAGACGCGATCCTACGAAACCAAGAGCGATTGAAATCTGTGATGATAATTTCCAGATGGTCCGTACAGAAATGGTTTCTCTGCCGGTCATTGGACGCGTTGCTGCAGGCGAACCGATTTTAGCGGAACAAAACATCGAAAGCTACTTCCCTGTTCCTGCGGAAGTCGTTCCGAACGGCGAATCCTTTGTTTTAAAAGTAAAAGGTGATTCTATGATCAATGTCGGTATCTACAGCGGTGACCAGATTTTCGTGCAAAGCTGCAACACTGCAAGAAATGGTGATACTGTGGTTGCATTAATAGATGATTCCGCCACTGTAAAAACTTTTTATAAAGAAAACGGACATATCCGCTTACAACCGGAAAATGACAGTATGGATCCTATTATTGTTGACGATTGTCAGATACTTGGAAAGGTATTCGGCGTTTTTCGTTTATATCACTAATTTTTCCAGTATAACCGCCTTTTTATAAGAAATAATAATACATGATGGCAGATTCAATTTATTGCTATCATAGTTTCTTTTGATTTTTTATGGAAAGGGGAATGAATAATATGAATAATAAAGGATTAGATTATCTTGCCCTGACTATTGCTATCATAGGTGCAATTAACTGGGGACTTATCGGTTTCTTCAGTTTCGATCTGGTGGCCTTTATTTTTGGTAATATGTCATGGCTTTCCAGAATTATTTATGCTTTAGTAGGTATTGCCGGTCTGTATATCATCACATTCTATATGTATGCGGGCAATGCTGCAAGAGAATCACATCAATAAGGCAAAAAGATTTTCTAAGTCAGCAATACGCTGGCTTAGAAAATCTAAGCTTTTGAAGGAGTTCTATATTTTCTTAAGATTTTACAGATTTTCCACTGGAATCTCCACGCCGTCTCTCCAAATACGCTCCAGATCATAGAATAACCGGTTTTCTTTATCAAAAATATGAACGATGATATCCTGAAAATCCATTAAGATCCAATTTGCATTCTGATATCCTTCAATATGTTTTTCCGGATGCCCGGCTTTTCCCAGCACCTCCGCCACATTGTCGGTCATAGTTTGAATCTGGCTTTTATTGGTACCGTTTGCAATGATAAAATAGTCTGCAATTGTGGAAATATGGCTGATATCTATCACTTTGATATCCTCCGCCTTTTTATCTTCTAATGCATTAATTGCAAGTTTTGTCATTTCTTTTGAAGTCATGTAATAACATCCTCTCTTTTTCTATAAAATTCGTAAGTCTCTTTTGTCATGGAGTCGATTGGTTTTTCTGATGATGACAGATAAGATAAGGTATCCTCCAGTATTTTTATAAGAGTCTTGTCTAAATCCTGATAGGCCATACGGCGTACTTCGTTCAGATTAGCGGCATGATTTCTGTATGGTTCAATGTAATCCGCAATATACAAAATTTTTTCTAATTTACTCATATTGGGACGTCCTGTAGTATGATAGCAGATCGCATTTAAGATATCCTGATCGTCAATGCCGTATTCTTCCTGTGCCAGGAAACTTCCTACTTTGGCATGTAAAAGAGATGCCGGGTTTTGTTTCTCCACTTCCGAAATGGTTAAATTATGTTTATGACAGATGGAAATCATTTTTTTGTCGGAGAGACATTTGGCACAGTCATGCAGCATGCCTGCTAAAAGGGCGTTATCAATATTCTCATCGTGTACCATGGCAAGAGACGCTGCCGTATATGCCACAGATAGGGTGTGTTCAAATCGTTTGGCATTAAGCTCCTCTTCCATCTCTTTTCTTATTTTCTTCAAATCTATGGCCTTCATACTTACCCCCGGATGGTTTCCTCCGCTTTGTATAATTTATTTTTGATAATATAGTCATAGACCGCTTCCGGTACAAGATAACGGATCGAATGTCCCTCTTTTATCAAATTTCGGATCATAGAAGAAGAGATCTCCATATATCCGCTCTGTAACAGTAAAATATCGGCATCAAATCTGCTTTTTAAAGAGGCTATCTGCGCTTCCATATCCTCCTTTGACTTATCATCTCTTACCGCAGCCAGAATATGACAATTTGCAAAAATTCTTTCCGGCTCTTTCCAGTCTTCAATCGCCCATAGGCTGTCCGCACCGAGAATAAAATAATACTCCGTACCCGGATTTTTCTCTCGCAGATATTCTAACGTTTCGTAAGTGTAAGTACTACCCTCTTTCTCCACTTCTATGAAAGAGAGATCAAAAAAAGGATTTTCCTCAATTGCCAGCCTGGTCATTTCCGCTCTAATGTCTGCCGGTAAGATTTCTTGACTGTTTTTCATATAAGGCGTTCCGCTAGGCATAAAAATGACCTCATCCAGGTCGAACTGTTCTCTTGCCTTTTCTGCAATGATCAGATGTCCTACATGGATCGGATTAAAAGTTCCGCCCATAATTCCTACTTTTCTCAATAATACTACACTACCTTTCTTTCATATAATAACATAAGTTATTTTAAAATGATCTTTGGATTTTTCTTATCCGGTTTGTAAAGTATGATCTTCTTTCCAATAACCTGAACCACCTGAGAATGCGTTCTTTCTGCCACCATTTCTGCAATTTCGTTCGGATCGTCAGCACAGTTTTTTAAAACGGCTATTTTAATCAGCTCTTTGGTATTGAAAGCCTCCCTGATCGCTTCCGTAAATTCCGGCGTAAGACTGGCCTTTCCCACTTGAAAAATAGGACTTAAATTACTTGCCAGACTTTTTAGATATGCTCGTTGTTTGCTTGTCATTTTGCTACTCCTTTCCGCAAAGAAACCCAGTATGGTCGTTTATTTATAGTAATCAAAAACCAGTCCATACATCCTGACTGTGTTTCCTTCTTCGATTCCAAGTTCTTCAAGCTGTCTTAAAATATCGTTTTCCTTTAAGAAATTCTGGAAAAAACGGAATCCCTTCTCAGATTCCAGATTTGTATAAGATAGCATCTTTTCAATACGCGGGCCTTCTACTACATACTCGTCATTTTCTTCATCGTAAGAAACCGTAAACGGCTCGCTTACTGTGTTTATATGCTCTTCCGGTATATATTCCGGCGCAAAGACAACCGGTTCATCACCAAGTTCATCCAATCGGTTTTGCAGAGTATAAAGCAGTTCTCTCACGCCCTGCCCACTGATTGCAGAAATCGGATAGACAGGTATCCCCTGGGGCTCAAATTCCTTTTTAATACGCTCTATCGGGTCATCCTCTGCATAGATCATATCGATCTTATTCGCGGCTATGATCTGCGGTCTGGAAGCGATTTCCGGATTATAGGCCATTAATTCCTTATTGATGGCATAAATATCCTCAATCGGGTCCCTGCCTTCCGTGGATGCCGCATCAACGATATGAAGGATCATTTTGGTCCGCTCAATATGCCGTAAGAATTCATGTCCAAGACCAACGCCTTTTGAAGCGCCTTCGATCAATCCCGGAATATCCGCAATCACAAATCCTTTTGCATCTTCCAGATCCACCACACCAAGATTCGGACTTAATGTGGTAAAATGGTAGTTTGCGATTTTGGGGTTGGCATTTGTCACTTTGGATAAAAATGTGGATTTGCCCACATTGGGAAAGCCCACCAGACCCACATCAGCAATCACCTTAAGTTCCAGTAACAGTTCTAGTTCCATAGCCGGCTGTCCCGGCTGCGCATACTTCGGCGCCTGCATGGTGCTGGTGGCATAGTGCTGATTGCCGTTACCGCCTTTTCCGCCTTTTAACAGCAATACTCTGGTATTCTCGCCGGACATATCCGCAATCACTTTCCCGCTCTCTGCTTCCTTGATCACCGTTCCGGCAGGCACCTTAATGAAAATATCTTCGCCGTTTTTGCCCGCACAGTTACGTTTTCCGCCTTCTGCACCATTTCCTGCACTGTACTTGCGAATATGACGGAAATCCGTCAGAGTATTTAAGCCCTCATCTACAACAAAATAGACATTTCCGCCATCTCCGCCGTCTCCGCCGTCCGGACCTCCGTTTGCTACATATTTTTCTCTTCTGAAGGAAACATGTCCGTCTCCACCTTTTCCGCTTTTTACAAATATTTTTGCACGATCTGCAAACATAGTAAACTCCTTGCCCAATGTTGAAAAAAGGCTCCAAACAATCAGTTGTTTGAAGCCCGGTCCATTCGCATTATTTTTCTACAGGATATACGGAAGCCTGTTTTTTATCTCTTCCTTTTCTTTCAAATCGAAGCACGCCGTCAACCAATGCGAATAAGGTATCATCTCCGCCGATTCCGACGTTAACACCCGGATGAATCTTGGTTCCGCGCTGTCTGTATAAGATATTTCCTGCTTTTACGAATTGTCCGTCAGCTCTTTTTGCACCTAATCTCTTGGATTCGGAATCTCTACCGTTCTTGGTAGAACCAACACCCT
>JAFLTF010000026.1:0-23358 GCA_022510585.1 Lachnospiraceae bacterium
TAGATAAAACGGAGAAAGAGGGATTTGAACCCTCGCGCCGCGTAAACGACCTACACCCTTAGCAGGGGCGCCTCTTCAGCCTCTTGAGTATTTCTCCACAGTCTGAATTAATCCTCTACCAATTATGGAATTATACGCCCATCACATGACGCATTTGTTATTATACATAAGGTAAAAATATTTGTCAATGCCTTTATTTGTTATAAATCGCAATAGTCTTTGACTGCCGTTTCGTATAAATTATTACCCTCAGAATCGATTACAACGATAACGGGAAAGTTCTCAACTTCCAATTTACGAATTGCTTCCGTTCCTAAGTCATCATAGGCAACCACTTCCGATGATTGAATGGATTTGGATAACAACGCTCCAGCTCCGCCTATCGCTGCAAAGTAAACTGCACCGTTTCTGATAATAGCCTCCCTGACAGCCTCGGTGCGCTTTCCTTTCCCGATCATGCCGATCAATCCCAGATCCAATAATGCCGGTGCATATTTATCCATGCGGCTTGCCGTGGTAGGTCCCGCAGATCCAATCGGTCTTCCTTCTCTTGCCGGGGACGGTCCCATATAATAAATGATATTGTGCTTCATTTCCATTGGCAAGGGTTCACCCTTTTCCAAAGTTTCATACATCCGCTTATGTGCGGCGTCCCTCGCCGTATAGATGGTGCCGGTAATATAAACATAATCTCCGGCTTTTAGCTTTTTTGCATCCGCTTCACTCATTGGTGCCTGTATGTGCTGCTCCATTCCGATGCTTATGCTCCCTTCATGTCTCTTCCTTATATTATTCTCTGTGCATGTCTGTTCACATGACAACAAATATTGATCGCGACAGGCAGTCCGGCTATATGCGTCGGATAAGTATTGATATTGACAGCCAGTGCCGTAGTCGTTCCGCCCAAACCGCCCGGTCCGATTCCGGTTTTATTGATCTTCTCCAACAGCTCTTCTTCCAGTTCTTTAACGTAGGGAATGTCTGAACGTACGTTGACCGGTCTGGTCAGTGCTTTCTTCGCCAAATATGCACATTTTTCAAATGTGCCGCCGATTCCTACTCCGACTACCATAGGGGGACAGGCATTGGGACCCGCTTCTTTTACTGCGGTAAGAATTGCATTTTTTACACCTTCTATGCCATCCGCAGGTTTGAGCATAAAAATCCTACTCATATTCTCGCTGCCAAAACCCTTGGGTGCTACCGTAATCTTCACCTGCTCTCCGGGAATCATCTCATAATGGATAATGGCAGGTGTGTTATCGTTAGTATTTTCTCTGATAAGTGGATCTTTCACCACAGATTTTCTAAGATACCCGTCAACATAGCCTCTTCTTACGCCTTCATTGACTGCCTCTTCCAGATTACCGCCTGTAAAATGAACATCCTGTCCGATCTCCATAAAAATGACTGCCATGCCGGTATCCTGACAAATCGGTATCATATCTTCTCCTGCAATACGCAGATTATCCTGCAGCTGACATAAAATCTGTTTCCCTAACGGGGACTTCTCTGTTTCTGCCGCTGACTTCATGACCGCATCCATATCCTGTGTCAGGAAATGGTTTGCTTCAATACACATCTCTTGAATGTTTTCCGTGATTTCCGCTACGTCTATTGTACGCATAACATTAATTCCCCACAATTTGGTTTCGGATCTCTTCCAACTCTTCCTGTGAAGGTTTGCCCGGCTGCCAGGCTATTTTTTGACCGTCATCTTTGTACCTCGGTATCAGGTGCATATGAAAATGGAATACCGTCTGCCCTGCAACCTCGCCGTTATTCTGTACAAGATTAAAACCGTCGCATTGCAGTTTGTCCGTTATCTGAGCCGCCATCCTCTTTGCAAGCAGCATAACACGGGATGCCGTCTCATCCGGCAATTCATATAGGTTTGCAAAGTGATCCTTCGGCAGGATCAGTGCGTGGCCTTTCGCTGCCGGACCCAAATCCAGGATCACACGAAACTCCTCATCCTCATAGATTGTTTTAGACGGGATTTCTCCGCCTGCGATTTTACAAAAAATACAATCCTTATCTTTCATTCCGATAACCATACCCTTCTTTTATTAAAAAATGAAAATTTCATCCAAAGACCGCAGCACCTTAAAGTCACCCTTCATTTTCATATCGCCTGCCATAAACAGCCGTTGAAACGTAACCGCACCGGTAATAATGCCTGCCATAGATGCCCTGTTTACCTGAATCTCCACATCAAAATTACTTCCCTCTCCATAGAAACAGTTTAGCTTGGCACCGTCTACCTCAATGACAAGCGGTTTCTTTTTCTCTTCAATCACAATTTTATATTTCGCCGCAAATCCTGCCTGGGGTTTGAAATGGGTTTTCAACTCCTCTAAGAATTCGTTTTCATTATCCTTCTCGTTATTTCCCATCATGTCCCTGAATAAACTGGTCAATTCCTGAATATCCGCCTTTTGGCGTTGTACATAACTGTCATCGGAAGCATATTGAGAAAGCTGCTCGGATTCCTGTGGTGTCAGATCGATATTGCGGGGCATGGAGATTTTTTGATTGATTGCCTGATTGCTTGCCGGCAGGCAGGGCATCTTCTGGTTGATCGTCCGATAAAGATTCTCCGCCTTTTTCTCGATGATCCGCAAATAATCCTCATTGTCTTCCAAAATACTCATGTCCGCAATATAGCCGCAGAGACCGTCACAGGAAAGACCGCCCAGAATTTCCCACGCGGTGGCAAGATTTAATTTTCCGTCCTGCTCGCCGTAGGTTGTTGACATGACGATCGGGCACATATAGATCCGGCTGATTTTTTCTTTGTCTCCATACAGCCAGCATGCATCCAGAAATTGCTGCATAAAGCCGCCGATACCATACCATTCCACTGTAGTTGCCAATATGATACCGTCCGCATTCTTGAGTGTCTGAGGCAAAGTCGTAATACCGTTTTTCAATTCATGTAGCCGAAAAGTTTCTACGGTAACATGCAGTTCATCTAAGACATCTTCCATCTTCTCCAACACATAAAGCGTAGGGTCGTCTATTAATCCTCTGCCGCCATAATAAATATTAATTTTCATATGTCATAACCCTGCCTTTCTCTACATTCTCCCGGCTTGTCCCCTTTTTGTCTGGGGAATCAGAAGCCAGAATATGCCTGCTGCCACAAATCCCATAAGTACGCCGCCAACATGCGCCATATTATTGACATAGCTGCTGGTAAAACCGCAATACAGGGAAAAAGCAATTGCAAACACGATCCTGCCAGCAGTAACATCGGTGACCTTGCCCTTATGCAAAAGCGCTAACATCAAAAGTGCGCCTTCTATTCCAAAAACGGCTCCGCTGGCTCCTACCGAACTAAAATAATATCCGCTAAACAACTCATGAGCTGCAGAAAAAAGATCTCCCGCAAAACCCGATAAAAGATATACAATAATATAAGGTAAATGTCCGAGTTGTTTTTCAACTACATTTCCAATGTAAAACAACACCAACATATTGCTGACAAGATGTTGAACATCCGCATGCAGGAACATACTGGACAGTATGCGGTACCACTCGCCGTCATCTATTAAGTTCTTTACACTAAAATCTCCTATATTATATAACAAATCCCCTGTAAATGTACACATGATAAACACAATTATATTCACCGCAACAAGCAAAATCGTTATCCACGGCAATTTACGCTTTCCGGAATCGAGACCTCCGACAGCCTCTGCACTTACCGTTTTTACCTGCTCCGCTGCAGGCTGTTTGGAAATTTCAAACAAAAAATTTTCCAAAATGTTTTTTAATCCATAAAAATCCGGCACCTGATCTTCATAGATCATCAACCGGTTCTCGATCGGATCGATCAGCCAGCAAAAGGAATCTTCTCCATACAAAAGTTTTGCTTTCTCGGCATCCGTACTGACAAGCAGCGACAGAATGTGTACATCCTTGATTCCCTTCTCCCGAAAAAATTCCTGAATCTTTCCTTTTATATGCACATACTGATCTTCGGCAATATAAAGCCCCTGTCTATAATCGATCACATGTAAGACATTTACATATGCATGTTCACCCTGAAAGAAAAATGAAAATTCCGGCAGGTTAGACGGCACCTTGATAAATCCGCGTTCTATTAATAAATGTTCTAACTGTTCAAATATCATGATAATATGAACCTATACCTTTTTCCGCTTCATCAAAAATCTTTTTCTCCACCTTTGAGAGTACCATCTTCACCTTACCATGTCAAACAGAAATCCTATTCAAATAGAAAGAATGCCTCTTAGCGATAACAATAATTTAACTTACCGAAACGAATTTCATCACCGGGTTCTATTTCTACCGTTTCACTCGGTTCCATGCGCAATCCGTTCTTAAAAGTTCCGTTCTTGGAATTCATATCTGTCAAAAAGATCCTTCCCTCCTGTTTTTCAAACCGCGCATGGAGCCTGCTTATAGACTCATCCGTCAAAACACAGTCTACGCAGCCTGCCATTTTTCCAATAGTAAACGGAAACTGTGTCAGTTCTATATGTTTTTTATTCTTTTTATCCAATGCATATAATTTATATTCCCGATTTTGCTTATGCGCATCCACAAACACCGTTTCTCCGTATCGTGTTTCGTCGTACCGTTCGAAACGATTTTCACTTGGGCGATTTTCAATACCTGTCACGTCCGCCGCTTTCTCCACTACCTCTTGCAGGGCAACCGGTCTAACGTCCCGAAACTCATCCTCTATATCCCATCGCAGCTCTTTTTCTTCCGTTTCCTGCTTCCTTATTTTTGACTTTAACCGCAGAAATTGAACGGCGGAAAATAAGAAGCACAATCCCATAACTGCCCCACAGCACACGACCATCATAAGCTCCTTCTGTGTCAATTGGAAATGGAAATAGATTCCGATCACCGCACCGATCCCACACAAAGATAAAACAGCAAAAATGCCATAATAGATACGGCCTTTGTTCCGATCGGTCTGTTCTCCCGATGATGATACAGGCTCCTCACTCCACAGGGGCGCTTCATCTCTTTCGTATACCGCCAAGGACTCTGTCATTACCTTTTCCTCCGGCAAAGTTCTTTCATCTTTAACCTGCGATTCCATCGGTTTATCATCTGCCGTATCAAATAGCAGCAATGCATCTGCCATTGTGAAATAGGATTCACCTGACATTTCATATATTTGATAAACAAGATCTGCCAATCGTCGATCTTCCGTATCTACATGATCTATCAGAAAATCCATTAATGCCTCATAAGAATTTTCAGACTGTGTATCATTCACCGGATAATATACTCCAAAGTATTTCTTTGTCGTAAGATCATAATAAAGATAGTCGGGTTGTAATAACAATCCGCTTTCCCTGATAAAATACTGTCCCAAATTCTGATAAACCGCATCAATTTGATAAAACAGATCCTTCACCTGTTCATAGGACATTTTTTTGGATTGATAAAGATTCTTAAGGGTAACTTTAGAACTGATATCATAGTAAAGATATGCTTTTCCGTTCACATTTCTGACAGAACATTTTAACAGTCTGTCGATCTTATTGGAGGCCAGCATCTTAAAACGATAAGTATCCCCGGCCTCATCCGCATTCTCACATTCCAAAATAATATAGTTATGATTATAATCTCTAAAAAATTTTGCCTCTACCATTGTCCTTTACTTCCTTTTTCTGTTATCTTATTTTAAAAGATTCTCAACCATCCGGCATTTGCGAATCACCTTCGTGGGATTGATGATCTGTGCCCTCGCCCCTGTCTGAATCTGCCAGCCGCTATTTCGCGCCATTGTCAGGAAATTCTGAAAAGGGATTTTTACACTGCATGCCCCATAAACGATCACATTTTGCCCATTTTTTTCCACACTTCCCGAAACATTTCCAACTCCAAAATATTTGCTGCCAAACTGTTCTTCCATATGGGCGTTGATATAGTCAACCACACTGCCCTCATCTTTCTGAATACTGCCACGGAAACAGAGCGCATACGCATCCTGAAAAAGTACGCACTTATCATAGAGATAAAAACCGGCATAGATCAGAAAAACAAAAAGAAAAATTACCCATGGAATAATAAAGGCCGCTTCTAATGTCATATACCCCGAAACTCTTTTTTTATAAATTTTTTTATACAAAGAATCCAACCCCCAATCCTATCGCCAAAAACGGCACAAACGGTATGCTGCTGTTCTTTTTCACTTTGTGCAGCGCCAGCAATAACAATGCGCAAACAGAACAACAGACCAGGCTGATGAACAAAGAAAGACAGCATTTATAAAAACCTGCCAAAAGCCCTGATGTCATCAGCAATAAACCGTCGCCATATCCCACCTTTTCTCTTGTACAGAAGCTGACAGACAACAAAAATAAGCCTGGCAGCAACGCAAGTCCCACTTCTGTTATGGACAACGTTTGATTGAACATCCGCCACAGATCGATTCCAAATGCGGCAGCCATTCCTATGATCACCATAATCAGCGGAATCTCCTTTTTTCTCATATCGTATACCGCACATACGCATAGAAAAATAAAGGTAATTCCATCCATAAGTCCGCTTCCTATCTGCATTTCGAACATCGTCCCCTTCCTCCCGCTTGCGATAAGGGTATTGTATAAATTGTACGTTTCAACCCGGAACAGGTTAAAGAGCTGTGATAACTGCTGCCCTGACCGGTAATATAAACCGTTCCCTGCACATTCTTTTTTCCACACAATTCACAGGGATAATACTTCCCGCCCGACTGGTTCCTACTGTCCCCTATAGCAGCAATATCAACCGCCTTAACGGAAGGATTCAGATAGGTACAGTTTCGATTCGTATGATAGACCGTACCTGTTTCCGTCACATAGACCATTGGATCCTCTTTTGCAAAATCGCTGATCCCGTCTTCCACATCATATCCTGTCCAGGCATGTCCGTAATAACAGGCTCCGGTTGCAAGTCCGTCAAATCCCAGGACCGAAAAGAGCGGTTCCAGTTGATAAGAAAGACGGATTTCTATCATATCTTGATTCTTCATAATGGACGTCCCGCCAGTAGAAATTCCCGCTGCTCCGTTTTTGACACAGGACTGATTCAAATAGTCTTTTCCGACATAATCAAGAATTTGATTTCTTGCATAAAGTTCCGTCAACACTACAGAAGCAATTCCTTCGGGTAATATTGCTCCCGCCGTCTTTTCATATGCATATCCGGCAAATGCCATTTGATTTCCCGTCTGATGCAGCGCTGCATTTAACCGGCTCTGCAAACCTATCATATTCATAACGGACATCACATTGATCAGAAAAAACAAAAACAGCGGCAATGCAAACGCTGCCTCGACCGTTATGGACGCCTTAAGTTTCTGTGAGGTAAAAGGGGACACCCTTCTTAACGGTACAATTTGGTGAAGAATGTTGAGAAGTGTCCGGAGAGAATTTGCCATCGATTTATTATTTAATTTTTTTTGAACATGTAACCGTAAAAAGGGCATCCCCTCTTACCTCCTTTCCGCTTAATAAAATCCATATAGGCGTTCCATTTCAAAGTTGTATCCAAAACCGCTTGAGACTGATAGTCTTGTCCGATATGTATCAAAACAGCCATCCAGACGAAACGCACTGTTGCCCGGAGTCTTACGAATATCCATTTCCATGATATCCATCGCCCGAAAGGTCCTGTCACGGTCATTCGTTATAAATAACATAACTTCCAGATATTCTTTATAATTCAACCCCCTGCCGCTGTCACCGGAATCGGAAAGACTTCCCGCCACATTTTCGATACTGTTGATCCCGGTCTTCCAATCGGCGGCAGTTTTATAAATCGGCACTCTTCCGCCTTTCAACAATGTTTTGACATCCTGCAGGCTCTCCACATATGCCCATGCAAATAAAATCGTATATTTTACCGGTTCTGCCAACTCAGGACACATAACCACTGCTGTTAAAGCCAATGCCATTGCTTCAGCTTCCGCAATTTTCGCGCTGTCTGACAGAATATAAATTACATTTGCAACCTCCCGCCATCTAAGCAGTCTTTTAGCCACCTGTTCTAAATTCTGCCAGTCCGTATTTTTGCCCGCAATCATATATTCTATCTGATACTGCAGCAGGGAATCTTCTTTTTCCCGCCCGTAATATCCGCATTTGTCAAATAAATAAGCAAGAAATACAATATCATTCGGTGCGCTCCCGTTCTGCATTGCATCCGCGCATACCCCATTTCCCCGCATGAGAGAACGACTCGAAATATATTGGGAGAGCGGTACACTTACCGTTGAAATGCTGTCAATATCATCTACCACCAGATTCAATACACCTATACTGCGGGTCGCATCGGCAACATCGGCAGGATTATTCAGTGGTACTTCCTCAAATACTCCTTCCTCTACTTCTTCTTCGGGTAATCCGATTTCCTCGATCTGTCTTTGATATTCGTTCCGCTCTCCTTCAAGATCCCTTGAATCCATTTGAGATGCATCAATCTGTGCAATATTTCCAGTAATTTTATCTAATAAATTTCCCACCGGATAATCTGTCATATAATCCGTAATCTGCCTTTTGAGCACATCGCCTTCATCATCGGAGGCTATGGAATACTCCGTAAGTTCCACACTGTCTATCCGCATATTCAAAAAATCTCTCATATTCCCCAAACCGCCGCTGTTTCCATACTGCAGATTCTTTTGCATATAGTTTCGCAAATGTTCCTCCGTATTGGCAACGGAAGGTGTCTCTCCTCCATAAGAGGTATCCACAAACAGCAGATCATATTGCTCCAGCAACTCTCTATGGTATTCTGCCAAAACGGAATTCATTCCGATATCCGCCACACACGCAAACTTCATTCGTATGGCACTGATCCTTGCCCCTTCTATTAAAGTAAATACAAGGGACAGAATCAGCGTTAAGGATAATGACAAAAAAACCGTTATATATCCCTTTTTCATGACATTATCGTGTTACTGTCCGAGGTGATTTTTTCAAAAATACTTTCCACCAGACTGCGTAACTGCTCTTTAAAAATAATTACCAGACCGATCAAAACCACAATGATCAGAATGATCTCTACCGTTCCCAAACCTTCCTCTTCTCTCAAAAAATCTTTAAAGTTTTTTAAGTTTCTTTTACCCATAAAATACTCCTCCTTTTTTCGTCAAATTATTTCACAATGCAAAATTTTATCTGTCTTAGGAAAAGGATAGAAATGCCGGAATCATAATCAGCGCCATGACAATACACAACATCATCATCATTGGTAAGAGAAGCTTGGTTCCGGCTTCTTCACCCATTTTTTTTGCGGTATTCTTCCTCTCTTCAAAAGCATTCACTGCCTCCTGTCGAAGCATTGCCAATAGATCGTTGCTGCCCCGACGCAGATTTTGTGATAATAGCGCACATAGTTTCATATAGACCTGTAACTGGCACCGCTTCCCCAGATGTGCATAGGCTTCCGTTTCCGATACACCGCTTTGCAGCTCATGACAGAGCAATAGTATTTCCTCATAGATGTATCTTTTCCTGTGGGAAACGCCTACCTTTTTATAGTCCTCTCCCATCTTGAAAAAAGCGTTTCGAATGGTCATTCCGGCTCCCATGTATAATGTCAGTTTGTTTACGATTTCCGGGTAATCCAACAACAATTCTTTCTTTCGTTTTTCCAGGTTCCGTTCGACTTCTTTATCGCCCGAAAAGAAAATAAGTACTGTAGCGCCTAATAACAGCAGGAAGAAATAACCGCTGCTATCCTGAATCACCTCCTTCCAAACAACGTTTTTCGTTCCGATCTTCTCCGGCAGTTTCATGATATCATCCGTCCTGCTCGCCTGATTTTGTTCTTCCAAAGAAGCTTCAATCTTTCTTGTCAGCAGTTCTTTTTCTGTATATACCGCAGGATGTATCTCTATCGGAAAAATCTCTTTAAATTCCATTCCTTCATACCGGAAATATGCCGTCAATGTTACTACTTGCGCATCTTCCAATATCTCATTGTGTACGGAACCATCCGTATGAATCAGGGAATAATTGCTGCTGTCCCATGATATCTGAAAAGGATATCCTCCTATGGAAGTAACCAGATCCAAATCTTCCGTTATCCGGTCCGGACTGCTGTTTCCTCCCAGAATCACTTCTGTCAAACACGCAGACGCCTCCCGATACAATGCGTTTACTTCTTCCTCCGTATATTTTTGCTCTTCCACGGTATAAAGAATTTCTTCAGGATCTTCTCCTTCTATCTGCGCCGACAACGCGATTTTCACATCGCCGGCCCCATATGTATTTCTGTTGATATAATTTCCTTCCTGTAATAATCCGCCTGTTCGTCCGCTAAGCGCTATCCCTAGGCAAAGTAGATCGCCCACAAAAAGTATCAATAATACAAGACTACACTGCCTCAGGTAAAATTCCTGCACCTGCTGCTTCTCGGACATTGACGGATTGAGCAGTCTCAAATTTGTTCCCAGTCTGTTCCCATACATCTGTTTTCTGCAAAACATGCTTTTTTGCCGCTTTTCTTTATTAGCGGATTTTGCTGACAGCCGTTTCTTTAGATCCATGCACCAAACTGACGCTTTTAAGAAAAGCGCTCCGCCCGGGTAATCCTGTTTTTCTGCCTGATCTCGATACGCTGACACATCTTTCTTATGTGATAAAATAAACAGCAGAAAATAGCATCCCAAAATGGCAAAATATCCATATATCATGTTTATAACCACGCCTTTCTCTTACACTTCTATTTCAACTATTTTTTTGGAAATCATAAAAGCCGTCAGATAGACGATAAGACAAAGTGTCATAATGACAACTCCTGCCAGATTATGATACAGTGCGTCAAAGAATCCCCTGGATGTCAGGTCAATGTAGAAGATAATGAGAAAAGGGACCATATTCATAATTTTCTGCTCCATTTTTTTGGAACTGAGCAACACTTGTATTTCTTTATCCACTACAATTTTTTGCTCAATAGTCTCTGCCGTTTCGGACAGGATTTCCGTCATATTCCCGCCGTTTCTCTTGGCGATCAGAAAGACATCCGCAAATTGCAGAATATCCGGCACATGACTTCTGAGCCCGAAATCATACAGCATTTTTTCCAGAATGATATTATTATCCAGACCCTTGGCAATATAACGAAGTTCCTTACAAATATAACTTTCACTTCCATATAACATTGCCATATCGCGAAACGCTTCCCGAAAAGCATTTTCCACGGAATAACCGGCTTTTTGATTCGCGGATACAGCAAGTACCGCATCCTTAAACTGCATATTCAGTTCCTGCTTCCGCTTTTTTGCCAACTCCTTTTTCTTCTCTTTTAGGAACAAAAGAAACAACGGAGACAAAAACAAACAGGACCAGACGGAATTGTAAAAGAAATAAGCGATGATTCCCACGATCAAAATGCCTTCCGCAGCATACCATATACGTTCCCTGCCGCTTAAAATATAGTCTTCATAATCAGCCACTATCCAACCGGATGCCGGCGGTCTTAAGTTTTTCCGCATATGTCAACTCTCCCTTTTTCTTTAGCGTTCCTAAGACTCTTCCCTTCGAGTCTTCCCCTTCCTCCTCAAATTGGTACAAGGGCTTCAACTGAATCTCATTTTCTTCAAAACCAAGCACTTCTATGATCTCCAACACTTTCCTGGATTTATCCCGAAGTCTGCCCAGATGAATGATAATGTCTATGCCGGAAGCAATCTGCTGCTTTATAGCGTTTAGCGGTAACTCTATCCCCATAAGTATCATATTTTCCAATCTGCTCAGCATATCTTTAGAGCTATTGGCATGACCGGTTGACATGGAACCGTCATGTCCCGTATTCAGGCATTGCATCATATCAAAGGCTTCTCCGCCTCTGACCTCTCCCACAATAATTCTATCCGGACGCATACGCAAGGAAGTCTTTATCAGGTCACGAATGGTAATCTCCCGGCATCCTTCCACATTGGCATTTCTTGTCTCCAATCTAACCAGATTCGGAATATTCAATATTTGCAGCTCTGCGCTGTCTTCAATCGTAATGATTCGTTCCTCCTGCGGTATATAATTGGACAGCGCATTCAAAAAAGTCGTCTTACCGGAACCGGTTCCCCCGCTGATAAAAATATTATATTTGGCCTCTACTAAGTTTTTCAGCCATGCGCAGACTTCTTTCGGAACTGACCCGAAAGAAATCAAATCTTCCATTGTGATCGGTTTGTCCGGAAATCTTCTAATCGTAACAATCGGTCCGTTTAAAGCAATGGGATTTAAAACCACATTGACCCGGGCACCGTTTTCAAGTCTCGCATCTACGATCGGAGAAGCCTCGTTGACAACTCTGTTACATGCCGCGACAATCTGCTGTATCACATCGTTCAATTTTTCTTTGCTCTCAAACCTCAGCGCAAATTGGGACAATTGGCCCTTTTTCTCTATAAAAATATTGTCCGGCCCGTTAATCATGATTTCCGTTATATCCGTATCGTCAATAAGTTCCTGCAATACATCCAGCTTCCTGACCGCATGAAAAAGTTCCTTGCGCAGCCGTTCTTTTTCTGCCAGTGACAAGGACAATTTTCTTCCTTCCCTGACAAGCAGCTCGTCGATCAATTCCTGCATCTCATCGTCGGATATTTCCCTAGAGTAATCAATATCTGCCGCGAGCAATTCTTTCAACTGCCTTCTCATTTCATCTTGTCTGTTCTTCATATAAATCCTCTTGTATAATCGTTCTGACATATCCCGCCAGCTCCCCATGCGTCATCAGGTTTAAGTCTGCCGGAAGCTTTTCAAAGAAAGGGAATCTGCATTTTACGGTTTTTGCCGCAATATGATTCAACTCATTTAACTGTAGTATTTTTTCATACTGATCCATTTTTGCCATGGCAAAGCCATCGTCTTTGGTAATCGTATAAATCTTATAGCAATGCGACAACAACTCAAACAATCCGTTCATGGAATCTGTCAGATCCAGTATCAGATATTCATATTCGCTGATCTTTCCTATGGTTTCCAGCAACTCCAGCCAATTTTCTCCGGAGATTCCCTGCATGTCCAAATTGGACTGTCCCGGCGGAATAAAATCCAGACCGTTGATAGTCTGCACAATGGAAGATAGTCTGAGCGAGAGTTTTTCTCTGGCACATCTAAAGTAATAAACCACATCCAGCATGTCTGCCGAAAACTCCCTCTGAAGCATCTTGTCAAATCCCGAGTAACTCTCAAAGTTCAGATACAGCACCTTATGCTCTCTTGCAAGCAGCTGTCCCATTGTCAGTGCAAATGAAGTTTGCAGACATCTTCTGACCGGAGAATAGATCCCGATTATTCTGGACTGTATCCCCTGCAGTTTTTCTTCTCCGCTCCAGTCTTTCCAATCCGCGATATGTTCTGTCATCTCTTTTATTACCTGCGCCGGACTTTGAAATTTGTTGATGTATTGATACTCCTTCTCCAATTCCTGCTCACTTTCCTGCAAGACAAATATATTCGGAATTTCCGGTTTGGTATTTAACTGTCGTATGGCGCTTTCTCCGATCAACAAAACAGCAATTTCATTCCGCTCTATGAAAATCTGCAATTTCTCCGTTTTTGTAAAAAGATGCAGCGTATAGGGCATAGGCACTTTTTCTATGATATATTCCGCCATTTGAAAGGCGTAAGTTTCTTCCAGATCACAAACCGCAAAAATCTTTTGTTTCAATATAATCCTCCTATTCCAAGCAACACACTGAGACAAATCGGCAGTGCAAAATGTATTTTATTGCTCTTGTATTTTGAATGATCCTGCTTCAGGTTCTCTCCATACAGTTTCCACTGTCCCGTACATAACACATCCAGCAGATAAGAGAACAGATATTGCATTTGCTCTCTATAGTTTTCTTCCGATATCATTTTGACTATGGAAAATACTGCACCTATGACAAAAGAAATCACTGCCGCATACAGCAGCCGATTCACAGACAGAAAACAACCGGTCATCATAAACAGCTTTACGTCTCCGGCTCCCAGACCACCGATCTTATAGACGGGATAGAAAAGACAGAAAGAAAGTAACACGGAAGCGGCGGCATGATATAGTCCCTGCCATCCGTCCATCCTGATCTGAAAGGATAACCCCAGCAAAACACCGAATAGAATCCAGCCGTTGTATATCCTGTCACGTTTAAAATCCATCAGGACCGCCACAATGAGCAATAGACTCAAAGAATATTGATAATAAGTCAGTCCGATTCAACCACCTCCCATTTTCTTATAATCGACTCAACGAAATTTTTGGAAGAAACTTCCCGATACTGTAGAAATAATTTGAACGAATATGATAATGAATTCCCTATAGGGTAACTCGAATTATATATGTATTTTTTCTGCTTGTCCAGAGTAATTTTATAAAAAAAATATTTTTGTAAGTATTTCACAACATCTTAAAAAAATTGATCCCATAAAGCACTATAAGTCCCGGAAATCCAAGGATTCCGGATGTCAAAACAGTTATGGGATTGATCCCTACCACAGCCGAAATATTTCTTGCTGTCAAAAAACCGTTCAGAAAATAGATTCCTATTGCTCCCATAACTGCCCGCAGAAGAAAATTAATGATCCACTCAATTTTCCTGCCAAATGCGCCGATAAATAAAACCAAAACGCAAACGATCATAATTGCCGCCATATTTCCAAAATCTGCCATATTATTTATTCAATCCTTTTCTATCATCTTCTCCATTATATGTTATCTATACCGAAAATATTACAAGAATATTTTCCCAATTTCTGACTATACTGTATATAAGAGGAAATGATGATTGGAGGCTGACATGAAAATATTATTTCGACAAAGTCCTTATCAAATGGATGATGATGTATTGGAAATCAAAAAAATGTCTATCCGCGAAGAACTGCTTCAGGTAAAACATGCTCTGGAGATCGCTTATTCCGGATTTGATAATGTAACGGATCCGGATTTGATAGACTGCTATATTTATGAAGTGAATTCCATTTTAAAAAGATATAAATACTTACTGGAACAAGCGGCAAAGGACAATATACTGCCTTCAGAAACCTTTGATGAGACCTATCAGATGTTGACGATCACAAATTAATAAAATACAGCGGTTATGACCATAACCGCTGCTTTACTATTATATACAAAATCCTCGATTGCCATCAGGATCGGCAATATTTTCCGTTAAAGTGTTTTTGCCGTATGTCAGACCTGCGTATACAGTCTGGGTATTTCCCATAACAGGTCCCGATGTATCCTGCGTTTCAAGTTGCCGATAAGCTGCATGGAGGCCTTTAATAACTGTCTCCACATGATTCAAGTTATCTACGCTCTTGTGTATGCCTGCCTGTACCAGTTCGCTATTGACATACAGATACAGCTGAAGCAGATTTCCGGCCAACTCATATTCAAAATGAAGCGATTCCGTCAGTTCATTCATACACTCCCTGATTTTGCGAAGCGCACTTTTATATGCCGATATATCTTCTGCTTTAAGTGCCGCTTTTGCCTCGTCAAGATAGAGCAGAATCATCTCATATAGAATTGTGATCAACTGGGTTTTATTCGCCTGTGTGATCCTTAACGTAAATTCCTGTTTCAATTCCTTCGTCATATACATGATCCCTTTCTATAGATACATTATTACTGCAGCAACTGTAATACCTTTGACGGTCTTTCATTCGCCTGTGCCAGCATGGAAACCGCTGCCTGAGAAACGACCTGCTGTGTCGTATAGTCTGTCATTTCTTCCGCCATATCAGCATCCATGATACGGGAATATGCCGCGGTCATGTTTTCATTGGTTATGTCCAGACTGCTCACCGTATGCTCCAGGCGATTCTGATATGCACCAAGACGGCTTCTTACATCCGACACATAAGCAATCGCTCCTTTGATCGCTACAATAGCGTCACTGCTCTTATCTTGTGTCGTCAGCTCTGCATGGGTCAAACCAAGTCTCTGTAAAGAGATCGTAGGAATGCGGATTGCCAATAACTGCCCTTCGTTAGCCCCGATCTGCGTATCCATTGAACCGATTCCTGTGATATTGATCCCCAGGTTTGTAAAAGTCAATTCACCCGTTGGATCGCCTCCCAGTCGTTGGCTGGCAAAATATTCATCAATATCCAGGGTCAGCTCAAATCCTTCCGTATTCGTGATCGTTACACAGTTTTCTCCTACAGAAGTCAGTTCTACTCCAGGCGGAAAGCCATCTCCGGCTACAAAGCTTTCTTTTGTTTTGTCAAAATCGATCTTCCCATCCTCAAGAAGAAATACCGACAAACTATCGATCGTATACTCTTTAGCCAATACTTCGTCACTGTAGTAGCCGACTTTTATTCCCAGATCATCGGTATAGCCCTTCAACTCAAAACTTCCGTCCAAAATTGTCTGTCCGTTAAACTCTGTATCTTTTGAAATTCTTGTAACTTCCTTTTTGAGCTGTGCCATTTCCTGATTTAAAAGCATCCTGTCAGATGTGGTCAAGGTGCCGGTAGCGCCTTTGATCGCCAACTCATTCATTCTTTGAAGCATATCATGTACTTCCGTCAAAGCACCGTCTGCGGTTTCAATAATAGAAATTCCCGTATTTGCATTTCGTGTAGCTACGGAAACACCTTCTATCTGTGCATTCATTCTGCGTCCGATTGCGTAACCCGACGGATTATCCTTAGCACTGTTTACCTTCAGACCGGATGATAATCTCTGCAATGATTTTGAAACCTTGTTATCCGTTACATTTAATGAGTTATTAGCATGCATCGCCGTTGAATTATAATTGATTCTCATTTTGTATTCCTCCTTACAAACCCATCATTTTCTATACTGTAAGTGCCTTAATAAATGCTTTTGCCACCTGATACAAATCTGCAGTCTGCACGGATGATCCTCCCTGTGCCTCTTCAGATACAAAAACGTTCAGATCCAAATCGCTGCTATGGATCACACCTACGTCTCCAAGTTCCAATTCGCTTTGAACAAGAGAATTTAAATAATTTTTTAAATCTCTTCGCAGGGTATCACCTCTTTCCTGCAGACTTTCATAGCCTTCAGGCGTAGAGCATGCGATATAGCCGGACAATTTATTATTTTTGATAGAAAATTCCGCTGCAACCTTGCCGTAACTATCTGTGGAAAGTGTTGCTTTTACTTTTCCGCCATCCTCTTTGCCATGGATGACTTTCAGCCGGATCGCCGTGAGTTCTCCGTTGATTTCTACCGGTATCTGATAATTCTCTTCCTGTGCGAGATTTCCTGCCAGCGTCAACTGTTTCCGGCAGCTTTGGATCGCTTTCAGATCAATGTATTTGATGTCTGCATCATATTGCGCTTCTTCCAAAATGTCTTCAAACACCTGCTCCATTTCTTCATAAGCATTCTGCGCGGTATCTTTATCCGTCATGGATTCATGAAGATGGGAAATGGCTTCCTTTACTCTATCTTTATCGGCAGGTTTGATAAGCTCATCCAGCCTTCGATAGAAAGATCCCATCCGGTTCATCAGTATATCCGCTGCCAGAAGATTGTTTACCGTAACCTGTTGATGGTTATTTAACAGCTCGTTTACGACCGCATCTTCCACTTCGGTCAGTTCCCGATATTCCTGCAGCTGCTCTTTGAGATAAGACTGCTCCGTCTCGGTATCCTGATCGGTCATGCTGTCTGCCGTTTCTCCGGCAAACTCTCGAATATATCTGCCAAAACCGCTTTCAATCTGCTCGGAAATGGATGCATTTTTGGCCACTCCGTCAATGCCTGCAAAAAAGTCGTCAATCTTATAATCCATCCCGTGCTTTTTATTACTGCGCATTGCTCCCAGCAGATTTTTAAAGGATAATTCCGCACCGTTATTCAGAATCGTTCCGACCGCCGCATCGTCTGTTTTTTCCAACTGTCTGAGCATCCGGTAGATGCCGATATATGCTTCTCGTTCCTGACTGTCGATTTCCTGATTCTTTTCTAATTTGTATAAGAACTTACTGTATTTTTCTGCTTCCTGTTCCCGGTTATATTCGGAAGAATCCAGATAATCATTCAATTCGGAGATTGTCATTTCCAAAGGATTCTTATCTTCCCGAATCGTCTGCAGCACAGCCGCCGGCGTCATTCTGTTTATCGCACGGCGGAGTTCCATGTCAGATTCCTTTACTGCCTGAATGTTCTCCGGTGACAACTCCATTTGATTGTATCCCAGAATACGAATGGCACGGCGGTTTTCCTCGGTGATCTCCAAGTCCATATCCTGTAAGATGTCATCCACATTCCGAAAGGCTTTGCGGATGGAATCGCCCATATCTGCTCTGGGTGCTGTCATGAGCGTCTCATATTTTTCTCTTGCCTCTTCGTACTCGTTTCTTAAGGCGCTGCCTTCTGTATGTACCCGATTTAAGGTAAAATCTTCGTCTGTTACTTTAAATCTGCCTGCAACATCGATGGGCAGGTAAGGGATTTCCGCAATTTTATTCTGCGCTTCCGTATAGAGCGCCGCTTTCTCCGATGCACGGTCTACATCCTCTTCGCCGAACAGAAGTTTATTTTGCTGTGCTTCCAACTCTTTCAAGGCTTCTACCAAACGCTCCAGTTCGGTCGTATCAATGGAGTATCCGCTTTCCAAAAGCTTCCGATTCGCTTCAATCGTCATGATCAGGCGGATTTCTTCCAGCTGCCTTCTTGCTGCGATATTTTCCGGTATTTCTGCTGCCGTGAAACCGGTATCAAGTATAACCGGATCTTCGTCGTTGTTGTTTTGATTATTTTCTAACGTTTTTTCGACATCTTCTAAATTCTCCAGCGTCAGCGCTTTTCCTGCTTCAACTGCCTTATCGACTGCTTCATCTGAAATCTGTGCAAACCTCTGCACATATTCCGCCGCTTTTTCCAGATAGCTTCTGCCATCCGCAAGATCCGCTTTCCCCGCGTCCTTTCCATCGGCTATCGCGGCGGCAATTGCCGATAAAATCTGTTTCATATCCTGCGGAAACGTCAGGCTGTTCAATCTATGCAAAGCATCTGCTGCTTCCGCTGTCAGGGGAATCCCTTTTTCAATCAGCCATTTTGCTTCTTCCAGGGTCTCCTCATTGATTTCCAGACCGGCTTCTTCCAAAACCTTTTCCATCTGCGGACGCAGCTGTTCCCAATGATATTCCTCTGCTTTTTTGGCATAATATCCCGGAAGTCCGTCGGCATAATAACCTTTACCTTGTCTATCGCCATCCGCTGCGCTGTGCTGCGCCAGATACAGATTGTCAACAGTCGGCTCCATATGGTTCTCCACCATATATTTCACAGCGCCTTCCGGCATCTCATCCAATGTAGCTGCTCTGTCATATGCCTCTTTTGCATCCCGCACATTTTCTTCGGTCAAGGGCACATCATGCTCGGCAAACCGGTCAGCCAATTCCTTTGCAAAAGTTTCGCTGCCCGTGATCTCTTCCAGAGTTTCCTCATCGATCTGATCGGTATAACCCTGTACCTGTGCCCCGCCTTTTATCAGCTCTGCTTTTATTTTATCAACAATGGTAACGACTTCTTCTACCTGCATATCTCCGATTTGATAACCGTCCTGCATCATCTGACTGAAATCTTCCGAAGACATAGAATTAGACATTACTGTCAAGTAATCGGTCTGCGCGGCAACATCAATTTGCCCCGCCTCGAGCATAACGTCTTCTGCGGTCTTTCCCTGACCTTTGTAAGCTGAGTTATCCATAACTGTGCCAGAAATGTCTAATGCGTATCCACCCGTCTGCTGAGCTTTCTCAGCTCGGGGTTCCCGGTATGTAGTTGTCATCACCCTGTCTACATTTTGATTTGTGCTACCATGTTCGAAAGTAATTCTCATACACACACTCCATGTAGTAAGGTTTCCATTTGATTTTATAACGAAAAAAGTGGAATGCTTTTCACATTCACACTTTATTTCGGCATAATCTATTCATTTCTTAACCCCAAACAAATCAAAATAGGAAGATCGCCGCTGCAAGCGGTGGCAGATCAAAGGTCAGCGAATAATCTTTAAAATCGCAGGGGTCTGCTGCCGCACTGATCTCTGCCGGGATTTCATTCCCAAATCCGCCGAAACGTTTCTCATCGCTGTTTAAAAGCAGCTTATACTTCTTTTTCTTCGGAACGCCTATCTTAAAACCTTCCCTTTTCATCGGTGTCATATTGATAACAAACAGGATATTGTTCTTGCCCGTTTTGTCTTTCCTGTAAAAGCTGTAGATGCTGCGCTCCGCATCATCTGCATTTACCCACTCAAAGCCGCCCCAATCATTGTCAATAGAATACATTGCGGGATATTTCCGATAGATCTTCAGCAGCTCTTTCACATATTCATGCATGCCGTGATTGAGTTCCTCACCCAGTAAGAACCAATCTAATTCCCTGGTTTCGCTCCATTCTCTTTCCTGACCGAAATCCTGTCCCATAAAAAGCAGTTTCTTTCCCGCATGACCGAAGTAGTAGCCGTAACCCGCTCTCAGGTTCGCATACTTATCAATGGTATACCCCGGCATCTTATTCACCATGGAACATTTTAAATGCACAACTTCATCATGTGACAGGGGCAGGATATAGTTCTCGCTGCTGTTATAGCTCATGGCAAAAGTCATGGCATAGTGATTGTTCTTACGGAAATAGGGATCCAGTTTCATATAATCACAAAAATCATGCATCCATCCCATATTCCATTTGAAGCTGAAACCTAAACCGTCTTCTTCCAGTCTGCCTGTGATCATAGGCCATGCTGTGGATTCCTCCGCAATCGTCATAAATCCGGGGAAGGAGCCCAGAACTACCGAGTTCATATGTTTGAAAAACTCGATTGCTTCCAGGTTCTTATTGCCGCCATATTCATTCGGAAGCCATTGGCCCGGACGCTTTCCATAGTCCAGATACAGCATAGAAGCCACCGCATCCACCCGGATTCCGTCAATATGGTATTCTCTTGCCCAGAACATTACATTGGCGATCAGGAAATTCTTGACTTCCATTTTGCCGTAGTTAAAAATTTTCGTTCCCCAATCAGGATGCTCTCCTCTTCTCGGATCGGGATGTTCGAAAATACACTGGCCGTCGAATCTTCCCAATCCATGTGCATCCGTTGCAAAATGCGCAGGTACCCAGTCTAAAATAACACCGATCTTATTTTTATGTAATTCATTGATCAAATACATAAAATCTTCCGGATTTCCGTGCCTGGATGTGGGTGCATAGTAGCCGGTCACCTGATATCCCCAGGAACCGTCAAAAGGATATTCCGCAATGCCCATAAGCTCAATATGGGTATATTGCATTTCTTTCAGATACTCTACAATTCTGTCCGCAAATTCGCGATAATTATAAAAACCGTCCGCCGTTCCGTCCGGATGTTTCATCCAGGAACCGACATGACATTCATAAATAGCAAGCGGTTCTTTATTATAGTTCTTTCCCGCTCTTGCGCTCATCCATGCGCTGTCAGTCCATTTGAATTTATAAATATCAAAGGTTTTCGAGGCATTACCCGGACGCATTTCCGCATAGTTGGCAAAAGGATCCGCCTTGTAAAGCTTTTCGCCCGAAGGCGTATAGATCAGATATTTATACATCTCATTCTCGCCGACATTCGGAATAAATAATTGATAGATTCCCCCGGGACCAAGTTTTTTCATCTGATGACGGCCTTCATCCCATTCGTTGAATGTACCTACTACATACACATTTGCCGCGTTCGGCGCCCACACTGCAAAAGACATTCCTTCTACACCGTCTTCCACAGAGGGATGCGCGCCTAACTTCTTATAGATATCATAATGCGTTCCCTGTGCAAATAGATACTGATCGTCCTCAGAAATAAACACCCTATTTCCTTTGGTTTTTTGCTTATCCGTTTTCCTTGCCATAAATCAATAACCCTCCCTCATATATGATACATTAATTGTGCATAAAATCATGCTCGCGTAAAATAATCATGTCATTCTCATCATAACGCTTTGCCAGAAGTATATCTACAAAATGTTTCGGCGTTTTCTTATTTGCATAAAAAATCGCTTCATCAACCAATTCTTTTACTTCCGATACGCTCACCTCATGATCACTCGTCTGTTTATCCGCAATTCTGGTATGCAGCGCCAATACACCAAACTCGTCAATAGAGTATTCCTTCTCCTGTGCATACTGCTTTGCATAAGCTACCAGCGATTCATCATCCAGAGCCGCGATATCCACTCTCAGATTAAAATTACTGTTCAGGCCCGAATTCTGTGCCAACAGCTTATTCATTCGTTTCTTGGTGTCCTCCAGAATAAGCAGCAGACCTATATTATCCGTCTCTAAAAACTTATTTAATTTGACAATGGTTTCCTCGTTTAGGTCAGCTCCTTTTTCAATGATCAGTGCACCATTTGTAAGTTTTTTAAGCGTTGACGAAACATCTTTTTTATTGAGGACCGCTGCGGATACCTTAGCCACTTTACCGGAAAAATTACTGTCATTATACTGCATTTCCCGAATCAGATCTTTGGCCAATGCCAGAGTGCGGTTATTTTCCTCACCGGAGATCAGAACATTTCCTGTACATGCAGCCATGCTCATATTATCCAATGTATAGATCAACTGTTCTCTGACCTTCTTATTCTGCACATACTGACCGAATATTTCCTGCTCTTCATCCGTAAGCTCTCTTACCGTTTTTGCATGACCCTGTTTAGACGGTAGTTTCGATTCTTCCGTTTTCGAAACATCCGATAATTCAACATCCGCCAATTCAGTATCCGTCAATTCAGTATCTGTCAATTCAGATTCATCCTCTTGCGCCGGTTCTTCTATCATGCCTTCCGTAATTATAACATCCCCTACCATGTCCCATAATGTATCAGATGAAACATCCGAATCATTTGCCATGACCAAATCTTTTGCTTTCTGGGATGTCTCCGGATGAGTGACATCGTTCAACTCGGCTTCTACTCCGTTCGGCAGAATCACTTTCTTAATTGCGGGCTGATCATCCGGCTCCTGCGCCATTGCCGCTACAAAAGCTTTCTCCAACTGCTCTAAAAGACCGCTTTTTGTTGCTTCGTCGAAATCCGCAAACAAACCATCCGTCTGGTTCAATATCCGCTTCCGGACATCCTCCATACGCTTCTGCTCGTTGCTTTTCTTCATTTGTTCCCATTCAGCCATGATATCTTCGATACTGAGCTGTCCGGTAATCTGTTTCTCGACTTTTTTTACATCCGGAACGACCAGACGAATCTGCCCGTCATATTCCTGAGACAGAACATCCTCATATCTATATGGTCTTGCTTCGAATTGTGGCTCTGTTGCCGGCTGAGGTTCCGAATACGGCATCATTGCCTCAGGTTCGAATTCGGGTTCCGAATATGGCATTACTGCTTCAGGCTCAGGTTCCGAATA
>JAFLTF010000026.1:23458-26884 GCA_022510585.1 Lachnospiraceae bacterium
TCCGAATACGGCATCGCCGCTTCAGGCTCAACCTCAGGTTCCGAATATGGCATCGCCGCTCCCGGTTCAAATCTGGGACGCCACATTGCCGCCTCAAATACAGGTTCTGAGATAGGCTCGGTCTCCGGTTCCTCTTCAAATCTGCTATACAGTACCTCTGACTCAGGTTCAGGTTCAGGTGTAAACTCAGGTTCGGGTTCGGGTTCAAATTCAGACTCAGGTTCGGATTCAGCTTCAGGCAGATTCCCGATTTCCTGCAGCTCATCAGTATTCTGCTCAAGTCCTACAAGAGGCATCTCCATCGTCTCTTCCAAAAGCGGGGCAATTATTTTTTCCGCAAAGGAGGATGGCTCTTCTTGAGATTCCTGCAATTCGCCCGGATAGGATTCTTCTTCTGCCTCCGGTTCAGCCTCCGACTCGGGTTCCTCTTCCGGCCCTGGTTCAGCCACTTCTTCCTCCGTCAATATCTCCTTCATGCTCTCCGCCAATGCCATCTGCAAATTAATGGTATTGTATTGTCCTACATCGATGGTTTTTACTTCCGGAAGTTCGGTAGTCGGCAGAGAAAGAATATCCTGTTCGCTGCTCTTTAAGTCTTCCGCCTCTTCGGAATACTCTCCGGTCTGCTCCTCCTGGTTTTCTTCCGACTCTTCCATTAAAGCCGCTTCTATAACCTCTTCTTCCTCTTCCTCTATCCCTGCTTCCCGCTTTGCGGTCCACTCATCATATTTAATCTGCTGCTCGTAATTCAAAGGAACATGAAGCATTTTTAACTCCAATGCTTTCATCACATACTTTCCTTCTCCGAACCAGAGATACATTTCGTCGCATTCATCAATACACTTCGTAGCAAGTCCGATCCTATGGTAAAGATATGCCAGTTCATATGCCCATTTTTCACGATAATCACGTTTCTTAAAATCTTCCAGAACCGCAATACGTTCTTCCAGACTCACATCCTGTGCTTCATATAAACGGTATAACAAAATATACTGCCCCGTATCTTTGGGTGCAATCTGTACAAATTCCTTATAACGTTCTATAGCCGATACATACTCTTCCATTTTAATGGAAAGTTCACACAGAGAATAAACGATCGATCTTCCTGTGGGGTGCTTTTCATACGCCAGTAATAAGATATCCTTACTCTCCTGATATCTTCTGTTTATTTTATATAGATCACTGATCTTACACAGCATTGCAACGGATTTGACTCTGCGCCAGTCAATGGTATCTGCAATCTTAACCGCCTCGGCAAATTCGCCCTCTTTGATCAATGATTCTATTTCCTCAGCACGAACTCTATATTCATATTTATCCAAGGTACTCACCTCATTATTGTACTTTCACTGTTACAGTTTGGTTTTATCAAACAATTTATATATATGGGATCCTATTTTTACTGTTTTAGTTTACCATAGGCGAATATCAATGTAAATAAATATAGAGAAAAAAAACTAAAATAATACCAAGATATGGTTATTTCACGGTATTTTTTTCATGATATTGTGTATCAATATATTTTACTGCTTATGTCCTGTCAGGAACAAAGCGCATTCGACAGTTCGGCAAACTGTGCCAAAGTTAACGCTTCGCCGCGCATTGCAGGAGGCAGTCCCATCTGCCCCAATATCTCTATGATCTTTTCCTTGTTTACACCAAGTTTGTCTGCATTGACAAGTCCGTTTACCAAAGTTTTCCTTCTTTGGTTAAAAGAAGCTCTGATAACAGCAAATAAATAAGCTTCACTTTTCACTTCCACCGGCGGCTTTTCATATTTGGTAAGTCTGATGACCGTACTGTCCACATTCGGCTTCGGCATAAAACAGGATGCCGGAACTTTGGTGATCACTTCCGGTTTCGCATAATATTGTACCGCCAATGACAATGCCCCATAATCTTTGGAACCGGGACCTGCCTGCATTCTATCTGCAACCTCTTTCTGTACCATGATCGTAATGCTTTGGATTGCTATATGATTTTCAAACAACGCCATAATGATCGGAGTCGTAATATAGTAAGGCAGGTTAGCCACTACTTTGATCGGCCGGCCGCCATTTTCTTCTTCCACAATATGATTGATATCCACCTTTAATATATCTGAATGGACCACCGTTACATTAGGATGATCCATAAGTGTCTCCTGTAGAATGGGAATCAGGTTTTTATCGATTTCCACAGCAACAACCTTTTTGGCTCTCTCAGCCAGACATCTTGTCATCGTACCGATACCGGGACCGATCTCCAATACACAATCTTCCTGCGTTACCTGTGCAGCATCTATAATTTTCTCCAAAATATTATTGTCGATCAAAAAATTTTGTCCGAATTTCTTCTGAAGCCTGAAATTATATTTCTGTAATATTTCTATTGTATTTCTAGCATTTCCCAACGATTCCATATGATATCCTATCTAAATAAACCTATTGATTGATTCGAAAAAGCTTCTTTGCATTTTCATGTGTTATGGCGAGCACTTCCTCATAGTTGATTCCTTTAATCGCCGCGATCTCTTTTGCAATATAGGGAAGGTTTAAGGAAGAATTGCGCTTTCCGCGATAAGGAACAGGCGCCAGATAAGGGCTGTCCGTTTCCAGTAAGATTTTTTCCATCGGGATATATTCCACCGCTTCTTTCAGTTTCCTGGCATTCTCAAAGGTAATGACCCCGCCGATGCCAAAAGAAAAATCCATATCCAGATATTCCCTTGCGATTTCCTTCGTATAAGAAAAACAGTGAATGACTCCGCGAAGATCCTCTGCATGATGACTCTTCATGATCTCCAGCGTATCTTTTGCGGCCTCTCTGGAGTGAATGATCACCGGAAGTTCAACCTCCCTTGCCATATCAAGCTGCCTCTCAAACCATTCCTTCTGGATAAAAGGTTCCGGTTCTTTCCAATGATAATCCAGCCCGATTTCCCCAACGGCTACGACTTTTTCCAAACTACAGCATTTTTTCAGCCAGGAAAAGCTTTCTTCGTCCAGTTCTCCCGTTTCGCTTGGATGTACACCTATTGCGCCGTAAATAAAAGGAAATTTTTCCATTAATGCAATCGTATCCTTACAGCTTTCCAGACTTGCACCTACATTAATGACCGTATCGATGCCGTTTTCAGGCAGGGAAAACAGCAGCGCTTCCCTATCCTCGTTAAAAGCATCATCATCATAATGGGAATGGCTTTCAAATATCATGTTTCTATTTGCTCCTCTCAGTTCGGATGACTAAAAAATGAGAGCATTCATCCTTTTTATAGGAAAAAACTAAAAAATATCGAAAAAACACTTGCAAACCAAAAAACATTATACTATAATAACTCTTGCGTTGTAAAATAGAATTACCAAAGAAATAGGACATGCGCCTTTAGCTCAGTTGGTAGAGCACCTGACTCTTAATCAGGGTGTCCAGGGTTCGAGCCCCTGAAGG
>JAFLTF010000027.1:0-11425 GCA_022510585.1 Lachnospiraceae bacterium
AACAGGAACATTTCATATCCTGTCAGTTCCTGCACCTTGGTATGTACATCCATCAGCTCTGACCGTTTTTCCTCATTGGAAAGCTGACTCATATTTTTATGGTTTTCGCTATGATTTCCAAGGTCATGCCCATCTGCTAGAATTCGCTTTACATCTTCCGGATAAGACTCTACCCAGCCGCCTGTCATAAAAAAAGTAACTTTTACGTTATGTTTCTTCAGAATATCTAATATTGTCGCAGTATCTTCATTTCCCCATGCAGCATCAAAACTCAGTGCGACCTGCTTTTTATCCGTTTCTACACAGTAAATCGGAAGTTCTCTCCCATTTACGGAATTGCTGACGGTAATGGAATCCGGCAGAACCTTGACAATCCCCTGGATCAATGCAATCGTTGCCAAGAGAAATGCTGCCGATTTAACCACCTGCAGCATAACATCCTGAAGAAAAGTTGCTTTCTTCCATTCTTCTTTTGTCTGATATTTCTTTCTGCGGGACTTATGCCGATTTGCCTTTTCTGCATTCTCAATACTGATCTTGCTTTCTAACTCATTTAAAACCAGTTTGATTTTTTCATCCCATGTCTTCTTATTTTCACTCATGAAAGTCACCTTATATAATCATTTGTACAGTATATGCCGGTGAAATCCAATCTTTGAAAATAATTTTCTTCTATCTTCTTTTCCTCATCTGCTCCAACTCTTTTTCTATATCATCTACCTCATACCTTATACCGGATGAACCCCGGCTGTCATACCGGCCGCTATCCGATTTGGGGTTTGCCAGCAGGATTCTGGCAACCAAGCCTGCCCCGCCGAAGATCAATACAAGAATGAGAACCCATTCAAACAGCGTAACGCGTACCAATCTCAGATTGGTGGTCAGGATAATAGCAACAATGATCAGAAGTACACTCAACCCTGTAAATACCTTGGACACAAAACTTCCTTCAGAAGCAAACATCCAGACGATCCCTATGATAAAGGGAATGATAACGATACCGTTATTTACATGAAAACCGCCAAAAAGCATACTGATACCACCAAAAAAAGTAGATGTGACCATAACTTTTTGGGACAGGATAAAAAGTCCGACTGCAAGCATAGCAAGTCCGCCTAAAAACTGTAATAATTCATTTTTTGCTTTTTTCATAGTTTTCCCTCCCGGATCGTTCAGATTATTTTACATCATCTTGCTATTATCATAACGTCAAAACATTTCTTTGTCCAGTACAAAGCGCACTTTTCTCTATCCGGGCTTGACATTCCCTGGAATTTCTTTACAATATGTTTATTACCTGACAAGACATCGAATAACAAGATGTTCTTGTACTGATAAAAAGGAGTAAACCCGTAATTATGAAAGAATTCCTGAAACGTAAAAATATCATTTTTTCTATGAGACGATATGGCGTAGATTGTCTAGGGGCCATGGCGCAGGGACTTTTCTGCTCCCTGTTGATCGGTACGATCATTAAAACACTGGGGCAACAACTTAACCTGGAATATCTTGTCACCGTAGGCACCTATGCAACTGCAGTGGCGGGACCGGCAATGGCGATTTCCATCGGTTTTTCTCTGCAGGCTCCTCCGCTTGTGTTGTTTTCTCTGGTTGCAGTGGGTGGGGCCGCCAACGAACTGGGCGGAGCCGGTGGTCCCCTTGCCGTATTGATCATTGCCATTCTTGCCGCAGAATGCGGTAAACTGGTTTCCAAAGAGACTAAAATCGATATTTTGGTAACGCCCTTTGTAACGATTTTTGTAGGCGTAGCGCTTTCTTCTCTGCTTGCACCGGCCATCGGTACGGCGGCCAGCTCTGTCGGGCAGCTGATTATGTGGGCAACTGACCTACAGCCGTTCTTAATGGGCATTCTGGTATCCGTAGTAGTGGGCATTGCCTTGACTCTACCGATTTCTTCCGCCGCTATCTGTGCCGCGCTGTCTTTGACCGGACTTGCAGGTGGCGCTGCAGTAGCTGGCTGTTGTGCCAATATGATTGGTTTTGCCGTCATGAGTTTCAAGGAAAATAAATGGGGTGGTCTGATCTCTCAGGGGCTTGGAACTTCCATGCTGCAAATGGGCAATATAGTCAAAAATCCCAAGATATGGATTCCACCTATTATTGCTTCGGCCATCACCGGGCCGATTGCCACCTGTATCTTTAAACTGCAGATGAATGGAACACCGGTTTCTTCCGGTATGGGCACCTGTGGTCTGGTAGGACAGATAGGCGTCTATACAGGATGGATCAACGATGTCGCAGAAGGCAGCAAAACCACTATCACCGCATTTGATTGGACCGGACTGATCTTAGTCAGCTTTATCCTTCCTGCGCTCATCTGCCTTCTTCTTGGAAATCTACTTCGCAGGATCGGCTGGATCAAAGAAAACGACTTGAAATTGGATTGATAAATATTTAAAATTTTTTTTAAAAAATACAATTTACCTCTTTACAAATAGCAATATTATCCGAGATAATATATATAAGAATGAATCTGTAAACATGATGACAAGGATGTCGATCAATAAAATCAAAGGAGTGATGATTATGTCAATTAGTCTTTCAGGTTTAACTGCAGGAAAAGGCGATATTTATTCCGGTCTGCTTGGTTCCGCTTCATCTTCTATCGGTGGAATGGACCTTATGGGAAGCAGCAGTCTTTTGAGTGACTATGCTTCGATCAAGAACGGTAGTTACGGCAAAATGCTAAATGCATATTATGCTAAGCTGCGTGCAGTAGAAGATGAAGATTCCTCTTCTAAATCAAAAAGCACACAGGCAGCGGATTCGGCAGCTTCTTCCTCTGCGAATGCGGCCTACAAGAGCGCATCGGCATTGAACAGCCTGGATTACAGTGAAGAGAATATTGATAAAGTATACAGCAAAGTAT
This sequence comes from Lachnospiraceae bacterium, assembly GCA_022510585.1. Classification (GTDB taxonomy): domain Bacteria; phylum Bacillota; class Clostridia; order Lachnospirales; family Lachnospiraceae; genus UBA3282. The sequence continues at coordinate 2,891 of JAFLTF010000027.1, forward strand.
CTGCATTTATTAAGGACTATAATTCCATGATCACCAGCGCTACCAAGAGCGGTGTAAGTTCTGTCAGCCAGCAGGCAAATTATTTGAACAATTCCACATATGCTCAATACAAGCTTCTTGCTTCCGTGGGCATTACGATGAATGCGGATCGTACTTTATCCATTGATGAGGAAACTTTTAAGAAGGCAAAGGTAGGTACCTTAAAAACATTGTTTAAAGGTTCCAGTTCTTTTGCAAGTCAGGTGGCGGACAGAGCCAGCCAGATATACAGATACGCCAACTCCGGCAAATCTTCGGTGGCAAATCTTTATAACGGCACCGGTTCCTATTCGTCAATCGACTCTTCATCTATGCTCAATAGTATTGTATAGGGATATAAAGCAAAGGATGCCTCGGTGAGGCATCCTTTTTTTATGCTGTACTTCTTGTTTTTTATGTTCTTCTTTAGGAGAAAGGGTTCTCTGTCGGATACGGAATGCTCTTAGGCTGGTTGTAGCCGATTTCTTTTACATCCACTCCGATGTATTTGAACACTTCGTACAACGCTTTTCCATGATGTCCGAAAGCTACTGCGCCATGATGAGGATAATTCTTCTCAATCAATACGTGGCGATAGAATCTTCCCATCTCAGGTATTGCAAATACGCCGATACCGCCAAAAGATCTGGTCGCTACCGGAAGCACTTCTCCTTCCGCAACATAGGCGCGCAAAATATTGTCTGCCGTACTCTGTAAACGGTAGAAGGTAATCTCTCCGGGAATGATGTCTCCTTCCAGAGTACCCTGCGTAACCTCTTCCGGAAGGCTTCTTGCCATGATCATCTGATATTCCATGCTGCATTTGGATAACTTTCTGGAGCAGGTATTTCCGCAGTGGAATCCCATAAAGGTATCTGTATGCTTATAAGGGAATTTATTTTCAATGGATTCACGATACATATCCTTCGGTACGGAGTTATTGATATCCAACAGGGTAACCACATCATCGCTTACCGCTTCACCGATGAATTCACTCAAACATCCGTAAATATCCACCTCACAGGATACCGGAATGCCTCTTCCTGCCAAACGGCTGTTGACATAGCAGGGAACAAACCCAAACTGTGTCTGGAAAGCGGGCCAGCACTTTCCTGCGATTGCAACATATTCTCTATAACCTTTATGTTCTTCGACCCAATCAAGCAAAGTCAGTTCATACTGTGCCAGCTTCGGCAGAATTTCCGGTTTGTTATTTCCGTCACCCAGCTCTGCTTCCATATCTTTTACCACATCAGGAATACGGCTGTCCCCATCATGCTTATGAAAAGCTTCAAATAAATCCAGCTCAGAGTTTTCTTCAATCTCGATACCCAGATTGTAAAGCTGTTTGATCGGCGCATTGCAGGCCAGGAAATTAAGCGGACGAGGTCCGAAAGATATGATTTTTAAGTTTGCCAGTGCTGCAACGGCACGAGCAATCGGAATAAACTCATGGATCATATCCGCACATTCCTCTGCATCCCCCACGGGATATTCCGGAATGTATGCCTTAACATTACGAAGTTTCAGGTTATAGCTTGCATTCAGCATACCGCAGTAAGCATCTCCACGTCCCTGAATCAGGTCACCCTGGGATTCCTCTGCAGCTGCTACGAACATCTTAGGTCCTTCAAAATGTTTGGCAAGCAGTGTCTCGGAAATCTCCGGTCCGAAATTTCCAAGATATACACAGAGTGCATTACAACCATTGTCCTTAATGTCTTTTAGGGCATTTACCATATCGATTTCGCTTTCAATAATGCACACCGGGCATTCATAGATGTCAGCTGCATCATATTTTGCCTGATAAGCTTCCACTAAAGCTTTTCTCCTGTTGACAGCCAAAGATGCCGGAAAACAATCACGACTTACTGCAACGATACCGATTTTCACTTTTGGTAAATTATTCATATATATCCTCCTTCTGCCGGCTTAGCCGGTCATATCATATACTGATCAAACTACTGCCCATTCTTTCCATTCTCCAGTAAAAAGGTTTCAAATACTTCTGCGGGAGAAGGTCTGCCAAACAGATATCCCTGTATCATATCGGGCTTTGTACTTTTCATCTTTTCCAGCTCATGATCATACTCAATACCTTCCATGCATACCGTGGAACCCAGGCTGTGTATCATATCAATAAGATGCGTGATGATCATATAATCATAATCATTTTTCAAAGCCTGTAGCACAAAGCTTCTATCCAGTTTGACTGTTTTGGCCTGAATTTCTTTCAGATAACGCATATTGGAATACCCTGTTCCGAAATCATCAATGGCCAGATTGATTCTGCTGTCTTTCAAATCCTGAAGGAGCTTTTGGATTCTGTTATCTGTTTCAATGCTGCCGCTCTCTGTCAATTCCAAAACCAGAGAGTCAGGAGATATCCCTACTTCCTGCATGCACGCGCTTACATCGTTCATCAGATCGCTTTTATGTACCTGCACATAAGACAGATTCACATTCACATGAAACTCAGGAATGATCTTCTTCCATTTTTTACACATTTTGGCAGCCTCCCATAAAACATAACGTCCTATCGGAATGATCAGACCGCTCTCTTCCATAATAGGAATCATTACCGCAGGCGAAACGCTTCCGTATTTCTTACTCTGCCAACGAAGCAGCGCTTCTGCACCGATGATACGATAACTGCCTGCTTCCACAATAGGCTGGTAATATACCTCAAATCCGGCAAACTGATTTGAGATGTCTCTTCTGATCTCTTTACGGATGTCCAAATGCTTTAAGTACTGGTCATAATCTTTCTGTTCGAAGAATGCCAGCTGATTTTTGCCTTTTCTCTTGGCTTCATTTAAGGCAAATTCCGACAATTTCATGATATCTTCACTGCTCTTACCGGCAAAATCCCGATTCAGTATACCTGCAGAAATGGTATAGAAACCGCTGTAATCTTTGCCTTTGATAACCTTCTCGATCTTCGTCTTGATCTGGTTATAAATCTCTGCCGGTTGTTCAACCATACCGCTTCCGGTATCTATGAGCATAAATTCATCCGCTACCAGTCGGTAAACACTGACTTCCTCCACAACGGTATCCGTAATACATTTGGATAACTCATACAGGATAAGATCTCCGGCTTCTGTTCCGTCCTTTTCATTGATCTCTTTAAAGTTATCGATCCCGACCCGCATACAGTAGCGGATGGACTCAGGTCTGTCTCTCAGGATCTCTTCTACATCTAATCGGAACCTTGTCTCTCTGCGCAGTCCGGTTACATTATCCGCCTTAGCCTGTCTTCCGAGCTCACTAACCCTGCCCACTAACAGTCTATGACCATCCGCATCTGTGATAACTGCTCCCTGGCAGTTGATCCAGATCACCCGGTTATCTCTGCCTAACCATCGATACTCCAAATCATGCTTATCCTGTTCCCCCGATGCGCATCTGGCAATATCTTCCGCTAGCATAGCATAATCCGACGGATATACTATCGCCTTTAATGCCTCCATGCAATTCTCGACCCTTGTAGAATCCAGTGCTACACGTTCCGTAAGTTTTTCCGGGATATAATAAACCTCAGAGGTCATATCCAGTATAAACAGATAAGCATCCAAAGAACTCTGCAAAACCTCCATAATGGACCTAATCTGCTCAATAGGCATATTTTGAACCATATCTAACCCTGCCATACCCATTCACCCCAAACTACACATCGTATATTTTGATTTTTAATTACGAATATTTCGTGCAACCGCCCTCATAAACACCTTATAATAATATTACTAATTGACAATACAACTGTCAACCCGTTTTCTAGCTAAAATACACAAATTATTTTCGTTTATTCTATACAAAACACGTCATTTTTGATATAATAACAAAGTCGAAAAGGTTGGCTTTGTCAATTTTTCTGACAAAGTTGACAACTTTCACGTCATTAATCAGAAAAGAAGGTAATGATATGAGTAAGAAAAAAGTTGTTGTATCGCTTGGACATAATGCACTTGGCTATACCACTCTGGAGCAGTGGGATGCGGTTAAGATAACTGCAAAGGCACTTGCCGATCTGGTAGAGGCTGATTACCAATTAACCATTACTCACAGTAACGGACCCCAGGTCAGCATGATCCATAAGGCTATGACCGAACTTCGGCGGGTCTATATTGATTATACGCCAGCCCCTATGTGTGTCTGCTCAGCTATGAGTCAGGGCTATGTAGGCTATGACATTCAGAATGCGCTGCGCTCCGAACTGCTTAGCCGCGGCATCTCTAAAACCGTCAGCACGATTTTGACACAGGTGACGGTAGACCCCTATGATGAGGCATTCTATGAGCCTACGAAGTTAATCGGAAGGTACATGTCCAAAGAGGATTCTGAAATAGAAGTGAAAAAAGGAAATTATGTGAAAGAAGAACCCGGCAAAGGCTTCCGCCGCGTGGTTGCGGCTCCTAAGCCCATTGATATCGTAGAGATCGAGGCGATCCGTACCCTCGCCGAGGCCGGTCAGGTGGTCATTGCCTGCGGCGGCGGCGGGATTCCCGTTATCGAACAGAATCATATATTAAAAGGTGCCTCCGCAGTCATTGAAAAGGATTCCATTGCCGGCAAACTGGCTATCGATCTTCATGCGGATGAGCTGATCATCCTAACCGGCGTTCCCTTTGTTTACCGGAACTTCGGGAAAGAAGAGCAGACCCCTATTACGAATATGAAGGTTGCAGAAGCAAAGAAACTGGTTTCCAAAGATGAATTTGAACAGGGCACCATGCTGCCGAAAATCGAGGCTGCTATTTCCTATCTGGAAGCAAACCCTTCCGGCAGTGTTCTGATCACTTCTCTGGATACCGTTGGGGATGCAATCAAAGGAAAAAGCGGGACCATGATTACAATATAAAAAGGCGCGTCCAGGCATTTCTTCTCAGGTCGCGCTTTCAGCACTGCCAAGCACCATGAACAGTGCGCCTATCATAATGCAGAAGTCGGAAATATTGAAAACGATACGCCGAATCACTTTGTTTTTGACCGGGAAGCTTACATAATCCACTACATAATGCCTGTGCAGTCTGTCATAGGTATTGCTGTAAGCGCCGCCCAATAACAGTGCAAGCCCGGTCTTTAACAGCCTGCTTCCGCGGAAACTGAAGGTCACAAGAAATAATACTGTCAGGACGATAGTCAGCATGATGGACAGACCTGTCACAAATCCGCTTCGGGTTTCTCCCAGATTTAAGAAAGCGCCTTTATTATGGTGTTTGCGAAGAAGCAGAAGTCCTTTTACGATGCTTTTTTCTTCCCCTTCTGTGACGCCTTTCTCAATTTGATTCTTGATTTCCCAGTCCAGACAAAAGACCAGGGCTGCAAGTATTGCATAGATCATATGGGTTTATCCTTTCGTTTTGAATCTTATTGCTCTACGGTTTCCATCTTAAAATTATACCATATGAAAGCGCAGTGAAACAATCATTTCCGCTCGATGTTTTCCCATGTAAAATCATTTTGCTCTAACATCCCTTTTTCAATAGCAAACACCTCATTACATAAGATAGCGATATCCTCCCTGTTATGGCTTGCGAGCAGGATCAGCTTCCCCTTAGCTTTCATCTCAAGCAAAAGTGTTCTAACGGCTGCAATCCCCTCTCTATCCAGCCCGTTCATCGGCTCATCCAGAATCAGAATGGATTGGTCCTCCATAATTGCCTGCGCAATCCCAAGTCTTTGGCGCATCCCCAGACTATATTTTTTGACCGGCAGTTTCAAATCAGGGTCAAGGCCGCATATTTTCATGGTCTCTCTGATTTTCGTTATATCCGCTTGTTTGCTTATTTCAGATAACATTTTCAGATTCCGCAAACCGGAATAATATGGGATAAATCCGGGATTCTCAAGGATAATCCCCGTATCTTTTATATAATCGACATCCCTGCCGATGACTTCACCGTTTACGATCACCTCACCGGAGGTAGGCTTCACAAACCCGCAGATGCACTTCATCAGCATGGTCTTTCCGCTTCCGTTATTTCCAACCAGTCCGTAGATCTTCCCCTCATACATGGTCATATTCACACCCGATAATATCTGATGCCCTTTTATATTCAGATTCAAATCTTTTATTTGTATCATACGAACTCTCCCTCTATACGCTATTGTACCGTTTACTCATGACAATGGATAAAACAATCAACGCCAGATCGATCACACCAAAATAGAGATACGAATAAAAAAGCGGCAGCACCTGTTTACTCTGGTATTTCTCGTAATGCAGCCATATGATGGTATGTGCCATCGGAAAAATCCACATAAGTCCTGCTCTGGCAGCACAGGTGATCACTCCCAGAATGATCAAAAAGGCGTCCAGCAAAATTCCCAGTAGTTTCTTTTTTATCAGGGAAAAAACAAGGATGATCGATGCAAGCATCACAAAATAGAATATGAAAAGTACGGCTGTATGAAGGATTGCCTTAGATAACGCAATCTGGTTATACAAGTTTTCGGGAACTAACTGTACCACATATTCCCCTGCCCTCTCCGGAAAAGTGGCTGCATACCTGGTCACCGCATAGCTGTAATCCAAACTTCGGTTTGTAAAATCCAATGATAACAGGCACGATGAAGCAAACACAAAACCTATCAGCGCAACAGAACTCTCTAACGCATATAGGATCTGGCCTGCAATCCATGTTCTTTTACTGCATCGCACCTGATAAAAGTACTGACTGTCTCCTTCTCTCGGAAAATCTGCCATCATGGTCAGGAAAAACAGAGGCATGATCAATACAATGATCCCAGAATTTCCGATTGCCGCAAAAGGTTCTAACAAAGAAACCTTGCCTTCCATGAGAACGCTCAGCCTCCTAAGCGGAGCAACAACCTGGATATTGATAAAGATCAGAAAAACAGCAAGGATGATCATTTTTGTGCTTCTTACCAAATGTAGCATTTCCATACGGGAAAGATTCCCTATCTTTTTAATCCAATCCAAATCCATCCCCTCTCTTCCTTAACAAATACATATGCAAATGTAATCCCAGCAAATATACTGCAAATATAAATAACAATGACGTTACCCAATAAACGGAGCTGTTTCTATTCAATATATTTTCTACCCGGAAAACGGCGCACAGATTTAATAATGTTTCCTGCCCTTTATTCATTGCATCCAGCTCTATTTTTATAACAGCCTGCCCCCAGATATATTTCAACATAATCGGCAGGCAAAACAAAATATATTTGTCTGTGAAAAAAATGGACACAAGATAAGCAAAAATATTTACACACATCCCATACAGAAAGACATCTACACATCGACTAAAACAGAAAGAGACTTCATGAAAGTCCTGATGAAAGCCTTGATAAAATTCCAGATACCTATTCAGATCGTTTTTAGAATACTCCTGTATGGAGGGAAATTTCGCGTACACGACCAGACCAAATAGCAGGTATCCCACAAACATAATGATCCCACCGCTTAGCATGGCACTAAAAACTTTGGAAATACTGTATTTCAGATTGTTTTCCCGAATCAATAGCAGCCTGTTCATCCCCTTCTGCTTTTCGCCTGAAACCACAGAAAGATATCCAATGCTTAAAAGAAAGGGAAGAAGCAGCTGCGTCCACACCCCAATACCCTTCATCCAAATTTCATAACGATTCAGGAAAATATCTACAAACATGACATCTCTTCTTAAAGACAACAACAGTTCAAAAATCGTATAACTTTTTCCACTGGCAGATGTATAGCCCTCACTTAACAGACAAATAAAAACCACTCCGACGCAGGATATGATGAAAAACGGAATATATAAACTCTTTTTTATTTCACTTATCATGCAATACATCTCATCCCTCCACATAGGAGTAGTAATAAATATCCCCTGAAAGTACATTGATATAAAATCTCATAGATTGATCGTTCGTCTGATTAACACCATCAAACTGCCAGCAGGGATATACGATTTTTTCCCCTGTTGCTTCCACGCATGTACAATAGACCAAACTTACCTGATGCACGGTAAGCCTCACGTTAGCTGCCAGGAACCCATTCAATAATGAGGCGGCATCTATTAACCCAATAATATCGGTCTGTGCATCTATCAATGCTTTTATCTGTTCCGCCTCCGAATATCCTGTGTAGGCGGCCACTTGATCATGACTGATCACATAAGCCGTTTTGGCATCCTCAACGATCTCATAATCAGGACTATAATAAGTTCTTGAACCTGTCCCTGTATATGCAAACGGCAAACCGTTATAAACTCTACGAACTTCAAAAGAATAACCATACTTATCATTTAATGCAAACACTTCCACTTCGGGTATATCCACCGAAATACCCTTTGGATTCTGCCGCGGTGTCCCGGCCTCAAAATACAATTTGACCATGTTTGCAGCATCGGATATTGACATTTCTCCATCGGCCAATTCCCATACATCGCCGCCAGTCTGCGAAACCATTCCTTTATCTACTATATTTTCTTCATTGATTCCCAAAGCATCCATTGCTGCCAGACTGTCTAAATTCAGGAAGTCCGTAATCGTCCCGTCACTCATGGA
>JAFLTF010000027.1:11525-26596 GCA_022510585.1 Lachnospiraceae bacterium
TTGCTGCCAGACTGTCTAAATTCAGGAAGTCCGTAATCGTCCCGTCACTCATGGAGTAAATGCCGTCGCTTCCCATCTGGATATAACATTGATTTGTATTAATAAAAAAGCCTTTCCCTGAATCGAAGGCGGGATAGTAATCAAATACCGCCGGATAATCATAGGGATATTGTCCGCTGCTTCTTTCATATTGCCCGCCTGCATCCCGTAATTCTGTTTCAAGATCCATCTCCTCACAGCCAATTTCTTTCAGCCAGTCTTGGATGGTTTCTATGCTTTCCTCTGCACTCATCTCTTCTGAATATAGCCTGTAGATGCCTACGGATTCGACACTCTGAATTGACTCAAATTCGCAGTCTTCAAATTCTACTTTTTCGAAACTGCCGTCTTTTGTTTCTTTTATTCTCTTTATCTCATCCTCATATCGGCTTTGATATTCTGTAAGGTTTGTCCGGTTTGGGAAAAAATCTATCTGAAACGGTTCCTTTTCATTATCCGTTGATACTGCAGAATTCCCAGTGGCAGGAGCAGGGGCCTCCACACCGGCAATATCCTTTTCCATTTGAGAACTGCACCCTGTAAGATAAATCATACATATGATCGTATATACAATTGTGATCAGGTATAATCCGGTTTTTCTCATTGCATTCCCCTTACACTAAAAAATCAGCTATTTATGACTAATCGTCGTATGCAGAAAATCATCTGCTTTAGTCATATCATAGCTGATTTTATTTTCAGAAACTATGTGCATAACACCAACGGAACTTATACAGCATAAACGGTATAAAAAATTATTCGGTCTCTTGTTTCACCGGAGTCGCTCCTTCAATATGCAGCCATATTTCGGCGATAAACATTCCGTCTTCCTCACGAAAATTCACTGTGCCGTCATATTTGCCGCATATTTCATGTATGGATGCAATCCCGTATCCATGGACATTTTGATCAAACTTCGTTGTTTTTAAGTCCGGGTTATTCGCTAACACGGAATCCCGGATACTGTTTCTTAAGACAATCTGAAGATAGGACTTTTTTCTCGTAATTTCCAGATCGATGGCAGGTTCGTCGCAATCCTTACATCCGTTCATGGCATTATCCAGTAGATTCGAAAGCAGTATACTCATATCCATTTCATCGATTTCCTGAAACTCTGTATTCAATAGAGCTTTTACGGCAATTCCATTCTCCCGGCAAGCGGAAAACTTCGCATTGATTACTGAATCCACAGCAACAACCCCTGTCTGAACCCCAGCGGTTCCCAAAGGCAGCTTTTTCTGCATGACTGTTTCCAGATAACGCTTTGCCTCCTCCGGATTTCCATCTGAAATAAGACCTGCTGCCGTCATGAAATAATGCTTCATATCATGATGAAGAATCCTTGTCTCCTGATAGTGTTTTTGCGCATTCAGGACAAATTGTTTCTGTATTGCAAGGTTCATTCTGGCCAGGTTATACTGCTCCCGCAGGCGACTGCCATTTTCCATCCGGTCTAGAAGAATAAACAACAATAGGTTCAATAAAGCTATCAAAAGAAACGCAAGCAAAATAGAATAATTTTCTACAGACTCCTGTTTCGATATCCTCCAGATCATATTGGCAATATAAAAAGAGATGATAAAACACAGAAGTTGAAACAGCCACTGAAAGCCGGTAAGAGAAGTGGTCTCTTTTCTCTTCATCTTAAGGAGCATCTCACAAACGATAAAAAATGCAAACTTACTAAACAACAATACTAATATCCTCAGTTCCCCGCCATAGCTCCGCAGCGCACTGACATTTTCCTGTGTAATGACAGAAACGGCGTATAAAATGATTCCATTGATCGGAAACAATGTTAGCGCAGGAATCAGAATTTCCAATAATTTTTCATAGATTCTTCCGCTCTGGAAGATAAAAGAATATAGCAAAATCAGAATCAACATGATAAGGATAGAGAGATTTTCCGCTCCATCTTTCTGACTGAGAACAATATTATCAACCGCTAACAGGACAAATAATATACCTGCTGCAATCCTTTTGTAGTTTTTATATCGAAATGGCAGCCAACGATTCAAAAATCGCACAACAATGAAACAGTCCGCCAATGACGCAAGCCATTCCACGTAATTTTCTCCCATTACATGCTCCTCATCATCACTTCGAATTTTTCCCTTACGGTTTTAGCCTTATTCCGGCTAAGCAGGATTTTTTCACCACTGTCCAGAATTACCGTATCCTTCTGAATCGAATAGATATATCGGCAATTGACCAGATAACTTTTATGCGTCCTCGCAAAGCTAAATTCTTCCCACTGTTTTTCATAAGCTGATAAACTTCCGTAGCATTCATAAACTTTACCATCCGTTGTATGGATCTTTATCCAATGTCCATATATTTCGGCAAATACAATGTTCCTTATACACAGCGTCACATTACCTTCCGATGTGTGCAGGTCTACCGAATGATTCTGGAATTGTACCTTGATGTGTTCACTCAGAGCGCTCACGGCCTCACCCAGTTCAGAATCTATATATGCCTTTCTGATGAATCGAAAGGGGTGAAATTGAATAGAAGAATACACCAATTCATCGTGCGCCGTAAGAAATAAAATCGGTACCGGATGATTTTGATTGATAGATAGTGCGATTTCCATGCCGCTTATTTCCGGCATATCTATATCCAGAAAGACCGCATCAAAATCAGACATTTCCTTCAGGAATTCTCTTCCGTTGTTATAGTTTTTAACTATAGCATCTATCTTCAGTTCCTTGAGTTTTTCTTCCAGTTTGCTTTGAAAAGACTTTAAAAAAATTGGTTCATCATCACAGATGGCAATATGAATCACTTTGACCGGCTCCTTTGGTTCGTGAAAAAGGAGCCTTACGGCTCCCATTACTAAATTCTTGCAAAATCACCATTAAATTCCTTTGGTGCAAAATATCTCTTAATACAGTTTGGATTACGGACACATATCTGAATAAAATCCAATCAGATTCCCCTGGTCATCAATAATGCCGGCATCTATCAGATTTTTCTTTGCCTGCTGTTTGGCTTCTTTTTGGGGAAGACTCTTATATTTTTCTATATATTTTTTAATATCTTGTAAATAATCAGCCATCTCATAATTGACTTTTTAATTGTAGGCATTTCTTCGCCACTCCGCTTTCGGTGCTTCAGCGATGTATGTGAATGTCCTTTTCCCATGATAATCACTCATATAAATATATCATAGACCACACGCATGGGGAAGACTCATTTGTTGAAATAAGTTTACATGATACGACATTAAATTGCAATAATTTTTGGTATTGTTAAATCATAACTACCGGCTTAGCCGATGGTTTATTAAAAGATTGCCATACAATAAAAAAGTTTAGCCCAATCTATAAAATTTATGCTAAACTTTCTTTGAATTACATCCTTGTCAACGCATCAAATACCAGTTAAAATTCAATTAAATTATTTTAATTAAACGGTTTTATTTTTTTAGGAACAACCGCTACTGTAGTTGAATTCGGTTTACTAAATGGGTACTCTTTCTCTTCTTTAATAAAGGCTATAAGTTCATTATAATTATCTATTTTTCCCTTTTTTAAATCAACAACCCATCTGTTACCTATGCGTTTTGGGGAAATTTTTTCTTTCAATTCCTCACTAAATGAATCAAAGCTTACAAAAATATATTTACGAGGATTTTTCTCCAAATCATCAGCAATCATTTTAAATTCTTTCCACACACCACCAATATTATTATCAGCTTTTCTTTTATATTCAGGTGATAATACAATGACTATTTTATCGCAGTTTAGTCCATATATCATCATCTGGTCAATATCTGGATATTCACTTTTAAGCATAGAATCCATTTTAGCATCAAACCCCATTTGTAATAACATTTCAACAAAACTTTCAACTTTTTCTTTATGTTCTTCGTTATCATAAGCGTAACTGACAAAAATAGTAATAGGTTTTGGCATTGCTAACTTCCTTTTATCAAAATATTGTATAAGTGAGTCGATTATTCGTTTTTCATAAAGTGAATTATTTTCATTAATTCTATTATAAACCTCTGTGGGAAAAGAAAAACTTGCAGTTTTAAGAGATTTTTCTAATATTGAAACAAAAAAAGCATGCATTTCTTTATTCTTAATTTCATTTATTAATTTATTTATGTAGTATAATTCAGTATTTTTATCAGTCCACGGCAAATCAGAACCAACCAGAATCCCTATGTATAACTCATATTTAGCATTAAGTGATGAAGATTTATGTAATGTATTAATATATTCTCTTAATGCAGGATGAACTAAAAAGAAATCCACATCCCCCCGTAGTCCATTTGTAAAATCTTCATACGGTGTTTTGAATTTTTGCACTACATCAATACCAGTTGTGGGCCTTTCTACGGTTCCTAATAATCCCATATTAAACAAATCACAAAATGGATGTTTCTCTGATGAACAATTTTTGCAATCGTTTATACAACTTCCTTTATTATATTCTCTACATATACTCATTAATTCGCCATAAGTTAATACGTTATGTCTTAAATGTATTAAAAAGTCCTTAAAACATTCTAATGACTTTAAGCATTTCATTAACATTCTAAGTTCATCAAATAAGCTATTAATAATAGTATCGGAAGAAACTGTTCTAACTTTCTCTTTCAGTTTCATTCTCTTAGTAGATAAATCAGTAAAACTATCTTTGCACATAGAAAGTTCCCCACAAAATTGTACAAAGTCGCGTGGACGACCTATTGAATATCGAAACATAAAGTCAAATACATTTTCATCCATAAATGTAACAGTATTAGGAAAACTTTCAAAACCTAAAAACTTCTCCAGAGTAGGATAACCTTCATAGAATTGAACTAAATGATTAACCAATTCCTTTAATTCTGCCCTTGTATATTCGATTTTTATGACAGATGTTGAAATCGCATTTGCATTTCGCGATGTATGTGCCGCATATGCCTCTTGCCTTATAGATAGATATATCTTTATGTGACGATTGCTACGCATTACATCCCAAGCTGCTTCTAATAATCCCACCTGTATTGGAGTCCATATTTCGTCATGAGAAGTTTCTAAAGCATTGTCAAAACGATCAAGAAATATAACAATTCCATGATTGATTCGAGTAAAGCAGTTACTAATATAATTTGATATATCTTCTACCAACTTAGTTAAGGTGGATTCATTAAGTGATATAATTTCGTTAAAAATATACTCAATAGAATTAGCATTACGAATTAATCCATCTACATAATTTCTATGTCGTTGCGCTCGATCCGGCAAACCATCAAGCAATGGATCAATATCGATATTTGAATAAGAAATCACACATAATTCAATAATCAACACCCACAATTTTTTGCAATACTCCCAACTTTGTAACACACTTAAATGTTCATTTGAAAGAGTCGTTTTTATACTTTCAACAAAAGATATATACGGGTGATTGTTGGGTATAAACGTTAAAGAAATTGAATCATTGTCTTGTGAATATTTTTTTTCAAGTAAGTATCTTTTATATGATAAAAGCAACGTTTTACCTACACCTTTGGCAGCTATTACAAAAGTTTTTCCGCTATCTTCAAGAAAAGACTTAACAGAGCCATTACGATAAACAAATGCATCAAATCTAGTAAAATCTGAAAGATTTCCAGCATCTGCTTCCCATTTATTATTATTATTTGAAAACACTTCTCTACTCCTCCACGTAAAAATAATCTATATATTTACTTAGATTTCTTCAAAGATAAGTAGTAACCCAATTTGACGCAAACTCATGAATATAAAATACCACTTAAATGTCGTGCAATACCTTGAATATCAGGAAAAATAGTATAATCATTTATTCCAGTAATATCTAAATATTCTTTTATAGAACTATGTGCTTTATAAGATATTTCTATTTTATATATATAACTTTTCTTGTCCAATAACGAAGTAATAATATCAATTTCTTCATCATTATCCTCATCTCCATGAATAGTAAACATTCCACTTTGTGCTTTCACTCTACTATTTATATTGTCACATTTTACCGCTATCGGATATCGTGCTGGAAATGGCTTTCTATTAATATAATTATCAATATAGGATAATTCCACCGTTTTATTTGTCAATATCGGTATTTCATTTTTCATTGATAATTCATTTAATCCTAAAGGATCCATTATATATAAACTCATGGGAAAATCATTTATTGAAGAAGTCGTTGCAAAATATAGTGCAATACCCAAATTACTCGTCCAATCCAAGAGTCTTGTTGGAACACCATAGTGCTGCATATCTATTAAGTTTTCCCAATCATTATTTCTAGTTAAGCCAATCCCAGTTGCTAATCTTACATACTCATAAAATAACTCTCTCTCCTTTTTAACACCATTTTTAGTTCTGAATAGCGAAGGTTTTAATAGATATGTATTTAAACCTTGACCTCGAAACCACATTTCTGTGTTCTTAAAATGTTCTTGTTTTATCTCCAATACTATTTTGTATACTTCTTCAAATGAATTTGCTAAAAGTTTATCCATATTAATCTCCATTCCGCCTCCTTCGACTGGCGACACAAAGTAATGAAAATTCTGCTTTCTTTCACACTATTCTCCTTTACTTTTGTATAAATTACTATTAAATTACATTCCTACTTACATTTTTGTCTCACTACCTGTTCGTGACCACAGTCATCTTCCCTAAACAGCATCGACTATTTATCATCAAGTTCCGCTTTAAGCTTAACTAAAATAATTGTATGTTCGTCACTTATGAACCGCCTTAACATTGGTATATCTTGCTAAATATAGAGATTTCATTTCCAAATCGTATTTTACCTTTGGCTGTAATTGTTAGATTTAAATGCCATGTAAATATTTTGCTTCGTTTTAATAAGATTCACATCGGACTCAGATATTATTTCAACCGTCGCTACTTCGTCATATTAAACACTTGTACATCATTCCTCTAATTCTACTAATAATCAGAAAATCTATTCTTGCTAAAACTCTTACGATATAATCTATAGGTTTTTACAACTTATGCACCAATAACCTTCAGTGTTAATGTCGAAAATCAATGATGTAGTATACAAGAACAAAGTTTTGTTAATAGATACTATGTAGGCACTAACAAAAAAACAAAAAGGAACCCAAAATAAATTTTTGAAATCCCCTTTTTGTTATATTATACTACTTATTATTGTTATGCAATTTTCCGTTTTTGCCTAAAAATCTACAATTTTTGCCAAAATATAAGAATAATCAAATCCATTACAACTCATATCAACAACCATCCCCCATTACGTCCTCATCAACACCACATTAATATTCAACTCCACTTACCTTCTTATATCAAGTTAATATCACAAATTTTTTCAGTTTTTGAGGTTATAAAACCGCATCAATTCGTTAGAATTATGTCAAATTAGTACTAAGTTGGAAAAACGATGTTATGTTAATTTCTATAAATCTTTGCCGCAGGCCGATACCTCCCCCCTTGTTAATCCTAAAATCAACTGTTGTTTCAAATATAGGAATACATTCGATATTTCCCAATAATTTTCATAAATAATCATTATAGATTATTACTGTCATCTCATCACATCCTGCACCCATCTGCAAAATTCCACTCAATCACCATACTTTTGTCCTTATAAACATACATCTTCTTAACAAAAGCGTCCAGCAATTCCTCCGTAAGTTCTTCCATATAGGAATATCGTATGATCTTCTTCATATCCTCATCAATCTTCCGGTTTTCATCCTCTATAAAACCAAGTTCTTCCTGCCGTTTCTTTATTTCAACAGATAAAAAGGCTATCTGCTCCGCAAGGTTCTCAGCTTTTCCCCTATATTCATCCGGTGCTCCTTTCTCTAACACATATTTCTCATATAACGCGCCATTTTCAGTCTGTATCTACTTCTGCTGCTTTTCCAAATCACCTAATTTCTTCTTTAAACCAGAAATTCGTAACTGATAAAAAGACACTAGATTTTTCTCCTGTCTGCCTGCATTTTCCCGCAGCATGAGTTTCTTGTTTATCATGGAAAGCACCAGTTCCTGAGGTATAGCATCATTATAATAGGTGCTGCATTCCGGTATTTTCAGAATTGAATGTTTCCTGCATCAGAAATAGTTAACATTAGTATTCTTATTGGCTCTTTTATAGTTCATGGCATAACCGTAGCTACCACAGAATAACTTCCCTACAAGCGGATGCCTCTTTCCAATTCGTTTGGAATATTGTCCTGCCTTAAAACGGGACACCATTTCAAAAGTTTCCTCCGAAATAAGCACTGTATGATGATGTGGTATTACCTTGCCGTCCTCTTTGGTAACAGATATTCCTGCATGGCTTCCTACACTCTTTCTTATGCTCTTGCCACAACTCATTTTCCCAAGATAAAACCTGTTGTTCAGGATATTTCTGACTGTGCCATTGTTCCATAAATAGCTTTTGCCTTCCAGCGGTTTTCTGTTACGCATTTGGTGTGCAGTTAGTATCTTTTCTTTATAAAGTTGCTTTGCAATTTCTGTACCGATCTCACCTGTTTCTGCCGGAAAAAATGCAACTGACTATAGTCCCTCACGAACTTTTTTCCTTAAAAAAATTACACCTAAACCAAAAGTGGTTTAGATGCTTATTCTGTTTTATCAAGAGAGCATCCCTCAAGTCAGTTCATGACTTTGGGGACACCCTCTTTATTATTGCATTACCAATAAAAATACTTCATTATTGACTTATCTACATCTTTATTATTATCGAGTAGATAATTTGGAGCTGACAATACTCTGAAACTGCTTATAATTACCACCACAAAAAGCCTTTAGCTTTGATTGTAAATTTTACGGTCTTACTTCCTCCGTAATTACCAACTCCCTTAATCGTTATACTGGCTTTACCTTTGTTGACATTATTATCATAGTTTACTATTTCATAATCATCTTCTCCGAGTTCTACTTTTCCAACCTTTACTATCAATACATCCTTATCCGGTTTAATCGCTTTACCGGTATACTCCTGAGTAGGAATGGTGACCTTGGCACCGCTGACACTTTGCTGCACTATGCGATACTCGCCTTTCAGACTGCCTTTGTAATTTCCTTTACCGGTTACTTCAATTTCCAATACAGTTCCTTCCGGAATAATATCATCTACCCCTACTACCTCTCCGGCATCGCGATGAGTTCCATTTTCATCCTTTAGAGCAGTGTCATACTTATACGTATAAACAAAATCCTTCTCATAATCCATTCCTGTCTTTAATACCTTGCCGTCAAGATCGGTAATCTTAGGTGTCGACTTATACGCATTTTTCTTTGCCTGATAAACTTTATCAAGTGCATCTATAGAAAGCACTCCCAAATCCTGCTGCACTATCGTGTAAGAAAGGTTTATACTCCCTTTAAAATTACCCTTACCTTTAATCGTAACAGTAGGAACTTTATTAGGATTCGTTCCGTCATTTATAGCCTTATTGTTCTTATAACTCAGTGTATAATCCGTCTTTTCTTTCAGAATAACATTCCCGAAAGTTACGGTTGGCTGTGGTTTGCTGCCGCCTTTAGTATAGAGTATTTCACCATTATTATTCAGAACTGCGCTCACCTTTACCTCTGCATCCTGATTTATGTCATATGCAGTTATTTTAAAAGTTTTCTTTAACGTACCGCTGTAACCGTTAATTCCGGTAAATATTATTGAGGCCGTTCCTGCGCCGTTATTCTTTTGATAACTTATGGTATAATCTTTTCCTTCCGTCAGAACTTTTGTCTCCCCATTCACAACTATGGTCAAGACAGGTACTGTCCCCCAGGATTGTGAATCAACCGTAAGGGCTTCTCCCGTATATACCAAAGATTTAGGAATTCCCGTTACTTTTGCCTTCTTGATGCTGCCACCGGTAATGGTAAATGACACTTTTTTCACTCCGGCATATGCCCCCTGGCCAGTTATTATTGCCGTTGCCTTGATAATCTCCTTATTGTTTTCATATTTGACAGTATAATCCGTTCCAAGGGTAAGCTCAGTCTTACCGTATTTGACTGTCATCTGGGGTTCTATGGCTTCCCCGGTATATGCTTGATTCTTAATCTTGGCAACGGAGGCCTTACTGATTAGGTTACCCGAGGTAATGGAAACCGTAACAATCCGTTCACCCGTATAATTACCAATACCTATAACTTTGATTCGATACTCACCCACTTCTTTATAAGCATTAGGACTATCTTCTAAATCAGGGTACTCTAGCTGGAAATTCTTTTTATTCGTAAGCTTTTTCCCATTGTATTTGATAACGGGTACCGACTTCTGCACCTTGCCGTTTGCCTTCAGATAAATGGCATCCGACTCAATCCCATCACTGCTTCCGATATTCCTTGGAAGAATATTAAAGTAAATGGTCTGGCTTCCTGTATAATTTCCTTTTCCTTTGACCACAATACTGAGGGCTTTCTTACCATCTGAAGCACCGGCTACATTTGTATTATTCTTATAAGACAGCGTATAATCTTTACCTTCTGTCAAAAGAACCGTACCATTATAAACCGCTGCTTTAGGTTTCAGCTTGCTTCCGGTATAAACCTGATCTTCGATAGGAGCTGCCCACAGCCCGTCACTTGCAGCCAGCCATACTGCATACAGTGTTAAGTCCTCTAAAACATTTTCACCTGCAATCAGGGTTTCACTGACACTGTAGGAAGCTCCGCTGCCATCCTGCATATCATTCCATCCGACAAATACATATCCCGGTCTGGTAGGCGTCTCAGGAAAAACAAACGCGTATCCCGCTTTTCCTGACTGATATGCAATACTGTCCGACAATACGCTTCCGCCATTTGTATCAAACCTCAAATCATAAACCGTTGATTCGGGATCTGTCACTTCAATGATACAAGACGCCATGATTTTCTGAGTACCGTCTTTGGCAGTATAACTTATTTCAACTTTGGCATTTCCTTGCTCTAAGGCATAGACTTTTCCTTCAGCATCCACCTTAACTATTGCTTCTTCTGACGAGGTAAAAGTAAAATCGGAAGCTTGTGCTCCGGCGGGCTTACTTTCCCACACAAGTTGCAATGTTTCTCCCTTATTCATCTCGTAGACAGTCTTTTCCAAAATAACTGCTTTAATGGAATCATCTGTCACCGTCACAACACAGGAAACTACTTCGTACTCCCCGATATTTGCAATAATAACCGAGCTTCCTTCCCCTAATGCCTTTATCCTTCCTTCGGCTATCACATAGTCCCCATCATCATTTGTACCGGGGTCAATATTGTTGTCCTCTACGGTAACTATTTCTTCGTTGATACTCTTCCATGTAACCGCAATAGGCTCTATCTCCTCTCCTTCTTCTCCCTGCGCATATATCTGCAGGGTTAGTTCTTCATCCACCGATAGAGAAACCATAGTGTCACTCATGCTGTATACCACGAGACTTTCTTCATCGTCTGCGGCAGTTACCGTTACCGTACAGCTATCCGTTGCCTTTCCGTCTGCCGTTACGGCGGTAATCACTGTCTCTCCCACTCCATATGCGATAATCGTCCCTTCTGCATCCACTGCTGCAACCGAAAGATTGGAAGATGTGAACAGGCAGCCCGCATATGCATTCTGCGGCATTACCGAAACGGTCAGTTTATGGTTCTCTCCGAGAGTCATCTGGAAATCATCTTCCAAATCGACGCTCTCAGCCAGAATCGGTTGTAATACAAGATACTCGGAATTATCTGAAAAATCGGTCTCTAACTCGTCTCCTTCTATGGAAAGATAGAAATACCTGGTATCATATGCATATTCAAAATCTATATAACTTTCCTCTACGGTAAAGGTAAATGGCTGACTCTCATTGACAGCCAGGGAAACAGGAGCAATCTGCCCAATAACTTCCCCATCCTGTCCGTCGATTCTTATATACAGAGTTTTACCGTTGACGGCCTTATATCCGTTATTGACAACATTTCCGGAAATTATGACACTTCCGTCACTTTTCTCTTCGATATCACAGTCTTCCAATGCCAAATTTCCATAACCCACCTGCGCAGAAGCCTGATTATTGGAGAGATCATTCTCCTCTACGCCCGCGGCCGTGACTGTCAGCGTATAAGTTCCCATGGCAAATCCCTGCGGAAGCACATAGTCTACACCGATCGTCTCCGTTCCGCCTACCGGGAGTTCCACCGTGAGGTCCTCTTCTTTTAGTACTTCCCCATCCGCTTGTAAGGTCAGATGAAGCATATTGATCTGACTTCCGGTATAATTCGCAACATCCGTAGAGAAAGTCAATGTCTGCCCCGGTTCAGTAGCCGCTGCATCATAATACAGATAATCATCTACCAGTATATCTGAAGGAGACAGTCCGACGGTATACCGCATATTTGTCTGCCCATAGGGCGTTTCGGTCCAGTCCTCGTATACTTCCTTTACATCATGGAAAAGAGTGATGGTCCCATCATCTTCATATACGGCATGATATCCGCCGATATTTACGGATCCAAAGTCTCCTAACGGGATAGGCCTTGTAAAAGCATCTCCCTTCTCATATGAGATCATCGGTGTAGTAACAAAGCCATCTTTTTCCAGCCATATGACAGCCTTACCCATCTCACCCTGCAGGACATCGAATGCATCATCACAGGCAATGCCAATGCTCTCCGATAAAGTTTTCTCCAATCCAGGCATTCTTCTGATAATGCCATCCGAACACCAATACAGATCATCAGCGGAAATCCGTACATTGATATCTTCAAAAGCATTGTCTGTCAGCCGTGTTACTGTCCCTCCATGACTCATATACAATTCGGAATCCGCACCGGTAGTCAAGTCCCCATCCGTATCCTGACTCCAAACAACAGCGTATGTACCATTTACATAGCCACTGTCCATGCTGTAGATATAAGGAAGCCCTTCGGCAATTACTTTTGTTTCTTCCAAAGTGCCTGCTGCGTAATGTCTGCTGTATATCGCATTGCTTCCCTTGACGAAAAAGGCGTCATCTTCACTGTTTTCAACCCATGTAACCACTACTCCGTTGCCGTCGGAAGACAAATCCGCCAGCATAGGGAGATGATTCCCGTCTGCTGTTACTTTGACCGGGTCACTAAACGATGTACCGTCGAAAACCGACAAATACAAACTGATATGTTTGTAGTACTCATTAAAATCAACGTTGTCACCGTATGTGTTATCCGCATTCATCCATGCCAGGTAGACGCTGTCCCCTTTGGCTAACAGTCTGGGACTGTAATCCCCGCGTCCGGTTTCATATACCGGTCCGTAAGAAGTTAGGACATCATCTTTAATAACAGCATAATAAAGGGTCGTACGGTCAGCCGATTCCTTGCTGCCGTCATCCGCAACCCAGACCGCAACCTGTGTGCCGTCTGTCATGCTGCAGATCTGCGGTTCTCCCTCCGGATAAACATTGTCTACGTCAAGACTTGTTATGCTTGCTCTTGCGCTCTGTGAAGGAGTAGCAAAAAGCACCGTATTCTGTGCGCCGCTTGCAAGGTAATCACGATCTATAAGGGAATATGCTTCAATAGGTATTCTGATGCCACCTGTATCATTGCTTAAAGTACTCGTTTCTGGCCATTTCCATTCCCATCCGTCAAAATCAGTTTTAATATTAAAGAATCCTATTTTCAGTAAAGCATATGGAACTACCTTGAGCTTTAATTCCATATCATTCTTTATGTTCCAGTTCCTCTTTATACCTACCTTACCCGTTAGGCTTCCTTCCGCACCCACTTCACCTTTTGCAAATTCATAACCGATTCCTACAGCGGCCGTTACTTTTATTTCCGCTTTTAGTTCCCCTGAAAAGTCAAAGTATCCTAACGATTCATCGAAAGTTATTTGTAGCTTTCCCTCTCCTCCGACTTTTAACTTCAGTTCCCCATACGCAACAGTACCGGCCCATGTAGGTCTGTATTTAATGGAGCCTTCCCCCTCGGCACCCAATACCGCACCGGACTCTACTACCTTGGGACTTCCACTGGAAAAATCTATCTCCATATAGCCCAGAAGATACATTTTAACTGAATTTGTACCCAGTTTGCCAGACATCTTTTTAATATCAGACTTACCCATCTCTTTCAAGACTTCATCCGATGACAGATTATTCCATTTCCCAAATAAATTTTTAGTATATTTATATTCATCCTGAGACTTCGTCTCACTGCCAATACTGATCTTTACCTTAGTATCACCTTCCCATGAAACCTTGACCGGTATGGCATCGCTGATACTTGCACCATTATTTCCTGTTTCTTTATCCTCTGAAGCCTTAAACTTAAGATCGACCTTAATAGGTAAATCAACATCCACTGCATTAGACGTATCGCCTTCAATTGTTGTTTTGCCGGTTTCCATATGGGTACTACCATTGGCGGAAACTCTGGAGATGTTAACGTCTTTCTTTGGTCTCACTTCAACAGCAGTCACTTCGCCGGATTGCAGCTTAACATCCCCCGACCAGTCGTGATAGTGATCAGCGACAATGGATACCGCTCCCAAATCAGGACTCGATGCAAGAATACTGATAATGCCGTTCTCATTGGAAGTAACAGTCTGATCTTGATAACTGATAATTGCCCTTTTGACACCGATTCCGGTCTCACTGTTCACAGCCTGCAGAATATATTCTCCAAATACCGTATCCTGCCCAAGTCCGCCATAGCCATATGTGAGATAATTTTCTCCAACATCCCTCAGGATCGGAAAGGCGTATTTACGGCTGCCTTTTTTCCATGTTTCCGTGAAATCCCAGTTCTTGTATGTAGATGTTTGTGCCATTTGGCTTTCTGTGCAGGCGGTGGCAGGAAGATTTGCCCCATATGCATATGTAGCAGGTGTTTGATATTCCCCTTCTATGTAATAGTTATCCTTTGAAAGTATTTGTGTTCCTATGCAATCTTTTGTTGCTATTCCTATTCCTCCGCTTTTGCTGAAAGTCGTCTCACTTAGTACTACTCTGCCAACATTGTAACAACACGATATGATAATATACGCATCTTCTTTATAATAAACATTTGTATCTCCCAGAATCCCACCTGCCTGGTTACTCTCTCCTCCAGCCG
>JAFLTF010000028.1 GCA_022510585.1 Lachnospiraceae bacterium
GCGAAGCTGAAACAAAAGAATGTGGAAATCGAAGATGTGAGACTGCTTAACTATATAGATGACTTTGAGCAGAGGGATTTCGATTGGGAAACTCAGACGTATCGTTTGTCCATATTCGATCAGGGCAAAGCCATCCTGAAGTCCGGTAAGACCTGGAATCTGAAATTTATGGTTCGTTATCGCGATCAGGCAGGTAATGTGAAGAATACACAGGTAACCTATAAGGTTGTAGTAAGATAACAGAAAAAGCTAAAAACTATTGATTAAAAGCCATATGCGATTTAAAATAATCGTATATGGCTTTTATCAGTGTGGGCGGAAGGGTGTTATTTTGCAAGATACTGATAAAGGAAGTATTGTACAAATCAGAAAGGCATGGTTATCATCATGATCAAGTTTACAAATTCAAAGATGAATCAATTTACTTACAAAGACTGGATACGGTATTTTAAAAAGAATGACAAGCATAGACTTGCATTGGATTTTTCCCGTGAGAAAGGATTGTCTCAGAAAGTAATGGATATGCTTTTTCCTTCCATACAGGCGTTCCAAAAAGGCGAAGGCTCCGACGGTAGTTATCTGATGAAAACGGTCGAGAAGTTCATTGAGAAAAGTGGTGAAACGGACTGTCGGGAAGCCATGATGCTGTTTATTAAGGAAGAAAACCAGCACTCCGCATATTTGAAACAGTACATGGATCATTATCAGATCGATGTCGCAGAAAAATCTTTTCTGGACACTGCTTTCCGGAAACTTCGGCAATTAGGAGGCTTGAAATGTGAGATTACGGTTCTTGTAACTGCCGAAATCATTGCCCTAACATATTATAATGCTATATTTAATTGTACGGGCTCTCGAGCGCTGAGAGGCATTTGTAATCAGATGATGCACGATGAATTGCGGCATATTATGTTTCAGTCCTATACCTTAAGTCATTTTAAAGTGCATGCCATTGATAGGGTGATTAGGATCCTGATCATGAGAATGACATCCGTTTTTGTTTGGGCTGCGTTTCATAATGTATTTCAGGCGGGCGGATATAGCTATTTCTTGTTTATGCGGGAAAATTTAGAGTATTTACACCAATCTATATATCTGACAGAAAAAAGTAATTGATTTACACCTTGTTCAAATGAAAGGGAGGAACTTATGCAGTACCGGGAATTAAAAAGATGTGATCATACAAAAGTCAGTGAAATAGCCCTTGGTTGTGAGGGCTTCGTGGGAAAATCGCGAGATGAGTTTACAGCCATGCTTCATAGAGCTTTGGAACTGGGAATCAACTTCATCGATATGTATACGCCCAATCCGGAATTTCGGGACAATCTGGGCGCAGCGATCGCAGGGAGAAGAAATGAGATCGTATTGCAGGGTCATATTTGTTCCGTATGGGAAAACGGGCAGTATCTCCGCACCAGAGATCTTCAGAAAACGCAGGATGGTTTTGAGGATCAGTTACGGCGTATCGGCACCGATTATCTGGATGTCGGCATGATTCACTATGTAGACAGTGAAAGTGATTTTCATGAAGTTTTTGACGGGGAGATCATTACCTATTGCAGGCAGCTTAAGAAAGAAGGCCGGATTCATTCTATCGGGCTTAGCTCCCACAATCCCAAGGTGGCGCGTATGGCAGTGGAGACAGGGCTTGTGGACGTACTGATGTTTTCCGTAAATGCGGCTTATGACATGCAGCCTCCGGGAGAGGATTGCAATGATTTGTGGAACCTTGATAATTATAAAGACGGATTTACCAATATGGACCCGGAACGTAAGGCACTTTATGAGTTGTGCGAAAGAGAGGATGTTGCCATTGATGTAATGAAAGTATTCGGTGGCGGAGATATGCTGAGTGCCAAGTTGTCACCCTTTGGCGTGGCCTTTAATGAATATCAATGTATTGAGTATTGTTTGACCAGACCGGCGGTGGCTGCGGTGATGGCCGGCTGCCATTCCAT
The DNA here is from genome assembly GCA_022510585.1 of Lachnospiraceae bacterium. GTDB lineage: Bacteria > Bacillota > Clostridia > Lachnospirales > Lachnospiraceae > UBA3282. Next base: position 1,959 of record JAFLTF010000028.1, read on the forward strand.
AGAAGAAATCGAAAAAATCGTATCTTATGATAAGGCATCCCGGGAAGAGAGGGACTATGCTTCCGTATTGTCCCGCATGGAGAAATTTAAATTCCATGGGAACTGTATGTACTGCGGACACTGCGCGCCATGTTCCGTAGGGATCAGTGTGGCGGATGTCAATAAATATCTGAATCTGTCTCTGGCACAGAATGCGGTGCCGGAAACGGTAGCGGATCATTATAAGCTTCTGGAGCACCATGCGTCGGAATGTATTTCCTGCGGAAGCTGTCAGAGGAACTGTCCTTTTGGAGTAGAGGTAATTGAGAAGATGCAAAGGGCAGCAGAGGTATTTGGCTATTAAGTTATAAGGGAACTATAAATTAAAGACACAAAGGAGAAAAAGGATGAACATCAAAGTACAATGTTGTGGTCTTGTGCTGCTCACCTTTTTTGCAATTTTATATGGGCGCCAGAGAAAAGTGAAACTGATTGCCGGCAAGGTATTTCAGATTTGTTATTGTGGGGCTTTTTTCTGTCTGGCTTTAGATATTCTGTCTCTTGTGGCTATTGTGAACCGCGATAAGCTTCCGTTGTCATTCACAAATTTTGTGTGTAAGGCTTATCTGGCATCTTTGGTTTTTGTGGCGTTGCTTGCTTTAGTTTATGTTTCGACCAGTGTTTCTTTTCATTTGCCCGATTATAAAAAGAATATAGCGGTTTATGTTTTTTTGGCTGTGGCTGTGATCGTGCTGATTTATGTGCTGCCGATCATGATAATGGTGAGCGAAGATGAAAGCCTTGCATGGACGGATGGTCCAAGTACCTATGCAACTTATTTTGGAGTGTTGGTACTGATTGCGATCAACCTGATCGAATTGTTCAGGCGCAAGGCATATCTGTATGACAGACAGCGCAGGACGGTATTGATTTGGATGTGCATGTGGATAGCGGCAGCCTGTATTCAGGTATTCAATAAGGATCTTCTGGTAGTGGGCTTTGCCTGCGCACTGGGAATTGCCGTGGTATTCTTTCAATTCGAGAACCCGGAGTTGAATCTGGACTGGAATACAGGACTTTTTAATTATATTGCTTATACTCGATATGGAGAGCAGTTATACAGTGGCAGCAAAGATTTTTATGTGATAGCTATCGTTTTTGAGAATGCTGCATGGCAAGATGCGGAATCTTCTTTCGGCAATGCCGGGAGCCAAAGGATATTGGATGAATTTTTACGTATTCCGGATGCCAGTGTATTTAAAATTACCGAGGATGAGGTTTTACTTATCTTTTCCAAAGAGGACAGTGCGAAGGCTGCATGGAATAAGTTCATGAAGCAGGCAGAAAAAGGGGAATTTGATGCAGAGCAGGGACAACCGTTTTTTTATTATGTAGAAGATCCCAGGTGTGTATCTTCATACAGAGAACTGCTCAATCTGTTACAATATGTTTGTATCCAAAAAAGGGATACCAAATTGGGGATCTTTCAGACCATCGAAAGCAGTATTGTTTCGCAGATGCTTTCGGAACGTAAAATGACACAACAGATTGTGGAGGCATTGGAGGAAGATAGAGTCATTGTCTATTATCAGCCAATCTATTCGGTTGAAAAAAAGCGTTTTACCAGTGCGGAAGCGCTTGTCAGAATCATTGACCGGGATGGAAAGCTGATACCTCCGGGAGCATTTATCGGCATAGCCGAGAGCAACGGCATGATCATTGAGGTCGGTAAACGGGTTTTTGAGAAGGTATGCCAGTTTTTTATGGAGAATCGGCTCGATGATTATGGAATAGAGTATATAGAAGTGAATCTGTCAGTTGTGCAGTGTGCGGATGAAAAGCTGGCGGAAAACTATATTGAGATCATGAATGACAGGAAAATGGTTCCGAGACGGATCAACTTGGAAATAACAGAATCCGCATCGCTTCATGAGAAGCAGATATTGATTGCAAATATGGAACGTTTGATTCAATACGGCGTTCATTTTTCCATAGATGATTTCGGTACAGGCCAGTCGAATCTGAATTATATCGTGGATATGCCGGTTAAAATCGTCAAATTTGACAGGGAGATGATTCAGTCTTACTTTGTCAGCGATAAAGCAAGGTATGTAATGGATGCGGCAATGCACATGATTCACGGAATGGGGCTGGCAATTGTAGCGGAAGGTATTGAGACGAAAGAACAATATGAGAAGATGGAAGAGATTAAAATAAACTATATTCAGGGTTATTATTTTTCAAAGCCTTTGCCGGAACAGGAATTTCTGGAGTTTTTGCAGAAAAAAAATAAGTAAAAATGCAAAAGGAGGAATAAAAACATGAAAAAACTGGGTTTTGGTTTAATGCGTATGCCGACGTTAGACAAGACTAACCCCGCAGATGTGGACATCGAGCAGGTAAAAAAGATGGTGGATCTGTTCATTGAAAAGGGCTTTACTTATTTTGACACCGCCTGGATGTACAATGGGTTTGCCAGCGAGGGTGTAGCAAAGACCGCTCTGGTAGAGCGCTATCCGAGAGACAGTTTTACGCTTGCCACAAAGCTTCATGCCGGATTCTTTGACTCACTGGAAGATCGGGATAAGATATTCAATGCTCAGCTTGAGAAGACCGGCGCCGGATTTTTTGATTACTATCTGCTTCACGGCATCGAGGGTTCCAGTTTGCCGAAGTATGAGCAGTTTGATTGTTTCAACTGGCTGCTTCAGAAGAAGGAGAAAGGTCTTGTGAAACACGCCGGTTTTTCCTATCACGATTCCGCACAGCTTTTGGATGAGATCCTGAATAAGCATCCGGAGATGGAGTTTGTACAGCTGCAGATCAACTATCTGGATTGGGAGAGCGAGTGGATACAGGCGAGAGCGTGCTATGAGGTGGCAGCCAAACACGGGAAACCGGTCATTGTTATGGAGCCTGTCAAAGGCGGCACACTGGCGCAGGTACCTGAGGAGGCAGAAAAGATATTTAAGGATCGAGAACCGAATATGTCTGTAGCAAGTTGGGCGATTCGTTTTGCAGCGTCTCTTGACAACGTGATGGTAGTGCTTTCCGGTATGTCCAGCATGGAACAGATGGAGGATAATCTCAGCTATATGGCAGATCTTACGCCCCTCACGGAAGAAGAGAAGGCGCTCTGTCACAAAGTTGCGGATATCATCAATGGGCAGATCGCAGTACCCTGTACCGGCTGTTCTTATTGCACGGAAGGCTGTCCAATGAAGATTGCCATTCCGCAGTATTTCTCACTCTACAACGAGGACATGCGGGAGGATCTGGAAGAGAAGGGCTGGACGGTCAACTTCACAAATTATGAGATCCTGGCAGGCAAATTCGGTAAGGCGAAGGAGTGCATCGCATGCGGACAGTGTGAAGGCGTATGCCCGCAGCATCTGCCGATCATTGAAAATCTCAAAGCGGTTTCGGCGCATTTTGATCATTGAGAAACAAGTTTATCATATCTATAAAGGAGAATAGCGTAATGAGAAAAAATTTGAAGCAATTCCGTACAAAACTACTGGCTGTAGGTATCAGTACCGGTCTTTGTTTAACAGCTCTGACAGGATGTGGGACGGACAGTACCGACAGTACCGATCCGGCCACAGAAGAGCAGATTTCATCAGAAACACAAGATTCGGCACAGACAGCAGATATTGGTGAAGTGACCACATTTCCGCTGCCGGATGGACCTGAAGAATCTGAGATCTATATAGAACCGGTTGCAGATATTTCCGATGATTTTATCCGTGGTATGGATGCATCTTCCGTACTTGTTGAGGAAAACAGCGGTGTCAAATATTATAACTATGAAGGGGAAGAACAGGATGTCTTTATGACATTGGCGCAGTCCGGAGTCAATTACATACGTCTGCGTGTATGGAACGATCCCTACGACGAAAACGGTAACGGATATGGCGGTGGTAATAATGATGTCCCTACTGCAATCGAACTTGGAAAGCGTGCAACCCGGTACGGTATGAAGGTATGCATTGATTTCCACTATTCCGACTTCTGGGCGGATCCTAAGAGACAGCATGCTCCTAAGGCATGGGAAGGGATGACTGTTCAGGAGAAGAGCGACGCACTCTATGAATTTACAAAAGAAAGTCTGTCATCGATCTTGGATGCCGGTGTAGATGTAGGAATGGTACAGATCGGTAATGAGATCAACAACGGGATGTCCGGAGAGACGCTTCAGCCTTCGGTGATGACACTTTTAACAGCAGGAAGCAAGGCGGTTCGGGAGATAGCACAGACTTACGGACAGGATATTCAGATCGTAGTGCACTATACGAATATTGAAGAAGCGGATAAAATAAACGTTATTGCTTTAAATCTGTTAAACTATGGCGTTGATTACGATATTTTTGGTTTATCCTATTATCCTTTCTGGGATGGCACAAACGAAAATATGCAGGCAGTTGCCAGAAACCTTATTGAAACATATGGTAAAAAAGTGATTATTGCAGAAACTTCCTACTGCTATACTTCCGAAGATGGTGACGGCTCCGGTAACAGTTTCGTCGGTACCGATGATTTGGTGGAAGGTTATGGTGCAACCGTTCAGAGCCAGGCCACGATGATTCGCGATGTCTGCGCGGCAGCAAATGAAGCAGGTGTATCCGGCGTATTCTATTGGGAAGGCGTATGGATCCCGGTTGGTGAGGCAACCGCAAATAATTCTCCTATATGGGAAGAATTCGGAAGCGGCTGGGCAAGCAGCTATGCATCCGACTATGACCCGGAGGATGCCGGTTTATACTACGGCGGCTGCTCATGGGATAATCAGGCAATGTTTGACTTTGACGGCTATCCGCTTGCATCCTTAAACGTATGGAAATACTTAAGATACGGTTCGACTGCGCCACTGGCAATTGACTATATTCCTGAGATCTACACAACCTGTGATGTAGGTACGGAAATTAAACTTCCGGAAACGATAGATGTTATCTACAATGACCGTTCGGCAAATGCGAAGGTTCCTGTCGCTTGGGATGAAGCGCAGATTGCTGCGATTGATGTAAATGTCGGTGGTACTTACGACATCACGGGAACACTTGAGGACGGTACGGCTGTTATCTGTCATGTGGAGGTTAAGATGCTTAACCACGTTAAGAACCCGAGCTTTGAAGAATCCGATACCTCCATGTGGAGAGTTGCTTACGAAGGGGATAAGAATCCGACTGATTTCCAATTGAAAGCAGATGATGCGCATGACGGTGCAGTTGCATATCACTTCTGGTCAGAGGATTCCGATATGGAATTTTCCATTGAGCAGGACTTTACGGATTTAGAGCCGGGAACTTATCAGCTCTTTGTGTACGCACAGGGCGGTGACGTGTCTGAGGACTGTGAGATGGAGTTATATGCAGTTGTCGATGGGGAAGAGTTGACCGAACCCTTTATGGTAGCCGGCTGGGCGAATTGGCAGCAGCCTACGATTCCAGAAATTAAAGTGACCGACGGTACGCTTACCATCGGCGTACGCATGAAGTGTAACGCAAGAAGCTGGGGAACTGTAGATGAATTCACATTAAACAGAATTTCCGATTAAGCAGATGAAATAAGAAAGGCAGGAGTTTCAGTTTTTGAGACTCCTGCCTTATTTGATGAAATCTATATAGTTTTGTGAAACGCACCGATCAACTCTTTTTATATTCCAAAGCTGCCTGCACAAATCCTCTGAACAGCGGATGAGGTCTGTTAGGTCTGGATTTTAGTTCCGGATGCGCCTGTGTTGCCACAAAGAATGGGTGCTCAGGTAATTCACACATTTCCACAATACGGCTGTCCGGAGAAAGCCCGGATAATTTCATGCCGTGTTCCGTTAATACACCGCGGTAATCGTTATTGACTTCATAACGATGTCTGTGTCTTTCATGAATGGTTTTTTCTCCGTATAACTCGTATGCCTTGGAATTCTCGTCCAGGATACAGGGATAGGAGCCGAGTCGCAATGTACCGCCGATATCTTCCACATCATTCTGATCCGGCATCAATGCGATGACGGGATGAGTGGTAGATGGATTTAATTCAATACTGTGAGCGTCATTATATCCAAGGACGGTTCTGGCAAATTCCACAATGGATAACTGCATACCGAGACACAGTCCCAGATAGGGGACGTTATTTTCTCTGGCATAGCGGATGGAGTAGATCATGCCTTCTATTCCCCTGTCGCCGAAACCGCCGGGAACCAGAACGCCATCCACATCTCCTAAGATTTCCGTAACATTCTCTTCTGTCACGTTTTCGGAATCGACCCACTTGATATTGACAACGCAGTGGTTGGAAATGCCGCCGTGTTTTAAGGCTTCCACAACGCTGATATAGGCATCGTGAAGCTGTGTATACTTACCTACCAGAGCAATCGTGATTTCGTCCGTAGGCGTCCTTAAAGATTCTACCATCGCCTTCCAGTCGGTAAGGTCCGGTTCGGGACATTCCAGCTTCAGACATTCGCAGGCAACCTGAGCCAGCTGTTCTTTTTCCATAGTCAGGGGCGCCTCATATAAATACTCTACGTCCAGGTTCTGCAATACATGGTTGCTCGGCACATTACAGAATAAAGCAATCTTATCTTTTAATGCCTGATCCAGAGGATATTCACTGCGGCATACGATGATATCCGGCTGAATACCCATCCCCTGCAGTTCTTTTACGCTTGCCTGTGTGGGCTTGGTCTTCATTTCCTGTGAAGCTCTCAGATAAGGGATCAGGGTAACGTGGATCAGAATCGCATTTTCTCTGCCTACTTCGTGTTGGAACTGACGAATGGATTCCAGGAAGGGCTGGCTTTCGATATCACCTACGGTGCCGCCTACTTCTATGATGGCGATCCGGGTCTCTTCGTCTGTGAAATTACGATAAAATCTGCCCTTAATTTCGTTTGTGATATGGGGAATGACCTGAACTGTACCGCCACCGTAATCTCCGCGGCGTTCTTTCTGGAGAACGGACCAATATACTTTACCGGTGGTGACATTGGAATTCTTGTCCAGATTTTCATCGATAAATCTTTCGTAGTGTCCCAGATCCAGATCGGTTTCCGTACCGTCTTCCGTAACAAAAACTTCCCCGTGCTGGATCGGATTCATTGTGCCGGGGTCGATGTTGATGTAAGGATCGAATTTCTGCATGGTCACTTTATAACCGCGCGCTTTTAATAATCTTCCCAAAGATGCGGCGGTAATTCCTTTTCCGAGTCCGGAAACGACACCGCCTGTCACAAATACATACTTTACTGCCATCTTGATAACCATGCCTTTCTCGCAATGAAAAGTATTAAATCACTTAAAACGGGGAAGAATTGCTTATACCCCGATTTGTTTCCATTTTATTATACAATGTCACAATAGGAAAAATCTACTGGTAATGATAAAATTTGTGAAAAAAATTTAGAAATGTTTTATACTTGTGTCCATAAATTCATAATTATCTTATTGATTTATCATAAGGGGTTCCATATAATAAATATGTGCACAAAAAGAAAGTGAGGATACCTCGTCGATGGATAACAATCTTAACCGATATGACGGTAATTATAATAACGGAGGCAATAATCCGAACAGAGGTCAGGATAATAAAGGCGGTCCGGGCGGATCAAACGGTAACGGAAACGATCCGAAAAGACAGAGTCTGATCATTCTGATCATTGCGGCATTGATCACTCTATTCAGCATCAGCATGTTTATGCGGTTTGTGACGGGATCTTCCAACCGGGAGATCAGTTACAATGAGTTTGTAGCGATGATCGAACAGGATAAGATTCAGAGTGTTGAAGTGGATTCCGATAAGATCATCATTTATCCTAAGGAAGATGAAAATCCAAATCCGTTCATGCAGGTGTATGGCGGCAGCATCACTTATTACACCGGCATCATGGAAGAAGACGATACGCTGACGAATCGTCTGCTGGAACATAATATAGAACTCAAACGTCAGGTGGCGGACAGCTCCAGCGTCATTATTACGGTGCTGCTGTACTATGTTCTGCCGATCCTGCTCATGTGGGGGCTGTTAAGTCTTTTGTTCCGCAGGATGGGAAGCGGCGGTCCCATGGGTGTAGGAAAGAGCAATGCGAAGGTATATGTCCAAAAGGAGACCGGGATCACTTTTCAGGATGTGGCGGGAGAAGACGAGGCGAAAGAGTCCCTCGTGGAAGTGGTGGATTTTCTACACAATCCCGGGAAATATTCCAAGATCGGTGCGAGACTGCCGAAGGGAGCATTGTTGGTAGGACCTCCCGGTACCGGTAAGACACTTCTTGCCAAGGCAGTGGCGGGAGAAGCGCATGTGCCCTTTTTCTCCCTGTCCGGTTCGGACTTTATTGAACTGTATGTGGGTGTCGGTGCTTCCCGTGTCCGCGATCTGTTCAAAGAGGCGGAGAAAAACGCACCCTGTATTGTTTTCATAGATGAGATCGATGCCATCGGAAGGAGCCGTGATACCAAATACGGCGGCGGAAACGAAGAGCGGGAACAGACTTTGAATCAGCTGCTTTCCGAGATGGACGGTTTCGACGGTAAAAAGGGGATCATCATTCTGGCGGCAACCAACCGGCCGGAGATTCTGGACAAGGCCCTGCTTCGTCCCGGACGTTTCGACAGAAGGATCATTGTTGATAAACCCGACCTTAAAGGTCGTGTGGAAATCCTTAAGGTACATTCCAAAGATGTTCTGATGGACGAAACGGTAGATTTGGATGAGATCGCGCTTGCCACCTCGGGTGCGGTAGGTTCCGATCTCGCCAATATGATCAACGAGGCTGCTATTAACGCCGTGAAGCTGGGCAGGGAATATGTCAGCCAGAAAGATCTTTTCGACGCAGTGGAGCAGGTTCTAGTAGGAAAAGAGAAAAAAGACCGGATCATGAGTATGGAGGAGCGTAAGATCGTTTCCTATCATGAAGTCGGACATGCGCTTGTCAGCGCCCTGCAGAAGAATGCCGAACCGGTACAAAAGATTACCATTGTGCCGCGGACGATGGGTGCGCTTGGGTATGTTATGCATGTGCCGGAGGAAGAGAAGTACCTGGATACGGAGGCAGAGCTTAAGGACAGACTGGTAGGACTTCTGGCAGGCCGCGCCGCAGAAGAGATCGTATTTGATACCGTAACGACAGGCGCTGCGAACGATATTGAGCAAGCCACCAGCATTGCCCGGAATATGATCACAAGATTCGGTATGAGTAAGAAATTCGGCTTAATGGGTCTTGCTACGGTAGAGAGTCAATATCTGGACGGAAGAGCGTCTCTTACCTGTTCGGATGTCACAGCTGCCGATATCGATACGGAAGTAATGAAGATGCTGCACGACAGCTATAAGCAGGCCAAAAAACTGTTGAAGGCTAACCGGGAGTTAATGGATAAGCTGGCAGCCTATCTGATTGAAAAAGAGACCATTACAGGCAAGGAATTCATGAAGATCTTCCGGAAGGAAAAAGGGCTGCCTGAGCCGAAGAAGGAAGAAAAAGAAGAAAAGACCCTGAAGGATGAGAAAGTCCAGAAGAATGAGACTGCTCCAATGAACACAGATGTTCCGGCGAATGCAGAAACCGCTCCTAACGTCGGTCTTTTTTCCCAGTCCAGTTTAATGCCGGATTCCGGATCCGAATCGCAGGCAACAGAGGAACAGCAATATGACTTTTTGCAGACGTTGACACAGGAGACGAGCCATTTGGAAGAGCAGGCGGAACAGGAAGCTGAAGAGGACACGGAAAAGAACAGCGGTTCGAATGAATAAAAAATGGGAAAGGCAAAGCGGGTAACTGCGCTTTGCCTTATGCCGTTTTGGCGCATAAAGTAAAGGAAGGGCACGGTCACCGGAATGTTTGATATTGCCGAAGAATTGAAAAAACTCCCGAACAGTCCGGGAGTCTATATTATGCACGATCGTAATGATACGATCATCTATGTGGGGAAAGCGGTCAACCTGCATAGCAGGGTGCGCTCTTACTTTCGGAAAATTGTCGGGCGCGGTCCGCAGATCGATAGAATGGTAGAGCAGATTGCCCGGTTTGAATATATTGTGACGGATTCGGAACTGGAAGCTCTGGTTTTGGAAAACAATCTGATCAAAGAACATAGTCCCAAGTATAATACGATGTTAAAAGATGATAAGACCTATCCGTACATCAAGGTAACACTAGGGGAGGATTATCCGAGGATCCTTTTTTCCAGAGATATGGATTCCAGGAAGAAGAATGACAGATCCAAATACTTCGGGCCCTACACAAGTGCGGCGGCGGTGAAAGATACGATCGAACTGATGAACAAGCTGTATCAGCTTAGAACCTGCAATCGAAAACTGCCGAAGGATATCGGTCTGGACCGTCCCTGCCTGAATTATCATATCAAACAATGCCTTGCGCCCTGCCAGGACTATATCAGCAAAGAAGAATACAGGGAGCGCGTTGAGCAGGCTTTAGATTTTTTAAACGGCAATTATAAGCCGATCTTGAAGGAGTTAGAGCAGAAGATGCAGGAGGCCTCGGAACAGCTTGCTTATGAAGAGGCGATCCGTTACCGGGATCTGTATAACAGTGTAAAAAGCGTGGCACAGAAGCAGAAAATAACGGACAGCGATGGGGAAGATAAAGACATCATTGCGCTGGCACAGGATGAGCATGATGCCGTAGTACAGGTCTTTTTTGTACGGGGCGGCAAATTGATCGGGCGGGAACATTTTTATATGACACATGTGTCAGGATATGACAGCGCTCAGATACTGTTGGATTTTGTAAAACAGTTTTATGCCGGGACGCCTTTTCTCCCAAGAGAACTGATGCTGCAGGAGGAGATCGGGGATATTGATATCCTGGAAAAATGGCTTAGTACCAGAAAGGGAAGCCGGGTCTATATCCGCATTCCGAAGAAGGGAAGCAAGGAAAAATTAGTAGAGCTTGCCATGCAGAATGCAAAACTTGTTCTGAGCCAGGATAAGGAGCGCATGAAACGGGAAGAAGGACGTACGATCGGCGCCGTTCGCGAAATTGCCAAACTGCTCGATCTGGAAACCATCCATCGCATGGAGGCTTTTGATATTTCCAATATCAGCGGCTTTGCCAATGTAGGATCTATGGTGGTTTATGAAAAAGGAAAGCCGAAGCGCAGCGATTATCGAAAATTCAAAATCCAGTCGGTGTCCGGCCCGGATGATTACGCCTGTATGAAAGAAGTGTTGACCAGGCGGTTTGTACATGGGATGGAAGAGCGGGCGGAACTGGACCGAAAAGAGCTGGATAAGGAATTCGGCAGTTTCACAAAGTTTCCGGATCTGCTGCTTATGGACGGCGGAAAAGGGCAGGTAAATATCGCATTACAGGTACTGGAGGAATTGAAGATCGATATTCCGGTTTGTGGGATGGTCAAGGATGACAACCACAGAACAAGAGGGCTTTATTATCACAATCAGGAGATTCCGATCGATGTCCGTTCAGAAGGGTTTAAGCTGATTACCAGAATTCAGGACGAGGCTCACCGATTTGCGATCGAATATCATCGTTCCCTGCGCTCCAAAGCACAGGTAAAATCAGTGCTGGATGAAATTCCCGGAGTCGGTCCGGCAAGGCGGAAAGCTCTGATGAGACATTTTAAGTCCATAGAAGAGATCAAGAATGCCGAAGTGGAGCAGTTATGCGGGGTTCCCGAGATACCGGAACATATTGCGGAGCAGATTTTTGAGTTCTTTCATGACTCCTCACAGACAAATTTTTCACCGATGCGGGATTGATATTGGGGATAAGATATAATAAAATAGTGATTGCAAAGGAGTCCGGATAAAAATAACAGGGGTAAAGGAGCGGGGTTATGGCAAGTATCAGTTTGACAAAAGTTATTGAAAAATGGAAATGGGAAAATCTGACACCGGAAATCGATATTTCCAAGATCAAGATCACACAGCCGGATATCAACAGACCGGCATTACAGCTTGCGGGATATTTCCAGCATTTTGAGGCGACCCGTCTGCAGGTGGTGGGTTTTGTGGAGTACTCGTATATGAACGGGCTGGACAAGGAACTGCAGGTAGATATCTATGAAAAACTGTTGAACAATCCGATTCCCGGAATCGTTTTCTGCAGGGAACTGCATCCCAATGAGTTGTTCCGGGAGATTGCGGTCAAGCACGGGGTTCCGCTTTTAATGACAAAATCTGCGACTTCCGCATGTATGGCGGAAATCATCAGATGGTTGAATGTTCAGCTTGCTCCCTGTATCTCCATTCATGGCGTACTGGTCGATGTTTACGGTGAGGGCGTTCTGATCACCGGAGAAAGCGGTATCGGTAAGTCAGAGGCGGCATTGGAGCTGATCAAAAGAGGACATCGTCTGGTGACGGATGACGTCGTGGAAATCAGAAAAGTCAGTGCGGATACTTTGATCGGTTCTGCTCCGAATATTACCAAGCACTTCATTGAATTGCGGGGTATCGGCATTGTGGATGTGAAGGCGCTTTTCGGCGCATCCAGCGTAAGAGATACGCAGAATATCGATCTTGTGATCCATTTGGAAGACTGGGATAAGGAAAAAGAATATGACCGTCTCGGTATGGAAGAAGAGTATACGGAGTATCTTGGCAACAAAGTAGTCTGCCATAATATTCCGATTCGACCGGGTCGAAATCTCGCGGTGATCTGTGAGTCTGCGGCTGTAAACCACCGTCAGAAGAAGATGGGTTACAATGCGGCACAGGAATTGTATCAGCGTGTACAGAAATCATTGGCGCAGAAACGGGACGAAGATGAATAAAAACGAATAAAAGTTTATAGAAAAGGAGAGGGAGATATGGCTAATTATGTATTCGGAGTGGATGTAGGCGGCACTACCGTCAAATTAGGATTATTCGATACAAACGGAGAAGTTCTTGATAAATGGGAGATCCCTACCAGAACGGAAAACGGAGGATGTAATATTTTGCCGGATATTGCGGCAAGTATTAAGAGTAAGCTTACGGAGAGAAATCTTACGAAAGAAGATGTGGCAGGAGTGGGCGTAGGCGTGCCGGGACCGGTAGACGGAAACGGTATCGTACATAAAGCGGTCAATCTGGGTTGGAACCGGTTTGATCTGAAAGAAGAGTTGACAAAGCTCTTAGACGGCGTGCGTGTGGAAGGCGGTAATGATGCCAATGTGGCAGCGCTCGGAGAGATGTGGAAGGGCGGCGGACAGGGTCATAAGAATCTGGTAGCCGTTACCCTCGGAACCGGTGTGGGCGGCGGCATTATCATCAATGGCGAGATCATGACCGGAGCTGCCGGCGCAGGCGGAGAAATCGGACATATCCATGTGGAGGATCATGAGACCGAAAAATGCGGCTGCGGTAACCTGGGCTGTCTGGAAGAATATGCATCGGCAACCGGTATTACCAGACTTGCAAACCGGGCTTTACAGGCAAGCGATAAAGAAAGTGTTTTAAGAAACGGAGAGGTATCTGCCAAAACGGTTTTTGATGCGGTAAAAGCAGGAGATGAGCTGGCAATTGAGGTTGCCGAAAAATTCGGTGAATATCTCGGAAAAGGACTGGCTGTGATCGCAGGTATCATCAACCCTGAAATCTTTGTGATCGGGGGCGGCGTATCCAAGGCAGGAGAAGTTTTATTTGATTATATCAAGCCGTCATTTTACGAAACGGTATTTCACGGCTGTAAGGATGTAGAATTTGCTTTGGCAACCCTTGGAAACGATGCGGGAATCTACGGCGCTGCGAAAATGGTAATTTGACAAGGTTGTGCCGTTAGCGCAAACATTGCAGATTGAGGAAGATACGTGAATATCAAATCGGATTTGGCATATTATAATAAAAAGTGAGACGGGGCAAAATTGAGTTTGGGCACATTTATGTATGATTACATTGAGGGTATTATCCCAAAAGAGAGAATATTGTTGGAAGAACCTATGAGCAGGCATACCACCTTCAAAGTAGGAGGAGAAGCAAAATGTATGCTTTTGATAGAGAAGGAGGAAGAACTGATTAGGCTGATTCCGTATCTGAATCGGATAGAGCAGGATTACTTCCTTCTGGGAAACGGAAGTAATCTGTTGGTAGGCGATAGAGGATACCGGGGCATTATCATGAAACTTGGAGAGGGTATGAACAAGATCGCCGTGGAGGGTGAGTGCATCCGTGTACAGGCAGGCGCCCTTTTGTCCCAAACCGCGGTTGCCGCAAAAGATGCAGGGCTATCCGGTATGGAGTTTGCGGCAGGCATTCCCGGTACTGTAGGCGGCGGCATTGTCATGAACGCCGGCGCTTATGGCGGAGAGATGAAGCAGATAACGCGGTCGGTCAAAGTCATGGATCAGGAAGGAAAAATCCTTATACTGGACAATGATACGATGGAATTCGGTTATCGTACCAGTATTATTAAGAACAGACCTTTTGTTGTGTTGGAAGTCGAATTGCAGCTAAAGGCAGGAAACAAAGAGGAAATTCAGCTGAAAATGGAGGAGCTGATGGAAAAAAGACGGAGCAAACAGCCGTTGAATTTTCCAAGCGCCGGCAGTACCTTCAAACGTCCGGAAGGGTATTTTGCGGGAAAACTGATCATGGAAGCCGGCATGCGCGGTTACCGTATCGGCGGAGCCCAGGTTTCGGAGAAACACTGTGGATTCATTGTCAATGCCGGGAAGGCAACGGCGGCGGATATCAGAGAAGTGATTGAAGAGGTACAGGAAAGAGTTAAGAAGCGTTTTAACGTGATGTTAGAACCGGAAGTGATATTTCTGGGTGATTTTTAACAGGAGCCAAAGATAGGGGTATAAGCATGAGATTTGTAGTAGTGACCGGGATGAGCGGCGGCGGCAAGAGTACGGCATTGAGAATGTTGGAGGATTCCGGATATTATTGTGTCGATAATCTTCCGGTTCCCCTGATTGAAAAGTTCGTGGAGCTGACCGTATCACCGGGAACGGAGATCACAAAGGTGGCGTTGGGGCTGGATGTGCGTGCAGATCAGTCTTTTAATGATGTAGAGAAGATTTTGGAGAAACTCAAAGCGGACGGATATCGATTTGAGATCCTTTTTATGGATGCAGGCGATAACGCTTTGATCAAAAGATATAAGGAAACACGAAGAATGCATCCCCTGGCTCCCCAGGGCAGAGTGGCGGACGGTGTTGACAGGGAAAGAAAGATCCTTGAGGCGATCAAGAAAAAAGCAGATTATGTGATAGATACTTCCAATCTGCTGACAAGAGAATTAAAAGAAGAAATGGATCGTATTTTTGTACGAAATGAGGAATATAATTCCCTGATCGTAACGGTCCTGTCTTTTGGTTTCAAGAATGGTATCCCGGTAGATGCCGATCTTGTTTTTGACGTTCGCTTTTTGCCGAACCCTTTTTATATTGATGAATTGAAAAATAAGACAGGCAATGACAAAGAAGTACGGGATTATGTCATGAGCTTCCCTGAGGCATCCGATTTTTTGCAGAAACTGGTGGACATGCTTCAGTTTTTGATTCCCAATTATATAAAAGAAGGAAAGCATCAACTGGTTATAGGGATTGGATGTACAGGCGGAAGGCACAGAAGTGTTACGCTTGCTAACGAATTATATGCCAGTATGAAGGAGCAGGGAAACTATAGTTTGAAATTATATCATCGCGACGAAGGCGAAAAGAAGTTCTAAGGCGATTCTCGCGGCGGATAATGAGGTATTAAGATGTCTTTTTCAGGAGAGGTAAAAGAGGAACTGGCAGGCTGTATCAATCCGGCGAGACACTGTCAACTGGCGGAACTGGCAGCATTTATCCACTTTGGCGGGTGCCTGAGTGATGACGGTTTACATTTGAAATTGGATATAGAAAATGAACTGGTTTCCAGAAAATGCTTTACATTATTGAAAAAAACATTTAATATAGATAATGTTATGCGGGGTGTAGAGGAAGAGAAAGTTCTTCAGGCTATGCATCTGTATGATAACGACCATCATATTGTTTCACTGGATCAGCCGGTGAACTCTCTTTTAATTAAGAACAGTTGTTGTGCGAGAGCTTTTTTAAGAGGCGCTTTTCTTTGCATCGGGTCAATGAGTGATCCGAAGAAAAGCTATCATTTGGAATTTGTCTGCAGCCGGATAGAACAGGCAAAGCAGCTGCAGGACATCATTCAGGAATTCCAGATAGAGGCCAGGATCATCAAGCGCAAGAAATACTATGTCGTATACTTAAAAGAGGGCTCCGGATTGGTGGATTTACTTAATGTAATGGGAGCGCATGTATCTCTGATGAATCTGGAGAATCTTCGTATTGTGAAGGAAATGCGCAATTCCATTAACAGGCGCGTGAACTGTGAGGCAGCAAATATAACCAAAACAGTAAATGCGGCATCAAAACAGATTGAAGATATTCTATTGATCAAGGAACGTTACGGTTTTGAAAACTTACCGGATAATCTTCGGAAAATGGCAGAGGTCCGATTGGAATATCAGGAAGCGCCCTTGAAAGAACTTGGGGAATATCTGGAACCACCGGTGGGTAAATCGGGAGTGAATCATCGGTTGAGAAAATTAAGTGAGATCGCTGAGCGTATGAGGTTGTAAAGGAGGAAATACTATGATTCAAAAATCTATCCAAATCAAATTAGAAGGCGGTTTGGAGGCAAGACCGGTAGCTATGCTTGTGCAGGTTGCAAGTCAGTACGAAAGCAGAGTGTATATCGAGTCGGCTGACAAAAAAGTGAATGCCAAAAGCATTATGGGCATGATGGGCCTTGGATTGGGCGCAGATGAAACTGTAACGGTTATTGCAGACGGCAGTGATGAAGAAGAAGCGGTTACAGGGATTGAGAATTTTTTGAGCGGCAGATAGTAAGGCAGAATGTAAAAGAGATTTCCATGCGTGGAAGTCTCTTTTGTATAATAGGATAATAGAGGAGGTCGATGCCATGCGTAAAAACATGCTTTTTATCTATAATCCGAGGGCGGGAAAAGCACAGATCCGTAGTAACCTGTTGGATATCATTGATATATTTGTCAAGGCAGATTTTGAAGTGACAGCCTATCCGACACAGCAGCCCGGAGATGCCGTGAAAGCTGTCAGAGAGCGTAGAGATGGCTATGATATTGTAGTATGCAGCGGTGGTGACGGGACCCTGGATGAAGTTGTTACCGGAATGATGCAGTGCAATGAAAAACTTCCGATTGGTTATGTGCCTGCGGGCAGCACCAATGATTTTGCAAATAGCCTGGGTATCCCGAGGAGTATGATCCGGGCGGCGGATGTGGTAGTAAACGGCAGAAACTTTGGCTGTGATATCGGTGCATTCAACAATGACAGCTTTATTTATGTAGCTGCTTTCGGAATCTTTACAGATGTGTCCTATGCCACAAAGCAGGATTTAAAGAATGTTTTGGGTCATACGGCCTATTTGTTGGAGGGTGTAAAAAGACTTTCTTCAATCAAATCATACTGGCTGAAAATCTACTATGACGATATCTGTCTGGAGGATGAATATCTTTTCGGAATGATCACGAATTCCGATTCTGTTGGCGGCTTCAGAGGTATTACCGGAGATAATGTAGAGCTGAACGACGGCCTGTTTGAAGTGACATTGGTTAAAAAGCCGCTGAATCCGATAGAATTAAATGACATTATAGCGGCACTGGTGGATAAGAGACACCACTCTGACGCCATTCAAAGTTTTAAAACTTCCAAACTGGTCATAGAGTCACATCAGGAAGTAGCATGGACTTTAGACGGAGAATACGGCGGCGACCACAAAAGAGCCGTAGTTGAGAATAGGAAAGAGGCGTTAGAAATCCGGGTTCCCCTGTAAAACGGAAATATTTCCGGGAAGAAATTTCTAATAATTGTTTTCTTTTTATGAGGAATGCTGTATAATTACATAAGGTAATTAGGTGGACAGCCTGAATATGAAAATTTTAAATGGAGGTAAAATAAGATGTTAGTTTCAGCAACAGAAATGCTTCAAAAAGCAGTGGCTGGTCATTATGCGGTAGGCCAGTTCAATATCAACAATCTTGAGTGGACCAAAGCGATCCTTTTAACAGCTCAGGAATGCAACTCTCCGGTTATTCTCGGTGTATCCGAAGGCGCCGGAAAGTATATGGGCGGTTATGATGTGGTTATGGGTATGGTAAACGGTCTGATCAAAGATCAGAACATTACAGTGCCTGTAGCGGTTCATCTGGACCATGGTTCTTATGATCACTGTTATAAATGTATGGAGGCAGGTTTCCCTTCCGTTATGTTTGACGGTTCTCATTACTCCATTGAAGAGAATATCGCAAAGACCAAAGAACTGGTTGAGGCAGCTCATGCGAAAGGAATTTCCATTGAAGCGGAAGTTGGTTCTATCGGCGGCGAAGAAGACGGCGTTGTAGGTATGGGTGAATGTGCAGATCCTGCAGAGTGCAAGCAGATCGCTGATCTTGGCGTTGACTTTTTGGCAGCAGGTATCGGTAATATTCACGGTAAGTATCCTGAGAACTGGAAAGGCTTACAGTTTGACGTACTGGCATCCGTTCAGGAGAAGACCGGCACACTTCCGTTGGTTCTTCACGGCGGTACAGGTATTCCGGATGACATGATCAAAGAAGCGATCTCTCTCGGCGTTGCAAAGATCAATGTTAATACAGAATGCCAGTTGGTATTTGCGGAAGCAACCCGTAAATATATTGAGGCAGGCAAGGATCAGGAAGGCAAAGGATTTGATCCTCGTAAGCTTCTTGCTCCCGGCTATGAAGCAATCAAAGCTAAAGTAAAAGAGAAAATGGAATTGTTCGGTTCCGTTGGGAAAGCATAAATAAAATAACGATTGATATCCATAAAAGATATGTAAAATGAAAAGGCAGAGGAATTGTATGTTCCGCTGCCTTTTGTATTTTGAATATTGTTTCGCACTCTATGCGTCAACACGCTTTTCCTGCTCTGCCTGGATTTCCGGGATGGCGGATAACAGGGGTTTTTCATCTTTTCCCTTGAATACGCGATTGACATAGTTCACCGTGATCTTATATACCTGAGGTGACAACACCAGAACACCAATCAAGTTCGGAAGCATCATCAGACCGTTGAAGGTATCGGCAAGATCCCAGGCAAGGTTGTTACCCATGACTGCACCGCCGAAGATGGCGACCACAAAGATAACCCGATAAACAATAGTATATTTTTCTCCGAATAAGAATTCACAGGCTTTGGTGCCGTAGTGGCTCCAGCCAAGCGTTGTAGAGAAAGCAAATAACATAACCGCAATTGCGACAAAGGCTGCGCCTACCTGGCCAAAGTGCATGGAAAATACAGTGGATACCATATTTGCGTTAGTCAATTCGATGCCATTGTAAGCTTCTAATGCTTCGCCGGTATTTAAGTTGATCAAACCGGAGGACAGGATGGAGAATGCGGTCAGCGTACAGACGATGATCGTGTCCGCAAACACCTCAAAAATACCCCACATACCCTGGCGTACAGGTTCGCGAACATTAGAATTGGAGTGAACCATAACAGAAGAACCAAGTCCCGCTTCGTTGGAGAATACGCCTCGCTTCATACCCTGCTCAATAGCCATCTTGATACCGGAACCGACGATACCACCTCCGGCAGCTTCCAGAGCAAAAGCACCTTTGAAAATAGCGCCGAAAACAGCTCCAACCTGAGAAATATTAGCAAAGAAAATAGCAATACTGCCCATTATGTATAAAATCACCATAAAAGGTACGATCTTTTCTGTAACCGATGCAATACGTTTCAGACCACCGACAATCACCAAACCGCCTAAAATCATGATCGCAATACCGGTGACCCAGGTGGGAACGCCGAACACGGTCTGCATATTACCTGAGATGGAGTTTACCTGCGTCATGTTTCCGATACCGAAGGAGGCAAGGAAACAGAAGATGGAAAACAGTACCGCAAGAACCATACCGATCTGCTTACAGCCTTTTTTGGCACCAAGACCGTCCCTTAAGTAATACATTGCGCCGCCGGACCACTCGCCGTGTGCATTTTTGCGGCGATAGTAGATACCCAGAACATTTTCCGAATAGTTGGTCATCATACCGAAAAAGGCGATGAGCCACATCCAGAACACGGCGCCGGGTCCCCCGAGTATGATCGCGCCCGCCACACCTACAATGTTACCGGTACCTACGGTTGCCGCCAGCGCGGTACACAGTGACTGGAACTGGGAAATGGACCTGTCCTTTGTGTGTCCTACAACATCCTTATCTTTGAAAATGGCGCCGATTGTCATCTTCATCCAGTGGCCAATATGACTGATCTGAAAGAACTTTGTCAGGATGGTCATCAAGACCCCGACTACCGATAAAAGGATCAGCGCGGGCCAGCCCCAGACAAAGCCGTTGACTGCGTCGTTAATTTTTGTAATAACTTCTATCATGGTTTCCTCCTTTGGTACTTTATATGTAAAAAGGTATAATAGATGACTATCTATTACACCTTTGTATCGATAATATTTTAGTATAGTTATGGAAGGCTGTCAACATAAATGTATAATTGTATACCGGATCACGTGCCGGATGACATTCGAAAGTACGCTGAAATAGGGGGAATATTACCCCAGAAAAGGGAGGATGCCAAGTAAATAAATTTACTTGGCACTTATTATGAAAAAGTATTAATTAATCTGATAACACTGAGGCATCTCGCTTTCTTATATTGTAAGTATATGAAAAAGAAATGTCTAAAGAATGTTTCTGAGATGAAGTTTCTTTAAATTAAATATGAACAAATTATGAACGCAGTGAGGCGCTAGCACTTCTCCGGTTCCGGATAATCCACTCCGAAAGTATCGACGGTAACGCTGGCCATTACTTGTTCCTCAAGAGGTCGGTCATTGTAGTCGGTTGCCGTTTCCGCAATCTTGTTCACCACATCCATCCCTTCTATTACTTTTCCGAATGCGGCATAAGCGCCGTCCAGATGCGGGCTTGTCTTGTGCATGACAAAAAACTGGCTTCCCGCTGAATCGGGATGCATGCTCCTTGCCATGGAGAGAACGCCTTCCGTATGCTTTAAGTCATTCTGATAACCGTTCTGCGTAAATTCACCGCGGATAGAATAACCTGGGCCACCCATACCGCTTCCTTCCGGATCACCGCCCTGAATCATGAAATTCTTGATGACTCTGTGGAAGATAAGTCCGTCATAAAAATTTTTCTGGATCAGACTGATGAAATTGTTGACCGATACAGGTGCGATTTCGGGATATAATTCTGCCTTGAATACATCTCCGTTTTTCATAGTAAATGTAACAACTGGATTTTGTGCCATAGTTTTGCTTCCTTTCTGTTTTTCTATTATAATATTTTATATGAAACTGTAAAGAAGGTAAAGCAGGATGTTAAAAAGAGTTGTTTTTCTTTTCAAAAAAGTGGATGCCATAGACAGAATGAAAAAACTGTTTGATGAGCTTAATGCGCGTGAAATAGAGATTAATATAGAAGATATCCATACCAGAAAATATCCGGACGGAGAAACTCTTGCCGGAAATACACTTTATGTTACGGATTGTGCAGCCTGTCAGATCAGACTGCGAATGCGAAACCTTCCGGTTCTTATTTATTTGCATGAAGACAATCGGGAGGAACATTTTTGGCAGTCTGAGTATGCCATCGAACAGATAGAAGAAGTGGAGTATGAATCCTTAGAACTGGCATATTTAAGATTGACTGGACAACCTTGGACAATTATTACAACAAATAGATGTATAATTAGAGAAACTACAACAAATGATGTAAATAGCTTTTACGAAATATACAAAGAAGCTTCCATTACGGATTATATGGAGGATCTTTTTGCAGATAAAGATGAGGAGATTGCCTATATAGAGGACTATATTAAGAATGTATATAAATTCTACGGCTATGGGATGTGGACGATCGTAGAAAAAGAAAGCGGGAAGGTTATCGGCAGGGCCGGCATCAGCTGGAGGGAAGGTTTTGACATTCCGGAGCTGGGTTTTGTCATTGGAGTCCCCTGGCAGCAGCAGGGATATGCCTATGAGGTTTGTCAGGCGATTCTGGAATATGGAAGGAAAGAACTTAAGTTTACCCGGTTTCAGGCGCTTGTGATGGAAGGTAATGACAAATCTGAAAGATTGTGCCGGAAATTGGGATTTACTTATCTGGAAGATGTCGTTCTTGAGGGGCATATTCATAAGCGGATGGTGTATGAAAGTTCTTCCGGGGATTTTTAATAAAAGAATTTAATAAAGAATAATAGAAAAGGAGAAAAGGAAATGAAAAGAAATACCTGTACTTGGACAGTTACAGATGCTGACGGAGTGACGCATGAGATTGGTTGTATCGTGAAAAGTTTAAACGGGCCTCAGGTTATCGTGGACGGGGATCAATACAGTGTACAATCTGTCAACACTTTTATCAATGTAGTGGATTATCCGGTGGATCTCCCCGGTACGGAATGCCATGTGGTTATGATCGGGAAAAAGGCAAGACTGGCGGTAAACGGTATCTATACTGACGATGAAACAGCGTATGAGCCAGTCTCAGATATTCCTGCATGGATATGGGGAATGGTCGGGATTAGTTTTGTCAGCGGCTTGTTTGTCGGCAGTTTATGGGGTGCAGCGGTCGGTGTTATCTTTGGTATGGGATACATCACTGCGGCCTTGCAGAAAAAGAACTCGAAGGCGATTCTCTTGTTTGTTCTGTTTGTAGTTCTTTGTATCATTTGTTTTATCTTGCGGGTCATTTTGGAATCTAAGGGCGTTTTTGGAGTCTAAAAATTTAAAAAAAATGAAAACGGATATTGACAGAAGATTTTGACAGTGATAGAATCCATTTCGTAAGAGCAAAGGTGCTGTGAAGAAATTCATGGCACTTTTTCTTGTTTATTTAATATATATTATATATGAAAAATGTGGAGCAATGGCGCTTGAAAAAAGGAAGAGCCTTGTATCCACATTTTTTGCGTGAGGAGGAAAAATTATGACAGAAGAAATGATGAGTGCTGTGAGCGGCGAAGTGTTCGGTGTGTGGTTCTTAATTGGGGCTGCATTGGTATTCTGGATGCAGGCAGGCTTCGCAATGGTGGAGACCGGTTTTACCAGAGCGAAGAATGCAGGCAATATCCTGATGAAAAATTTGATGGATTTCTGTATCGGTACGGTGGTCTTCATCCTAATTGGTTTTGGATTACTGTTTGGAGAAGATATGGTCGGTCTGATTGGGAAGCCCGGTCTGGATATTTTTACAAACTATGCAAATTTTGACTGGTCAAATTTTGTATTCAACCTTGTGTTCTGTGCGACCACCGCAACGATCGTGTCCGGAGCAATGGCGGAGAGAACGAAGTTTTTATCCTACTGTATTTATTCGGGCGTGATTTCCGCTTTGATTTATCCGATCGAGGCGCATTGGATCTGGGGCGGCGGCTGGCTTTCGCAGATGGGATTTCACGATTTTGCCGGGTCCTGTGCAATCCATATGGTGGGCGGCATTTCTGCCCTGATTGGAGCTAAGATTTTAGGTCCCAGAATCGGTAAGTTCTCTAAAGAAAAAGATGGAAAGATCAAAGTAAATGCTTTTCCCGGGCACAATCTTCCACTGGGCGCCCTTGGCGTATTTATCTTATGGCTTGGTTGGTATGGATTTAACGGCGCTGCCTGTACAAGTGTAGAGCAGCTGGGCTCCGTTTTTGTGACCACCACGGTTGCGCCTGCGATCGCCACGGTAGTATGTATGGTTTTTACATGGGTAAAATACGGTAAGCCGGATGTTTCCATGAGTCTGAATGCATCTTTAGCAGGTTTGGTTGCGATTACCGCGCCCTGTGATGTGACGGATGTAACCGGAGCGCTGATTATCGGTGCGGTATCCGGTCTGCTGGTAGTATTCGGTGTATGGTTCTTAGATTACAAACTTCATATTGATGATCCTGTCGGTGCGGTAGCGGTTCACTGCTTAAACGGTATCTGGGGTACTATTGCAGTTGGTTTTTTTGCAACCACATCTGCTCCCGGAAATGATGAATATGTGGGTCTTTTCTATGGCGGCGGATTTGAACTGTTGGGAATACAGCTGCTTGGTTTCGTGACAGTAGCGGCATGGACAGCAGTTACGATTACGATTGCATTCCTGATTATCAAGGCTGTTATTGGCCTTCGTGCAAGTGAGGAAGAAGAAATCGTTGGTCTGGATTCCAGCGAGCATGGTCTTGCTTCTGCTTATTCGGGATTCAGTATTATGGATATTTCCAATACCATGACAATGGATATCAACGACAATACAGATCTTGGAATAGAGAATTTTGAAGCTGCGTCTGCAACGCAGAAGGATGCAGCGGTTCCGGTGATCGCAGAATATCCGGCGGCAACGGGTATTTACAAAGTCGTTATTATTGCTAAGCTGTCCAGATACGATCATTTGAAGAAGGCAATGAACAATTTGGGTGTAACCGGAATGACGGTAACGCAGGTAATGGGCTGTGGTGTACAGAAAGGTTCCGGCGATGTCTATCGTGGAGTTGAAGTAGATGCAACGCTGCTTCC
>JAFLTF010000029.1 GCA_022510585.1 Lachnospiraceae bacterium
ATATTCAACCGCTGCATCCATATCTCCATCGGTCTCACCAAGTGCCTTCTTACAATCCATCATGCCTGCACCGGTCATTTCTCTTAATTCTTTTACCATTGCTGCTGTGATAGCCATTTATATTTCCTCCTAATTTGCTCAAATTTACCTTATGCTTCTTCTGCTGCCTCTACTACTTCTTCCATATCCTGTTTCGCATCCTCTGCCGGAGCTTCTTCTGTCACTTCCGAAGCAGCTTCCTCTGCTGCGCTTTCGGTTGCTTCCACAAATTCCTCACCCTGGTTTGCTTCGATAACAGCATCTGCCATCTTCGATACGATCAGCTTGACAGCTCTGATTGCATCATCATTACCGGGAATGATATAGTCAAGTTCTTCAGGATCACAGTTGGTATCACCGATACCGATCAGGGTAATGCCGAGTGTATGTGCCTCCTGAACACAGATTCTCTCTTTCTTAGGGTCTACCACAAAGATACAGTCGGGAATCCTTGTCATTTCTTTGATTCCGCCCAGGTTTCTCTCTAATTTTTCCCATTCCTTTTTCAGTTTAATAACTTCCTTCTTAGGAAGCACCTCAAATGTGCCGTCTTCCGACATGGTCTCAATTGCTTTTAATCTGTCGATTCTGGACTGGATGGTCTTGAAGTTGGTCAGCATACCGCCCAGCCATCTTTCATTTACATAGTACATTCCGCAGCGCTCCGCCTCTGTCTTAACAGCGTCCTGAGCCTGTTTCTTGGTACCTACGAAAAGAATGGTTCCACCCTGGGATGCAACATCAAATACTGCCCTGTATGCTTCGTCTACTTTCCCTACAGACTTCTGCAAGTCAATAATGTGGATACCGTTTCTCTCTGTGAAGATATAGGGAGCCATCTTAGGGTTCCATCTTCTTGTCTGATGTCCGAAATGAACACCTGCTTCCAGTAACTGTTTCATTGAAATAACGCTCATGTTTCTTTCCTCCATTTAGTTGTTTTCTTCCATACGCCCTGACCGGTAAAACCGACCGATCTGCTAACCTCGATATCGAGGCACCGACAGATAACAGACATATGTGTTTATTTATGGTGTATGGCCAATGTCCACACACGCTTGATACTATATCACAAAACCTTTCCGAATGCAAGCTTTTTATTCCATTCCCGTGATGATTCTTGCGATCTGTTCGTCACTGGCATCGGCAGGAATTGTAAAGGTACCCGACCGGATTCTTTTATCATAGCCGTTCGCGCACAGGAAAGTATCATAGTCTCCCGCTGAGGGAACCACGCCTGCTTCCGCCAGCTTCCTACTGACGGTATAAGAACCGTCGCCTCTGCCGATAACAATGACAACAGCCTCTCTTACTACATTATCGGCCGTTTCGGGTTC
Organism: Lachnospiraceae bacterium; assembly: GCA_022510585.1. Classification (GTDB taxonomy): domain Bacteria; phylum Bacillota; class Clostridia; order Lachnospirales; family Lachnospiraceae; genus UBA3282. Next base: position 1,377 of record JAFLTF010000029.1, read on the forward strand.
CGGCTCTGTACTTTCTGTATCTTCATCCGTTTCCGGGCCGGCAGCTGCAACATCTTCATTCGATTCCGGACCGATTTCCTCCGTATTACCGTCCTGGGAATCTGTATCTTCTATAGCAGTATCCTGTGAAACAGCTTCCACATCCGCTGCTTCCTCTCCTGTATCGATATCTGCGTCAGGTTCCGGCTGTCCGACCTGATTCTCGAATCCGGGTTCTTCCGGTGTTGTCTCTGTATCTTTTCCCGGGTCTATATCTTCTTCTGTCATATCCTCTTTTGCATTTATTTCGGTCAGAACGCTGTCTTCTATCATACCAAGCTGTTTGGCTCTGGCAATGATCTCATCGTCCGTCATCGCCCGTTTCTTGGATGCGGCAATGCTCATAATGATCGCCGTCACCAAAATTCCGAGTCCCAGACCGCGTAAATAATATTTTAATTCCATAAATCACCTGTCACTATAATCCTTCAAATAAATCAATGACTAATTTTACTTCTCCAATGCCAAGTCCCAGTTCCTTCGCGATCGCCACGGTGGATTTGCCCGCTTTGTGCAGTTCCAGGATCCTGTCGTTACTGTTTCTCATATTACTGTTTCCATCTTCCAAAAGGCTGTCCATAGTCGCTGTATCCTGTGGCTTTTCTCTAAAAAGACGGAACTGTTCCGGATCATCTTCCACAGGAAGAATTTCTGTCTCCGTTTCCTTTTCTTCAGTCTTTCTGGTTCTTTTTCTTGCCGGCTTTGGTTTTTCTTCTGATCTTGCATCCGCCGTCTGCCGCGGTTTTCTGGACCTTTTGGGTTTCTTCTCCGTCTCCGGCGTTTCATCGTCGGGCTGTGATGCAACATAATCGCCATCCGGATCATGAATGATTTCTACTCTGGGCGGCACAAAAGGATGAAAGCTTTCCGCCGGATCAGCATTCTCCTCAGCAGTCTGAACGGCTTCCTCCGCCTCTTTTGCGGCAAGTTCCATGTTCGTTACCGCTTCCTTGGTTTCTCTTGCGGTAATCTCCGCATCCTTCACCGTCTGCCTGATCTCTTCCGACAATTTCAGTGCATCGGAAACGGCAAGCTTCAGGTTTTCTTCCTTATCATTCAGCATATCATATAAGAACAGGACTTCTTTATGATTTTTATTGATCTCCTCTAAAACGGTATCGGAATATTCGTTCATTGCCATGATTTTTTCATTGGTCAGCCTTTCCATAGAACGCTCTGCCTTCTCCATGGAATAGGTGATTGTTTCATCCACAATATCCGCAATATCCTCTTTAACATCCTCCATTTCTTTGTCAATCAGCTTCCTTGCTTCATCTTCACTGACCAATTGCAGATCGTCATCTATATCTTTTTTTCTGGCAGGCACCATATAACCCAAGGCCAAAATAATAACACCCGCTATTATTAATATGATCTCCGTAGCGCTCATTTTACCCTCCGTCTTTTTCGCTGACAAGAAATTCTAGGGAAAGCGGTCGTCCTTAGAAAGTCAGATCAAAATTTCCTACACCTTTTAACAGAACTTTTCCGTCCGGCTCTTTCTGCTCTTTTTCTTTTCTGCCTCGACCACCGTCACCACTATATTCGTTACTGCCTTTCTCTTTGGCATCAAACTTCTTTTCCTGATATTCCGCCTGGTCAGAACGGTTTACTTTCTTAACCTGATCCTCGATATGCTTGGAAAACTGGTTGCCTACATTGGTCTGATCTATCATGTCTTTAGAATCTTCATGATGCTTCAAAGTTGTAAAATCCTGCGCTCTGGTAATCTGACCCTGTATTTCGATCTGTCCTATTGCCATAATTGACTCCTTTCTGTTATATACCGGTCAACTTCACATCTCCACGGGATTTGACGAACTTGCAGTACTGGGATTCTTTCTGTATTGTCATAGAAACATCTCCGATGCAGATTCTGGTTCCCGGATATACGGTTCCTCTGACAATCACAGAAGCGCCGCTTCTGCCTTTCAACTGATTCTGTAATTCTTCCACTTCTGCCGTACTCTGATTGATCAGCTCTGTCTTCGCTTGGATTCCCTCTGTCAAAGTTTTCACATACTGAAGCTGCTCCTGCGTCAGCTTGACCCCGGCTGCCATTTTTTGTTTGGTCGCCACAAGGATCTGTTGAATAGAATTTACGGAAGCAGTCTCCTCTTCAATCTGGGTCTGCAATTCCTTTATCTTGATTTCCAATTTCGGATCCAAGCCGACCTCAACGGTTGTATCCGCTCCCATAGAGGAACCCAGTGTTTTTACATTGATACAGTTCACCGCAGTGGCTTTTCCGCCGGTGATAAATCCTCTTCTGCCATCTATATTTATTTCCGTTCCTGCCATAATGGTACTGTGAAGCACGGATTCCGAAGCAATATACCCATCCGCGCTGGCTGTAACATTTTCAAGGAATTTCGAAACAATATTTCCGCCGGCATTCAGAGTACCCCTTCCCATACCGTTCATTCCACGGGCAATGATAATATTATCTCCCGCTTCCAAATACGCGCCTTCTACCACGCCTTTGACTTCGATATTTCCCTGGGCTTTTACCTGGAAATTCGTGAACACATTTCCGTTGATCTGTACACTTCCTTCATAATCGATATTTCCGGTGGAATTATCGACATTCTCCACGATCAGTACATCGGAAACAAAAACACTGTCCTCTACTAATTCCACATGGCCATTGACCAATGAAGTCAATGTGGTTTTGTCCTCTGAGATTTCAATATTATTGCCGTACTTTAATACTGCTTTTTTCACATCAGCCGGTTTGATACGCGCGCCCAGAAGATTCATGCCATACTTTCCCGGCACCTCCGGAATCAGCTTCGCCAAAACATCGCCTTTATTACAATGCTGAACGATATTTAACTGGAAGAAGTCCACACTCCCGTCTTCCTTGAGCGTGGGTTTTGCTTTTTTATCCGTATTAAAATAATACTCGATACGGGCATCCGTTCCCTGTACGGGTGCGGTACCTTCCGCAATCAGAATATCCTCACAATACTCTCTTTTCTTAAAAAAGTCGGCTATCGCATCCGTTTTGATCCCATGTATAATGCCTTTGAGCTTCAAATCATCAAGCAAATCCTGAGGAGTCATAGTCTCCCCGCCGATGGAAGGCGCATAAAATCTGGCAAATGCCTGCATATTATCCGGTGTTATCGTAAATTTATAACATTCCCGCTCTGCATACGTCTGCCTGTTCTCAAGTAAAACCGTTTTTGCTTCATTTTCCAATGTCTCTATGGCCTTGTATAAAGCAGTTCTATCATATATGATATCTTTCATTGTCAGATATTCCGTTACATCTTTGGCCTCTATCGGTTTTCCGCCGTCTGTAGGCGGAATCAATTTGATTCCGGTTCTGCCGCTATCATGAACCAATCTAAAATATCCGTTCATATTTTCCCTCATTTCCTTAACAATTAATCATTCCGTAAACACTGGGTCCTAATTTTTATCAGTTAAGATACCCATATAATTTCCCAGTTTGGTCTTCATTTTTTGTAACGCTCTGGTATGCAGCTGCGAAATTCTGGATTCCGACACCTCCAGAATGCTGCTGATTTCTTTTAATGTCAGATCTTCATAATAATACAGCACGATCACTTTTCGTTCCTTTTCTGTCAAAAGTTCAAGTGCTTCCGCCAAGATCCGCTTTAGCTCTTCCTTTTCGATCACTTCCTCAGGACCGTCAAACTGTGTGCTGTGACTGCTGCTGTCATTGGGGATCTCGCTTCCCTGCTCCATAAACTCATTGAGGGAAACGACATTTGTCACCTTCATCTGGGACTGCCAGTCAACATACTCATCACTTGTGATCCCAAGACTTTCGGCGATTTCCTCATCAGTAGCATTTCTACCGTATTTGGTTTCAAATTCCCGAATCACAGCGTCGATTTTCTTCTGCTTCTGGCGAATGGTTCTGGGAATCCAATCCATCTTTCGAATCTGGTCTAAAATAGCGCCGCGGATCCGCAGGCTTGCATAAGTTTCAAATTTAACATCTTTAAGTGCGTCAAATTTATCAATTGCATCAATTAAGCCAAAGATCCCGTAACTGACCAGATCTTCATATTCCACATTATAGCCCAAATACATACTAAGCCGCCCTGCAACTAATTTCACAAGCGGCGCATATTCCAATATGATCTTTTCTCTTACTTCAGAAGATTTTGACTTTGCATATTCCTCCCAAAGCTTTTTTCTGCCTGCTTCATCCATGCATGTTTCCCCATTACATTGAACTTCAATGATTTCTGACTATCTTATTCTCCGTCAGTTTCTCTTCGGTTTTCAGTCACTGTATCCTGATCCTCCTCATCGAGTTCCTTCTCGATCACTTCTCCTTCTTCCATACGAGCCTCTTCATTCTGTGCTTCAAAGCGGTTCAACATCCATCTCAAGGTATCCCCTATCATATAAAAAGCCACCAATACGCACACCAATACTATAAGCATAGTTTTTACTTCATAATGCAGCATATACATGGTAATGCTGACAATGGCACCGGCAAGGAGCATTACAAAAGGCGGGATCAGCCTTCTTTTTCTGGCCCGCTCTTTTGCCGCCTCTATCTCCTTTTCACGATCCTTTTCTTTCTCTATATCTGTTTCTGCAATATCTGTTATAAATTCCTGGTCTTCTTCCACTGCAATATCTGTGTCAACCTTTTGATTTTCCGTATCCAATTTTTATCCCTTCCGCTTATATAACTTTTTCCGGTTTCCCTACTGCACGAATGATAAAATCACCGCTTTCCGGATAAAAAATAACGGTCCTACCATAATTCTTACCAGTATCCTCTGCCAGAATCGGTATCTTCATTTCCGCAAGCTTCTTCTTGCTGGCTTCTACATTTCTTTCTCCTACGCGTACTGCATCAGTGTTTCCTCCCTGAAAGGCAAACATCTGGGCACCGCCTGCAATTTTGGCAACCAGTCTTGACCTGTTTGCACCTTTGGCTACCATTCTTTTTACCAATTCCTCAATACCGGTATCGGCAAACTTGGGAATATTGGAATTATTTCTGATTGCTGTACTGTCCGGAAGCATAACGTGCGCTAAACCTCCGATTTTTGTCATAGGATCCCTTATTGCGATTCCCACACAAGAACCAAGCCCCAAAGTAGTAAGACCATTGGGACTAACACATATATTCAAATCAGCCATACCGACCTTTATCACTTCAGCCATATTTCTGAATCCCCACCTTTATTATCAGTATCATCAAGCTCCCATACCAAGCGCAGTTAATATTTTACCATAAGAATCCAGATCCGGAATCAGAATAAAATATCCATCTATTGCCTCATCATCAAAAAACTGTGTTTGAATCAACAAAATTCTATCTCCCAAAGCGCCAAATTCGATTGCCGGTACGCTAAGAATAGCACCGGCCATATCTACTGTTATATCCGGTATGGATGGATAAATCACCAAATTCGTCAAAGAAGAGAGGGAATTCAAATAAGCACCCGTTATAATATTTCCCACTTCCTTTAAAGCTGAAAATTCCATTTCAGAGAAATCGTCTCCCTGAAGCTCCATTCCCATCAGCTTGGATACAAGATATCTGGCTGATTCCTTTTCCAAAAGGAACATGATACTGCCGGTAATATCGCCTTCCACACCCAGATAAATCCCGGCCATGATCTGCTCTTCACCGCCCATTGCCTCACCAATCTCTTTGAATTCCAATAGATTGACCTGGGGCACCGACATATCTACCTTGCACTGGAGCAGCTGCGCCAGTGCAGTTGTAGCATTACCTGCACCAATATTACCAATTTCTCTCAGAATATCAAAATATTCCTGCGACATTTGTTCAAAATTCATTCCGCTCACTGATTAACCTCCTAGGAATTTTCAGGAACTACCAGATTCAGATCCAAGAGAGAAATCAGGCCGCCTTCACATTTGCCAACCCCGGAAATAAAATTACCTTTCTCATCTTTGGAATCATAAGCCACTTTTTCCACCTGTTCCATTTCCAATGTGACTACTTCTTTCACTTCGTCAACAATTATGCCGATAAAACCCTGCTGGTCCAATTTGATAATGATGATTCTGCTGGATTTCGTAACCTCATCCTCCGGCAATCCCATCTTGATTCGAACACTCATAACAGGAACCACTTCGCCACGCAGATTAATAACTCCCTTCAAATAAGAATCTACTTTGGGTACTCTGGTAATATGCTGCATTCTAACGATATTATCTATATATTTGATATCAATTCCATATTGCTCGTCACCAAGTTTGATAACGATATATTGCGTTGTTATTCCACTGCCTGCCGTTCCATTGACTGCGGCTGCACTGGCTGCGGCTGCACTGGCTGCTGCCATTTCGGTTGTTACTCCATCGGTAGTTTTTAACTCATCCATTTTAATCGTCCTCCTTCCGCTTAAATCAAAGAATTCGCATCTAAGATCAATGCTACTTCACCATCGCCAAGAATCGTCGCACCGCTGATAATCTTGCATTTGCTGATATATTTACCCATTGACTTAATAACGATCTCCTGCTGTCCAATCAATTCATCAACTACAAGACCTGCCAGGCGGTCTCCTTTCTTAACAATGACTACGATCAAATTCTCCGGATTTCCTTCTTCCGGAATATCCAGAACTTCATTTAAGCGAATCAACGGAATGACGCTGCCTCTTAAATGAATGACTTCTTTATTCTGTACCAGTTTGACTTCATCTACGGAAATATCTTCAATCGTCTGGATAGAGTCTAAGGAAATCGCATATTTTTCATCCTTAACAACTACCATGAGCGCTTGAATGATTGCAAGGGTCAGAGGCAGTCTGATGATCCATGTGCTGCCGACTCCCAGCTTGCTCTTAACTTCCACTTCACCGCTTAAAGACTCGATCTTGGACTTAACCACATCCAGTCCGACGCCTCTGCCGGATACATCAGAAACGGTCTTAGCTGTAGAAAAGCCTGCATTGAACAGTAAATCAATAATTTCCTTCTCAGTCATGTTTTCTGCCTGTTCCGGCGTAATCACACCACGTTCGATAGCCTTATTCTTTACTGCCTGTGTATCGATACCGTTACCGTCATCTCTTACCTCAATGACAACGTTATTACCGTCCTGATAAGCATCCAGGAAAATAGATCCTACTTCCGGCTTTCCTCTTTCTTTACGCACTTCCGCAGATTCCAGACCATGGTCGGCCGAATTACGAAGCAGATGCATCAAAGGATCACCGATCTCATCTACCACTGTACGGTCAAGTTCTGTCTCTTCACCGGACATATATAATTCCATCTTTTTATCCAGTTTCTTGGATAAATCGCGAATCATCCTCGGGAATTTGGTAACTACGCTCTCAATGGGAACCATTCGTACCTTCATAACAGATTCATGTAAGGAGGTAGTCACACTTTCCAGGTATTCAATCTGATCGTTTACTTCCGCATTGGATTTTCCTTCCGTTGTGTTGGATGCGGAAACAAGGGAGTTCTTTGCAATGATCAACTCACTGACCAGATTCATCAGAGTATCCAATTTCTCAATATCCACTCTGACGGTTCTATTGACAACCGGCTTGCTCGGCGCCGCTTTTTTCTCGTTTTTAGCGCTTGCTGCCGTCTGTTGCTGCGCTACAGCGGTGCCTGTACTTGCCACCGCATTGGTCTCTGCTTTTGAAGCCTTCGCCTTTGCAGACTCCTTCTTTGCCGGTGCTTTCCCCTTGGTTTCTTCCTGCACGGATTTCTTATCCTTATGCACTTTTTCAGTTTCTCCATCTATTTTGACTAATGCCTTGGCACGGTCAAGATCGATCACTTCGCCTGTGACGTCTTCGATTTCCGACACAGCTTTTGCACCGCTTAATATAGTTTCCAAGGCACTGTCTGTCACTACGATCAAACTGAAATCCAATTCAAATTTTTCATCTTCAATATCCTGAGCGGATGGATCGGAAAAAATAATCTCTCCATATTCCTCCACTGCCTTAAACACAAGGAAAGCTCTCGCAGCCTTCAAGATACAGGATTCCTGTACTGTTACGTTTAAACCGTATACCTGTTTGCCCTGTTTCAATGCTTCTGACAGAACTGTCATCTCGGATTCTCCCAGAGTGATATCCAGCAGTTTTTTGCTTTCGTCTTCTTCTGCACCCTGAACTGTCTCCTCCGATTCTGTTTCCGTTTCCTCTTCATCTGCTTCGCTTACGTCACCTGTACCGCCTTTTAGGATATCGGTCAACTGTTTGATCAAAGGTTCATTATCATTGGTACCTTCATCGGCACTTTCCCTGATATTGGCATTATATTCTTCTAACGCATCCAGACATTGGAATAAGATATCGATCATATTGGCCTTGACTGTGATATTGCCGTTACGGACCTCAGAAAATACATTTTCCATGTCATGGGTCAGATTCTGCATCCTTTTATAACCCATCGTTCCTGCCATACCCTTCAGGGAATGCGCTGCACGGAAAATCTCATTGATCGTATCCATATTGTCGGGTTCTTGCTCCAATGAGAGAATCTGCGTGTTAAGACTTTGTAAATGCTCGTTTGTTTCATCAAGGAAAATTTCCAAATATTGGCTTACGTCCATATCAATTTACCCCCACGTTCATTATTATTTCCTGCGCAATCTGATCAAGTGGTACGACCTGGTCTGCCAGATTTGCATTGACAATGCTCTTCGGCATTCCGTAGACCGCACATGTACTTGCTTCCTGCGCAATGACATACAGTTTCTTTTTCCTTTTCAGACTCAAGATTCCTTTTGTTCCGTCGGCTCCCATACCGGTCATCACAACACATACGACCTGATCATACTGGCTGTTCTCCAGAGATTCATACATATAATTCGCACAGGGCTTGACTCCTTCCCTGCTTGGTTCATCCGAATAATGGATGCTGTATTTCCCGCCTGAAGAAACAATGTTCAGATGCTTTCCGCCCATCGCGATATAGACCCATCCGGCTTGCAGCACATCGCCTTCGGCAGCTTCCTTCACATGAATTTCACTCAGAGAATTCAACCGTTCGGCCAGAGATGCCGTAAATCCCGGCGGCATATGCTGCACGATCACCACCGGCGCCTTCAGATTTGCCGGCAATCTCGGAACTACCGATTGTAAAGCCTTGGGTCCGCCTGTAGAACTTGCAAGTGCTACGATCTTGCTGCCTGTAACGGCGGATGCCTTTCTGCTGACCAGCTCGACCACCTTACGGGAAGTCTCAAATTTCTCTCTTGTAAAAGACTTCTCGAATACCGGCATTCTGGAATTTACAACAGCGGAAAGTGTCGTAAGCAGCTTTTCCTTAAACTCATCGCTCCTACAATCCATGGCGCTGCCGGGCTTCTGGACAAAATCCAGAGCGCCTAATTCCAGCGCATCCAACGTAGTCTTTGCACCTTCGCTGGTATCTGTGCTGACCATCATAATTCTGACAGCGATCTTGCGCTTTTGCAATTCCTTTAACAGTTCCAGCCCATTCATGCGTGGCATATTCACATCCAAAAGAACCGCATCATATGTGTTTTTACTAAGCAGTTCCAATGCTTCTAAACCATTGGTAGCCCGCTCCTGTACATGAAATCTTTCATCGCTGTCTATTATATCACAGATTACCCTTCTCATAAGTGCAGAGTCATCAACAACTAATATATTTTTCATCGTTTTTCCTCCACATCTCCATATAGTCCGTATCTCTGTTTCTGAAGCGTCGTTCGTTCCGCATCAAATATGTATTTTATAATATCTTCTCTTTTATCATTATCCATGTTGACATACTGCAGACGATGCTCATAAACATCAGGTCTGTTTTCAGACTGCTTAACGCTTAAAATCTTTCCGACAAGGGTGAATTCTTTGTTTTCACCGTTTATCCATAAAAAGTATTTGCACAGGACCATGCTGTTTACTTCATAAACATAAGTAGACACAAATCTGAGTCCTCCACCGCTGATATCCACAATGACACATTTCTGTAAAGGCCGTTCTGTATCTGATGGTGTTTCTTTTTTTTCTATTGCTCTTACTTCGTCCGCCTGCAAAGTCCTGGTCTTCATCTCCAGCGCACAGCTGAATCTATAATAATCCCTTCGCTGGAATTTTCTGAGATTACTGGTCAGTTCAAAGATTGCAGAGTAAACCTTATTATTCTTATACCGTTCCGCCACTCTTGCGGAACACTGATATAAACCGTTTTCAGTATAGAAAAATAAATTGTATTCCTCATCAATTGAGAGCAGGATCAGTTTGGTCTTCTCAAAAGGCATGGAAATTTCAACTTTTTCATCGGAAAGAATATCGATCACACGGCTGTCATAAGTCCTTATTTCCTTGTTCTCATCTGTTTTCGATCTTACTATCTTTTGCAGTTGAAGCCGGGTCCCCGGCCCTATATATTTTGAAAGTATAAATTCCATACCGAATACCTTTCTATCTTTTTGATATAATATGCGAGAAAAATGCCGCCATGCCACGTTTGGTCAGAGTTTTATTCAATTCTTTGTTCATCAGTTTTGCCGCCAGTACTTCATATGCCTGCGCAGACTTGGATTCCGGATTTTGAATGGAAACCGGCATCTGCTGCATAACCGCCTTGGACAACTGGGAATCCTGTGGTATCATTCCCAAATAAGTGATCGGAATTTTCAGATACCTCGTAACAACGGTATCCAGTTTCTCAAAAAGATCCATGCCTTCCTGTCCGCCAACCACCTTATTTGCGATCACCTTGATCTGAGAAGCCTCTCTGGAATATCTGGGGTGCCTGTTCAAGGCTTTTAACAGGGAATAAGAGTCCGTGATGGAAGTCGGTTCCGGTGTGGTCACAAGTAAGATCTCACCGCTTGCCACCAAAAATTCCAACACCGCATCGGAAATGCCGGCCCCGGTATCTACAATAATAATATCCGCCATCTCGTCCAATTCCGAAAGATTCTTAATGATATAAGTCAGATAGTCCCTGCTCAGATTAGACATTCCGGCAATTCCTGAGCCTCCGGATATAAATCCCACATCCATAGGCCCCCAGGTAATGATCTCCTTGATGTTTTTACCCTGATATATCAGATCGCATAGATTATGTTTGGGAACTGCGCCAAACATGATCTCTATATTCGCAAGTCCAAAATCCGCATCCAATATGATGACTCTTTGTCCCATCTTCTTGAATTGTACCGCAAGATTGATTGCCGTATTCGATTTGCCGACACCACCCTTTCCGCTTGTAACGGTGATAACTCTTGCTAACGGGCGCTGAGGCTGGCTGCTTGCTTTGATTATATTTCTCAGTTGTTCAGCCTGATCCATATCTCATCATTCCTCCTTAGTTCTTCTTTCCACCGAGTAATCTTTTTACCGTCTTCTGCGGATTAAAATCTTCGATATCATCCGGTACATTCTGCCCGCTTGTCACATACGAAAGCGGTGCTCCCGTATACAGTTTTAAATTCAACAGGTTTCCTAAAGTGGTCGTTTCATCCAGCTTCGTAAAAATCAGCTTATAATCTGCCATTTCTTTATAGGCATCCGCTATACTTATCAGATCTTTGTATTTAGTTGTTGCGCTGAGTACCAGAAATACTTCTTTTTCCACCAGTCCGTCTACCGAATGGATGAATTTGCTCATATTCTCCTTCTGCGCTTCATTTTTATAGGAATGTCCCGCCGTATCCACCAGAATATAATCATAGTCCTTGAAATCGGTAAGCGCCTGTTCTATTTCTTCTACCGCATAAACAACTCTGAAAGGCACTTCCAGAATATTGGCATAGGTACGAAGCTGCTCCGCCGCAGCAATACGATAAGTATCCGCCGTTAAAAGTGCGACCTTTTTCTTCTCCTCTACCTGGAAATTGGACGCAATCTTTGCAATCGTCGTTGTCTTACCGACACCTGTAGGTCCTACAAAAAAGACCACCTTCACCCCTTTTTCCGAAGGCAGGATCCCGGAAGGCTTGCCGAATTTTAAGATCATCTTCTGATATGTGTTGGCAAGAGCAAAGTCAAATGGACTGTTGGGCTTATTGATCTTTTCGATCTCCTCGATGATCTGATCAGCATAGCTCTCATCCACTTCATTATCCAACATGGTTGTATGAAGGAGCTGCATGAACATTTCCGTTTCGCTGACTTCTTCCGTCTCTTCCTTTCTCTCTTCTTCCGGTTTTTGAAGCTGCTGCTGCAGCAAAGACTGGAGACTGTCCAGTTTTTCTTCTATTGCATTGTTCTCTTTTTTCTCCTCTTCTGTTTCCTCTATAACCCCTGCAAATGAAGCAGACTTCTTCTGTTCGGTCTGCGGCTGTTTAGATGCATTGTTCATGCTGGATACTACTACATTATTGATTGCGGAAACCGCTGCTTTCATTTCTGCGGAAATCGCAGCATCATTACTGTTTTCCTCTTCCAACGCAACCGTAACTTCCACAAGCTGCGGCTTCAAAAAATCAAACAACCCTTTGCGCTTTACGTTCTTGACGTTCATCACAACAACATTTGTTCCCAGCTCTTTTTTCGCCGTTTCAACCGCTTCTGCTTCTGTTTTCCCCTGAAATTTCTTAATTATCATTATGCTGTCACCATCCCAACAGACTGTAATTCAATATTGGATTCCACCTCATTGTAAGATACAACAACTAAATCCTTAAAATAATCTTCCGTTAATTTCTTAAAATATACACGCACGATCGGCGAAGTGATCACAATCGGAATCTTACCCAGGTCATCCAGCTTCTTGGTCTCTGCACCGACTGACTCCATAATCGCCTTCGTCTTGACCGGATCCAGAGTGAGATAAGCGCCCTGCTCGGTCTGTTTCACGCTTCCCATAATCTCCTGTTCCACTTTCGGGTCGAGCGTCACAACACTGGTTGTCTCATTCGCCGGGAAGAATTTATTGGAAATTGCCCGCTTGAGACTTTGTCTGACGTATTCCGTCAAGATGTCGGTATCTCTTGTGGTAGATGCATAATCCGCCAGCGTTTCGAAAATTGTCAAAAGGTCTCTGATGGAGATACCCTCCTGCAACAGATTCTGTAATACCTTCTGGATCTCACCAAGCCCAAGCAGCTTCGGCACCAGCTCTTCCACCAAAGAAGGATTGGTTTCCTTCAAATTGTTGACAAGGTTCTGTACATCCTGTCTGGTCAGCAGTTCTGCGATATACTGTCTGATCACTTCCGTCAGATGGGTTGCAATGATAGAAGGAGGATCTACTACCGTATATCCCATACTTTCCGCACGTTCCCTCTGTCCTTCTGTAATCCAGATGGCAGGCAGATGGAAAGATGGCTCAAAAGTAGGAATACCCGTGATCTCTTCTTCCACATATCCTGGATTCATCGCCATATAATGGTCAAAAAGGATTTCTCCTTCGCTCACCTGTACACCTTTTATTTTAATAATATATTGATTCGGATTCAATTGAATATTATCACGCAGACGAATGATCGGCACAACAGTACCCAGCTCCAAGGCAATCTGTCTACGAATCATAACTACGCGGTCAAGCAAGTCGCCGCCCTGATTCACATCCGCCAAAGGAATGATACCATAACCGAACTCCAGTTCGATCGGGTCAACCTGTAACAAGGAAGTAACATTCTCCGGCTGCCTTATTTCTTCTGCAGCAACCTCCTCTACGTCTACTTCATTCTCAATCTGCGCCGTCTCGATGGTTCCTGCAATCACCCTTCCGATTACCACAAAACAAAGTCCCAGTCCAATGAAGATGATCGGATTCAAAGGCGTTACGATACCCAGAAAAATCAATACCGCACCTACAAGGTAAAGCACCTTCGGTACACCAAAAAGCTGGCTAATCAATACTGTACCGAAATCCGCTTCCTTGGAACCTTTGGTAACCAAGATACCTGTGGACAAGGAAATCAGCAGCGAAGGGATCTGGCTTACCAGACCGTCACCGATTGTCAGAATCGTATACTTATTCAGCGCATCATTAAACTCCATTCCCTGGCTGAACATACCAAAAAGAATACCGCCGATTATATTGATCGCAGTTATGAATAAACCTGCCGTCGCATCTCCCTTAACATATTTCACGGCACCGTCCATGGAACCGAAGAAGGTAGCTTCATCCTGAATCTTTTCACGCCGTTTGGCAGCTTCCGCATCCGTAATAGCTCCTGTATTCAAATCCGCATCGATCGCCATCTGCTTACCGGGCATAGCATCCAGTGTAAATCTTGCCGTTACCTCAGCAACACGTTCCGTACCTTTGTTGATAATCATAAACTGCACAATGATCAGAATAATAAAAACGATCGCACCGATGACCAGATTACCTCCGCCCACATACTGACCGAAGGTCAAAACAACGTTTCCGGGCTCACCGGTAGTCAAAATCAATCTGGTAGAGGATACGTTAAGTGCAATTCTGAAGACTGTGGTGAACAACAGAATTGTGGGATAAAAAGACATATTCAATACTTCATTAGCAAACATACAGCTGAACATGACCGAAAATGCCACTGATATATTGCAGGCCAAAAGGACATCCAAAAGCGTTGAAGTAATTGGAACGATCAGCATAACAAATGCTGCAAGCAGATAAAGAACTACGCCGATATCCGCTTTTTTCAAATTGCCGGTCCCCATATCGCATCCTCCTTTCTATAAATAGTATCATAACCTACGATGTATGAACTATAGGTTTAAACTTTTCCCTGTAAATGGTATACAAAGGCAAGTACTTCCGCAACCGCCTGATACAGTTCCGGCGGTACAACACTGCCTACTTCCACATTCGCATATAACATTCTGGCAAGCGGTTTGTTTTCTACAATTTCAATATGGTTTTCTTTCGCCATATCTTTGATCCTCTGTGCCAGATAATCCGCACCTTTGGCAATCACATAAGGCGCTTCATACAATTCCGGGTCGTATTTGATCGCCACGGCATAATGGGTCGGGTTGGTAATGACCACATCCGCTTCCGGAAGATGCTGCATCATACGTCTTCTGGAGGCCTCCATCATACGCTGCCGCTGTTTGGCTTTGATCTTCGGATCACCTTCCTGATTCTTATACTCATCCTTGACTTCCTGTTTGGTCATCTTCATGTCTTCTTTGAATTTATGTTTCTGATAGATAAAATCAAGGGCTGCAATCACGATATAGTACAAACAGACCCGAAAACCGATATTGATGACCAGACTACCGACCAGCACGATGGCCTGATTTAAAGACAGACCATAAAGCAGGAAGATACTCGGCATATTTTTCTTAAGATAAGAATATACAGCATATCCAATCAACAAAATCTTGGCAATCGATTTCGCTAATTCCACAAGGGACCGCGTCGAAAAAATTCTTTTGATGCCACTGACCGGATTCAATTTGTTGAATTTGGGCCTCAGCGGTTTTGTTGTGGGCTTCCACTTCACCTGCACCAGATTTGTCACAAAAGCGACCAGAAAACCAAGGAGCAGTACCGGCGCAATAGCAGCCAGAACGCGGACCATCATTCTGATAAAAACAGCACGAAAAGTAATGGTCTGTAAATAGCCGTTATACAGTTTGATATACTCCGGTATCTGCGTATATACATTACGGAACATGCCTACAAAAGTTTCGCCTATGTAACCTGTCCAGAACTTCAGCACGAGAAAAAGCACAAGCATCTCACATACGTTGGTTATTTCACGGCTCTTGGCTACCTGGCCTTCTTTTCTGGCATCAGTTAATTTCTTTTGGGTAGGTTCCTCAGTCTTTTCTCCGCCTGGACCATCTTTCGCAAAAAACTGGAGATTATATTCTAATATCATGTCACCATCATTCCTTCTACAAAGGCCGCAATCAACACCTTCATCTCCCGAAAGATAAAATCCGCAGCCCCCGGCAGCATCCGTACCGTAAGAAACAGAACCGAAAGCCCTGTAAGCACCTTCATCTGCATCCCTACTGCAAACATATTCATCTGCGGAGCAACTTTGGCAAGAATACCGAGAATACAATTCAGCAGCAGTATCACACAAAAGACCGGCAGACAGATCCGAAACCCGATCGTAACATAATCACCCAAAAAACGAATCAAAGAGTCAACCAGGGAATCCGTATGAAAAACCGCCCCGCTGACCGGTATCAATGTAAAGGTATCGATCAATGCCTGCAGCAGATACTGATACATCCCGGTTATGAGTAAAAACAGCGTAAATGCATATTGATACAAAACTCCGGTGAAGGAAGAACTTTCCCTTGTGGCCGGATCCATCAGTGATACCATGGACAATCCGACCTCCATATCAGAAATTCGTCCCGCAAAGGAGACAACTGTCATACAAAGCTGGGCAGCAAGACCAATCAAAAGCCCTACCAAAGCCTCCTTCATAACAATCACCGCATATTCCGTCACCGTATCATAAACCACTTCATTGTGATCAAGATAAACAAACAACAGATAAGCAATAAAGACTCCCAGTCCAATCCGTACTCTTCTCGGTGTATTGTTCATACTGAAAAAAGGCGCTATATAAATGAAACAGGTCACGCGTACCAGGATCAGTAAAAAGAATTCCAGATCCGCATAAGTAAATGCAACATCCAACATATCACTCAACACCTATATATCTTC
Organism: Lachnospiraceae bacterium; assembly: GCA_022510585.1. Lineage (GTDB taxonomy): Bacteria > Bacillota > Clostridia > Lachnospirales > Lachnospiraceae > UBA3282. The sequence goes on from JAFLTF010000029.1 coordinate 17,970, forward strand.
AATCTTTCATCCTGTTATCTAATATATAAACTGAAATTGGCCCATAAATTCATCATAAATTCAACCATATTATTCATGATCCAATGTCCAAGCAACATCAATGCGATAAAGATGGACAATATCTTAGGCACAAAAGTCAGAGTCTGCTCCTGAATCGAGGTTACCGTTTGAAAAATACTGACTGTCAAACCTATGCATAATGAAGTAAGAAGCAAGGGTGCAGCGCACTTAATAATCGTATATAAGGCAGTCCCCATCAACGCAGTTACATCATCAATTGTCATAGAAAAAACTCCTTTCCACTTTTCCGCTAATAGAAGGTTCTCACCAGACTGCCAATGATCAGATTCCAGCCATCCGCCAAAACAAACAACAGAATCTTAAAAGGCATGGATATCGTAGTCGGCGGCAGCATCATCATACCCATAGCCATCAAAGTAGAGGCTACTACCATATCAATGATAATAAACGGAATATAAATTAGAAAGCCTATAATAAAAGCCGTCCTCAGTTCGCTGACGATAAAACTTGGAACCAGAACACTGAAGGGAATTTCATCTAACTCACCATCCCATTCTGTACGGCTGATATCCATAAACAAATTGACATCCTTCTTCTGCGTATGGGGATACATAAACTCTCTGATCGGCTGAATTGCCGTTTCAAACGCTTCTTCCTGCGTAAGCTCTCCCGCCTCAAATGGTACCAGCGCCTCCGTATAAATCGTGGAGATCGTCGGCTGCATAATAAAGAACGTCAAAAACAGAGCCAACCCAATCAGTACATTGTTGGGGGGCGCCGTCTGTGTATTGAGTGCTGCCCTCGTAAAATGCAGAACAATAATGATTCTGGTAAACGAGGTTAACATAATAATCAATGACGGTGCAATAGCAATTAAGGTAAGGATAATCAAAATTCTTAAAGCGCCATTCAAAGTACCATTACCATTGTTATATGTAACCGTCACAGTATTTGCAATATTCAGTTCCGCCAGATCCTCAGCATTCTCAGCTGATCCCGGTTCGTCTATATTGGTTCGTTCTACTGTCGTTCCGGTCAGATTCGAATCCACAGTGGGCCGTTCTGACGTAGCATATACAATATCTTTCCCACTCATAAATGCTATGACAAACAATATGCCTGCAAGAAACAGCAGACATATTGGTTTCTTCATATGATGTCCGGAAAAATATTTCTTCATCCTTATCGCCTACTCATCCTTATTTCGGTCATCTTCCTCTTTCAGAAAATTCTTTTTCTGCATCTTTTCTAAAATTTCTTTGAAACTGTACCTGTCTTTTTCAGTATCGTCAGAAAACACCAGCTGATCCTTCGGAATCTCTACTAACATTGTAACAGAATCCTTTCCGATTGCTACTGCCAAATATTTCTGCCCAACACGAATAATCTGAATATACTTATTACTTGCCAACTGGAATGACTCCACTATCTCCAGATTCGAATTACGGCCTTTTATCTTCTGATATCCCGTAATCCACTTCGTTGCCAGATAAGTAACAGCCAATACGAAGATAAATATAATAAGCACAGTCATGAATTGCGCATAGGAACTTATACTGTCTGAAACAGTTAGTATCATTTAACCCACTACTTTCTTAACAGCTTCCAATACACGATCAGCCTGGAACGGCTTAACGATGAAATCTTTGGCGCCGGATTGAATGGATTCAATAACCATTGCCTGCTGTCCCATAGCGGAACACATGATGACCATTGCGCCGGGATCACCCTCTTTGATCTTCTTCAGCGCCTGAATACCGTCCATCTCCGGCATTGTGATATCCATAAGCACAAGATCCGGCTTCAGCTCGTTGTACTTTTCAACCGCTTTAGCACCGTTCTCTGCCTCACCCGCAACGTTATATCCGTTCTTGGTCAGGATATCCTTGATCATCATACGCATGAATGCTGCATCATCACATACTAAAATATTCTTTGCCATTATTTTCTTCTCCTATTACATTATTAATATTTTATTTGATAATTTCAGTTACTCTAACGCCAAAACTTTCCTCAATTACTACAACTTCGCCTTTGGCTACGAACTTACCGTTGACAAGTACGTCAATCGGTTCACCGGCGATCTTATCCAGTTCTATGATCGTACCGGGAGCAAAATCCAAAATTTCGGAAATGGATTTTGCGGTTCTGCCAAGCTCTACCGTGACTTCCAAAGGTACATCCTTGATCAGGTCAATGTTTTCCTGTGGCTGCATCGGATTAAAATCAGTAGCAAAATTCTGGAACTGTGCCGATTGAATATTCATAGCCGGCTGCATCTGCGGCATTCCCATCTGCATTTGCGGCATGGCCATTTGCATCTGTGGCATTCCCATCTGCATTTGCGGCATTCCCATCTGCATCTGGCTCATATCCATCTGCGGCATAGCCATCTGTCCCATATCCATCTGTGGAGCTGCGGGTGCGGGTGCCGGGCTTGGTGCAGGTGCCGGAGCAGGTGCCGGTGCTTCCGGTTCCGGTTCCGGAATTTCTCCCATTTGATTTGATAAGAATGTGCTGCACAGTTCTTTGGCAAAATCAATCGGATATAACTGCATGATCGTGGAATCCACCAAAGTGTCAATCTGCATATGGAATGCAATCTTTACAAAGGTGCCTTCCAAAAATTCTGCTATATCACCGCCGGATTTAAACTCCGTCAAATCTACCAGACTTGCTTCCGGCGGGCTGATATCGATCATTTTACCAAGCATTGTAGAAAGTGATGTGGCTGCGGAACCCATCATCTGGTTCATGGCCTCAGAGATTGCACTCAAATGCAATTCTCCCAATTCCCCATCGGTGTTGCTTCCGTCACCGCCCATCATCAAATCTGTTATTACTTTAACATCTTGTTCCTTTAAAATCAAGATGTTTGAACCATCCAGACCAACTGTATACTTAATCTGAATAAATACGCAGGGCTTCTCATATTCTGACAATACACTCTGCCATGTTGCCAGACTTACAACCGGCGTTGTAATATTTACCTTTCGATTAACAAGAGAAAATAATGTTGTTGCCGATGAACCCATGCTGATATTGGCAACTTCTCCAATGGCATCTTTCTCAATATCGGATACAAGACTCTCATCTATAACAGCTTCACTACTTGCCGGCGTATCGTCGGATGCAGGCGCTTCACCATCAGCATCAGAGAGACCTCCGCCGCTGAGCAGCGCATTTATTTCATCTTGTGATAACATTCCGTCCATGCTTCTATTCTTCCCCCTCTCTATATACTGTCGTTACTCTTACAGCATATTTATCTTTATTAGAACCAGGTAAAGCGGCAAACTTTTTAATATTTCCGACATACACTTCCAAATCGTTGTCTACGTCAGAATCCAGTCGTATGATATCGCCTACCTGCAAATTAACAAAATCAGTCACAGACACTCTGCTTCTGCCAAGTACCGCTTTAATAGGGATGTCTACCCTGCGAATCAAGCTCTCAATATACTCTCCGTAGCTTTCTTCATCTTTCTCCTGCATATTCGCATACCAGTACTTGGTATTCAATTTATCCATTACGCTTTCCAAAGTAAAGAACGGAAGACAGATATTCATCAAGCCCTCAACATCCCCTATCTTGATCTCCAGCGTAACAATTGCAATCATATCGCTGGGTGCGATAATCTGCGCAAATTGGGAATTGGTCTCAATCCTTTCCAAAATCGGATTGATATCCGCAACGTTCCTCCATGGTTCACGCATGAGCTGCATACAGATTACCATGACCTTTTCCACAATGGTCATTTCTATTTCAGAGAAATCTCTGTTCTTATCAAGCGGCTGACCCTGCCCTCCCAACATTCGGTCTATCATTGCAAAAGCAAGATTGGTTGCCAACTCTACCATAACTGTTCCGCCAAGTGGATTAAAATCAACAATCCCCAAAATGACCGGATTGGAAAGTGCGTTACTGAATTCCGAGAAAACAACCGTTTCCGAGCTTGTCACTGCCACCTGTACACTCTTTCTAAGATATACAGGAAGATTCGTGGATAATAATCTTCCGTAATGTTCAAAAATAATCTCCAGAGTACGAAGATGTTCTTTTGAGAATTTCGTAGGTCTCTTGAAGTCATAATTCTTCACCTGCTTCTCATCAGTATCCTGCATCTGGTCTGCATCCACTTCACCGCTGCTAAGCGCCGCCAGCAGATTATCAATCTCATTTTGAGATAATACCTCGCCCACGAAAACTCACCTCCCCGTGGATTTATGTCTAAGCGATTGGGCTATGAGTATATAATGCTGCTGAAGGATACATCAAATATAAATTCCGAATCAAACATCTCCTGAACGCTTTTCAAAATTTCTTTTTTGATACGTTCCTCATTTCCCTTTGCTTCTTCTATCGTATACTGAGCAAAAACGGTATTAATTTTGTCCTGAATTCGGCTCTCATACTGAGACAAATCACCGGAACCGTATGTCTTATAGTCTTTTTCCTTTGTGTTCATGGAAAAGCCAATCGACAACAGGCAATAATGCTCCTGATCATCACCTTCACTGGTTTTAAGAGGAATCGTCATCGCCTCTTCAATATCATAAGTAGCGGTATCCGCTATCGGGACATTGATTACTTCTTCTCCCGTTTCCGCCTTGGCGGTCAGCTCCAGATTCATCACGGTCGCGATATTATCTACCAAAGCCGCCGTTTTACTGGATGCGCTTGTTACGCTGAACATCATGATCGAAGTTAAAATAATATTAACAACCAATAATGCCAGTATAATAATTGAAATCAAATTTTTTTTCATTATAACACTTTCTCCCCTTTATTGTGATAGCTTAATTCATCATTAATATGAACTCAGCGAATTATATATCTTAATCTCAACCCGTCTGTTCATCGTTCTGCCTTCCGGTGTGGAATTGTCCGCTATCGGAATATATTCACCGCGGCCGGAGTGTTTGATCTGCGCCGGATCAAGATTCGTTGTCCCTATTAAATAATAAAACACCGACAGTGCACGCCCTGAACTCAGTTCGTCATTATTGGAATATTTTGCTCCGGACATCGGTACGTTATCCGTATGTCCTTCCACCTCAATCGTTCCCGGTGCATAACGCTCCAGTATGATTCCCACCTGATCCAGAACAGGCAGTGCAGCTTCCTTAAGTTCTGTACTTCCCGAATCAAAAAGCAGGGAACCCTTTAATGTAAGCTGTACATACTGTGAAGTGAATTCAATTTCAATATCGTTTTCCAGATTTCTTTCTTCAATGGCCTCCTCTATCTTCTCAGCCATTTCTTCGGACTCTTCCATCTGCGCCTTTTCTAATTCTTCCTGCGCTTCTTCCAGACCCGTTGCCATATTTTCGTCAATTGTCTGACCCTGATCCATCTTACCGGTACTGTTGATATATTCGTCCAACTCATTCAGCTGACTGACACCGTTGCTGATCAGGATACCGTCGCCGATTGCCGTGGCGCCGGCAGAAAAAATACTGAAGGTCTGGTTAAAAGAGGCGGCTATCATTTCAAACTTCTGTGCATCCACCGTTGACATGGAAAACAGCAAAACAAAGAAGCAAAGCAGCAGGTTCATCAAATCGGCAAATGTGGACTGCCAGGCAGGTGCGCCCGGTTTTACCTCATCAGGCTTCCTTTTAGCCATCTGCTTCACCTCCGCCTTCCACTTCTTCAGCGCCTTTCCTATCCCTCGGTGCTAAGAAGGATTTCAGCTTCTCTTCTATAACACGCGGGTTCTCGCCCGCCTGGATCGATAAAAGACCTTCTATTTCAATTTCTTTTACCATCATCTCATCTGCGTTTTTACTCTTCAATTTGCCCGCTACCGGTGCACAGATCCAGTTTGCAAGCAGGGAACCATACAATGTGGTAAGCAACGCAACCGCCATATTAGGACCGATGGATGAAGGATCATCCAAAGTCTTCAACATGTTTACCAAACCGATCAGGGTACCGATCATACCCCAGGCAGGACCCATGGCGCCCAAATCTTCCCAGAATCCTATTTTCGACTTATGTCTGCCCTCTACGCTGACCAACTCCGTCTCCATGATCGCACGAACAAGTTCCGGATCGGTACCGTCAACTACCAACAGAATTCCTTTCTGCAAAAAGGGATCGTCAATCTCCCCCGCTGCTTCCTCCAAGGAAAGAAGACCTTCCTTACGGGCTACGTTAGATAAATCTATGATCTTCTGAATAATTTCGGAAAGATTCATCTGGGTTGTCTTAAAAACCAAACCCATGCTCTTAAGACCTGCAAAATAGTCGCTCATTGTATAACTGGCAAGAATACAGGAAAAAGAACCACCAAATGTGATCAACACCGAAGGTACATCTGCGAAATTCAAAAGATTAGCAAAAACAACCCCCGAATTCTTATCAAATACAATACCGAAAACCACTAATATAAAGCATAAAACCAAGCCTATAACTGAAGCTAAATCCATGAGTATCACCTATTTACGTTAAATTTACATTAACCTGCAAAAATATCCTTTCTATACGATTTTACTAAATTTTTCACTTCTTGTCTACTTTCTTTTACAATTATTTTCCGTCCGGTCGTAAAAGTAAGAACCGTATCGGGAGTTTCTTCCACAAGTTCAAGCAAATCCGGATTCACAAGCACCTTAACTCCGTTGATTTTTGTTACCTCTACCATCCTATCACCCTGCTCCCTTAATCAGTTCATACACTCTTCTTACTATAATAACACATAAATAAGAAAAGAGGAACCCAAAAGTTCCTCTTTCTTTTAGAATTATTTGTAAATATTATCTCTTCAAGTTGACAAGTTCTTCCAGCATGCTGTCGGAAACCGTGATTATTCTGCTGTTTGCCTGGAATCCACGCTGGGTTGTGATCATCTCCGTAAATTCCGAAGAAAGATCCACATTACTCATTTCCAGAACACCGCTGGTCATATAGTCGCCATTCTCCGTAATATCGCTGCCGATACCGTCAAAATCACCGGAGTTCATAGTTGTGGAATAGAGATTGTCACCCTGTTTTGCAAGACCGGAGGGATTCGCAAAATTTGCAACCGCGATCTGTCCCAACAATTTGGACTGATTGTTATCATAATATGCAATAATCTTTCCGTCCTGACCTACTTCGATGCCTGTCATCTCGCCAAGCTTTCTGCCGGCGCCGGTGCCATTTTCTATATCACCGCTCAACATACCTGCTGTAGATTTACCGCCGTTGTTTAAGTTCATCAGAGTCGAGAAATCAATATCGATATCCGTAAAGTGAGTCAGTGAGATCACTTCACCCTGTCTGGAGGTAGCGCTGGTGCTGAAATCCAGAACTGCCACATCATTGTCCGTGTTTCCGATAAACAGGAAGGTACCGTCATCCGTATTAAATGCCAGTTCATTACCCGTATAAGTATAACGCTTCGTTATCTGTGCCTGACCGTCGGGAGCCACAAACTGAATGATGTACTCCGTGTTCTCCGTATTGGATAAGCCATAAGCTTCCAGCGGGTCTTCAATCTCCTCTCCGACAAAATATCCCTCGTCGGCATTATATTTTCCTGCTTTCTCAGCCCTGAACTGCTGTGAAAATTTCATTTCTACCGTACCATCGGCTTTTACCGTTACTTCAGTCACATTGACATCCTTGAAGGATCTGCCCAAAGCTTCACTCCACGCGTCAAGATCGCCGGGATCCAGCTTTACGGTATTGCCATCCTCATCCGCACCGTAATAACAGTAATTGGTAACGGATTCCGTAGAAGTCGCGGTATCGATTGCATAAATCAGGTTTATATTCGGCGACTGCATTTCCGCCTTGGTCAACTCTACCGTTCCGGATACCGTTACCATATCGCCTTCCGCAATCTCCGCGCCATCTGCCACTTCGATCTTTGTCTCCTTCGCTGCGTTGATCAACTGGTTGGTAGCATACCCTTCCAGAATATTTGCGGGATAATACTTCATATTATAAGTGCCAGGCGCACCGTCTGCTCCCGGTACATATTCCGCAGTCTCCAGAAGCTGATACAAACTTGTAGTCGGAATGGTATGTTGAGTGCCGAAGTTCGCTATTTCATTGATACTGCTTACGCCGTATCTTGTCACCAGAGATACGCCGTTGGAATCCAGAATATCATCCAGCTGTACATAATAGCGTCCGTCACCCTCCA
>JAFLTF010000003.1:0-10935 GCA_022510585.1 Lachnospiraceae bacterium
CAAACATCAGCATATTACCTGCTTCTAAGTTCGGCTCAATGTCTTTCTTATACATAGAAGCCTGTAGCTCGTCATTGATCAAGATCATGATGATATCTGCCTTCTTAGCAGCCTCTGCAGCAGTATATACTTCAAATCCTTGTGCCTCTGCTTTCGCCCAAGATTTAGAACCTTCATAAAGACCGATGATCACATGGCAGCCTGATTCCTTTGCATTCAGTGCATGAGCATGTCCCTGGCTTCCGTATCCGATCACCGCAATTGTCTTGCCTTCCAATAATGATAAGTTACAGTCTTCCTGATAAAAAATATTAGCCATTTCTTCTTCCTCCACTTTTCTTTTCCTGTTTTTATACATTTACTGCTTTTAAATGCTCTATCATAAAGGGCATACCCTTTTATGTTTACAGATAAGTAACGTTCTCGATACCACGTCCCAATCCGGCAATACCGGTCCTGGCCAGTTCCAATATCTCAAATCCGTCTAAAAGATCGAGAAAGGCCTCAATCTTATCCTGATTTCCGGTAAGTTCAATAATCAGGCTGTCTTTGGAAACATCGACGATCTTGGCACGAAAGACATCTGCCACCGCAATGACCCCCTGTCTTTGTTCCGCTGTTGTTTTAATCTTGATCATTGCCAGTTCCCGATAAACGCTTTCTCCCGGTTTCAGTTCCTTAATATCACGTACATCCACCAGTTTTGCCACCTGTTTTTCAATCTGGGCAAGAATCTCGTCATCCCCGGATGTCACAATGGTAATACGGGTATAGCGGGGATCCGCAGTTACACCTGCCGTAATACTTTCAATATTATATCCGCGTCTCGAAAACAATCCGGAAATTCGGCTTAAGACACCGGACGTATTATCTACCAGGAGTTGAAAAACTTTTCTATGCATATTAAATCCTGCCTTTCTACTTTAAGACAACTCTTCCAGTGCGATAAACACTGTCAATAATTGTAGCAATTATCCTATCAAAAGTCAACTATGCTTCTGTATCAATACACTTAGGCAGTGCCAGAGTACCGGTTCTTGCAACCTCAATAATACTGATAGACTGCAGCATATTGATCAGCAGAGTAATCTTTTCCGGTATATCACAAATCTGGATGATCATCTGGTTTTTGGACATATCCACGATATCCGCTTTCAGTATTTCACAGGTTTCCATGATATCACGTCGGTTGTTTCTGTTGTATTTTACTTTGATGAGCATAAGTTCCCTGCTGATACTTGCCGTCTCCTCAAAGGTTTTTACTTTGATGATATCGATTTTTTTATTCAGCTGCTTCTCAATCTGTTCCAGAGTTCTCTCATCACCGCTGCTTACGATCGTCATACAGGAAACCTTCGGGTCATCGGTTTCCCCAACAGCCAGAGAATCAATATTAAAACTTCTTCTGGAAAACAGCCCTGATACCTTGCAGAGCACGCCGGAACGGTTCTCCACTAAGACAGAATATATCTTTTTCATCTTATCCTTTCCCTTCTATTCATATTTCAGCTTTTATACGAGATCCATCGGATCGATCACACACTCCATAAGCACCGACTCATCCTGCGCAAGGAATTCCCGGATCGCATTTTCTACACCATCCATTGTAAAAAGCCGCATAAATTTCATGTCATACGCCATTGCCAGTTTTTCAAGGTCGGGACTTCCGGACAGATCTACCACAGAATAATGATCCTGATAGGTAAAATGCTGGTATTGTCTTACCATACCGAGACAGTTATTTTTCAGAACAATGATTTTTACAGGCACTTTAAACTGCCGCATGGTGGCAAGTTCCATCATAGACATCTGGAATGATCCGTCCCCGCAGACAGCCACTACCTGTCTGTCCGGACAGGCCAGTTTTGCTCCCATAGCCGCGGGAATGGAATATCCCATTGTCCCCATACCCCCGGTGGTCAGGAATCTGCCGTTCTTTACAATATGATAGCCGCAGGACCAAATCTGATTTTGTCCTACATCCGCCACATAGATGGCATCCTCCTCCATTGCCTCCGAAAGCATACTGATAAAAGCCGCCGGATCCACATAATCAGGATTGATCTTGCGTTTTTTCTCCATCGTATCTCTATAATGGTTCAAAGTAATGATCCACTCGCCATGTTCACAGCTGAACTCTTCTTTCGCAAAATCTTCGAAGATATGCTTTGCATCTCCCACAAGGGGAATGGATGCGCCGACATTTTTACCGATTTCCGCAGGGTCCACGTCAATATGCACCAAAACTTTATTTTCCGTGATCAGATCTGGCTGACTGACCGCGCGGTCGGCTACTCTTGCGCCCACCATGATCAGCAAATCCGATTCGTTCATCGCTCGATTGGCATAGGGCTTGCCATTATTCCCTACCATACCGTAATACATGGGATGTTTCGTGGGCATGACGCCGATTCCCATCATAGTAGACACTACCGGAATCTTATATTTTTCGGCAAATGCCCGCAATTCTTTTTCTGCCCCGCTAAGAAGTACGCCGCCGCCTGCACAGATGATCGGCCTCTCTGCCTTGGATAATTCCTTAATCACTTTTTTGATCTGCACGGCATGCCCCTTGATCGTAGGCTTATAGGTACGCAGATTCACCTCCGTCGGATATTCGAACTTCTTCACAGCAGCGTTCTGAATATCAATCGGAACATCAATTAAGACCGGTCCCTTCCTGCCGGAGTTTGCAATATAGAAAGCTTCTTTAAAGATCCGTGGAATCTCATTGGCATCCTTGACCAGATAACTGTATTTGACAAAGGATTCTACGGCACCTGTAATATCCGCCTCCTGAAACACATCGGACCCAATCAGTTCGCTGTTTACCTGACCGGTAATACAAACTAGCGGAATGCTGTCAGCAAAAGCGGTTGCAATACCGGTAATCACATTGGTTGCACCGGGACCGGATGTGACCGCACAAACCCCCACTTTTCCTGTCACTCTGGCGAGTCCGCTTGCCGCATGTGCGGCATTTTGCTCGGTACGAATTAAGATGGTTTTTATTTTAGAGTTTAAAATGCTGTTATAAAAAGGACAAATCGCAACGCCGGGATAACCAAAAACGTACTCTACGCCCTCCTCTTCCAGACATTTTATCATTGCATCTGCACCTAACATATTCCTTACCATACCTTTCTATCAACCTGCAATTTTTTCACACTGATTTCTTCTCTATTTGCAAAATCCTCTGCGTCAGCTTTACAGCCTCCGCTGCGTCTTTGGAATAGCCATCCGCGCCGATCTCATCCGCATATTCCTGTGTAATCACAGCACCGCCGATAATAATCTTGGCATCCACCTCTTTGTTTTTGGCATAGTCAATGACCTGCTTCATCTGCTGCATGGTCGTTGTCATAAGCGCCGATAGGGCTATGACCTGCGCATCATATTTGACTGCCGCTTCGATAATCTTCTCTTTCGGCACATCTTTTCCTAAATCGATCACCCGAAATCCGTAATTTTTCAACATCAGTGCCACCAGATTTTTACCGATATCGTGAATATCACCTTCCACGGTGGCAATGATTACGGTAGGCATCTCTTCTCCGGAATGATTTTCCGTCAGAAAAGGCTCTAAATACTCAATTGAAGCTTTCATAGCTTCGGCACTGGCAATTAACTGGGGAAGAAAATATTTCCCTTTATCAAATAACTCACCTACTTCATTAATACCCGGAAGCAGAATTTCATCTAAAATCTGTTTTGCACCCTTTCCCTCTTCGATTGCCAACTTTGTATCTGCTACAATGCCGTTTCTGTTTCCTTTTAAAACATCCTGACGAAGTTTCTCTGACACGGATACGGTCTTTTGCTCGTCCGATACTTTGCCGGCAATATGGACCCCCGTATTTTTGATAATCGTCTCACCCAAAGCCTCTCTCTTTTCCTTAACAGCGTCCATCATCCGGATATAACGGATATCGGACTCTTCTTTATTCAAAAGCATGTCAGAGGCAAAGGCAAGACTGACAAGCAGTTCCTGTGACGGATTGGCAATTGCCATCGTCAGGCCTTCACGAATTGCCATTGTCAAAAAAGCCGTATTCACATAGCTTCTTTCCGGCAGGCCAAAAGATATGTTAGACAGTCCACAAATTGTCGCCAAACCGTTTTCTTTGCAATATCGAATCGTCTCTAAGGTTTCCAGTGCGGCGTTTTTATTTGCCCCCACTGTAGTAACAAGGCCGTCCACAATGATATCTTCCTTCCGCATGCCAAGTTCTAAGGCGCGTTGTTTCATGATTTCAATGATTTCTATCTTTTCCTGCAGATCTTTAGGGAGTCCTGCATCGGATAAAGGAAGCAAAATGAACATGGCGCCGTATTTATGGGCTATCGGTAAAAGGGTTTCAAACTTTTCTTTTTCATAAGATATAGAATTGATCAGAGCTCTGCCCGGATATCTTCGTAGGGCCTCTTCTATTACATCTACATGACTGGAATCTATGGACAGCGGCAGGTCGGTCAGTCCGCCTATCGTTTCAATCGCCTTAAGCATCATTTGCTTCTCATCAATTCCGCTCATGCCCATATTCACATCCAGAATACTTGCACCGCAGGCTTCCTGCTCCTCTGCAAAGGTCGATACCATTTCCATGGAACCCTCTCGCAGTTGCGCCTGCAAGGCCTTCTTTCCGGTGGGATTGATTCGCTCACCTACGATCATAAAAGGATCGTTCAATCCAAAAGCAACCGTTTTACGCTCACTGGTCAGATAACGGCGCTCGCTTACTTTTCTTTGCTGGATCTGCATAGAACCTACAGCATCCTTAGCCGCCCTGATATAAGAAGGCGAGGTACCGCAGCATCCGCCGATAATGGATGCTCCTGCTTTTACAATTTCTCTGATGCCTTCCGCAAACTCTGCCTCACCCATGTCGTAGACAGTCTGCCCATTTTCATCTAAGGACGGCATACCTGCATTGGGCTTTGCAATGATCGGTATGCTGGTTACTTCTGCCATATCCCGGATCACAGCGACCATTTTATCCGGTCCGGTAGAACAATTTGCTCCGATTGCCGAAGCTCCCAGACTTTCCAAGACGATTGCCGCTGTTTTGGCATCTGTTCCGTATAAGGTTCTTCCATCCGCTTCAAAAGTCAGGGTTGCCATAATCGGCAACTCACAGACTTCTTTTGCCGCAATCAAAGCTGCTCTGGTTTCCTGCAAGCTCATCATAGTCTCTACAACTAATAAATCTACTCCTGCCTCAGCCAGATAGCCAATTTGCTCCTTATATACAGAAATCAATTCTTCAAAGTCCATTTTACCCATCGGTGAAAGCTGCTCGCCGGTCATAGTAATATCACCGGCAACATATGCTTTACCGGCAGCCGCTTCTTTGGCAACTGCCACCAAATCATGGTTCATTTCCCGAATCTGTTTTTCCAGACCATACTCCTTTAATTTAATTCGATTAGCAGAAAAGGTCGGCGCATAAAGAATATTGCTTCCTGCCTCCACATATTCTTTCTGCAATCCGATCAAGACCTCCTTATTTTCCAATATCCATTTTTCGGGACAAACTCCGGAGGGCATTCCTCTTTTTAAAAGATTGGAGCCTGTTGCACCATCTAAAAAAATCGGATGATCCTGTATCAAATTCAAAAAATCCTGCTTTTTCATATATTTATCTTTATCCTTTGCTTCGGTTATTCTTCATCTTCATATTCATCTTCCGCATCACTATCTTCATCGTCTTTATTCATATAACCGCCACCTAAGATCTTATTTTCTTCGGTATAAATAACACCGTCTCCTTCCGGGATTTCACCATGAAGAATCGTAAGAATATATTGGATCCTGATATTGGCTCTGTCATAATATTCTTTTGCTGCCTGTTGTATATTCTCATCATATTCTTTGCCTTCATAAGCCATATGATATAAAGAAACTGCCTGCGTCATATTTTCAGCGGCTTCATCCGCCAGACTTTCCACAGCAGAAAACTGCTCCGGCACCTCTAGCTCTGCCATCCATGTGATCTCGGTATCCAGATCATCCAGATATCCCAAAAGCTTCGCTACATAATCCCGTTCATTGACATCAATATCATTCATATTATCGTTAAATTCCGCAATATGCTCAAAAAAAGTTTCCATATTCGCCTGATACTCATCTAAGACTTCATCTTTACCGCATCCTGCAAGCAACAGACAGCATAAGCACATCAAAAATGTTATTTTTGTTCTTTTCAAGCCTTTATCCTCCCAAGTAGAATCCACAAAAAATCACCTATCATAGAATGTACCATAAACCACAACGCAAATCAAGCAAGTATCCTCATGATCAACTCGTAGACGATTGGAACGAACAAAGCCGGAAGCATATTTCCAACCTTCAGTTTTTTCTCCCAGAGCAGATTGATGCCCACGCCAAAGATCAATGCCGAACCTACCAAAGATAGACTTGAAATCATAGAAGCTGTCATGAACGGTGCGATAAAGACCGCCAGCAGCGTGATCAATCCCTGGTAAATCCCAAGCGGAAGTGCAGAGAACAAAACACCGATGCCCATTGTGGATGCAAAAACAACTGTTATGATAAAATCCAAAACGGATTTGGATAACAGCATGCTGTAATCCCCCGTCAATCCATCTTCTATTGATCCGACTACTGCCATAGCTCCTATACACACTACCAGAGAAGCTGTAACAAAACCGTCTACAAACCGATTATCATTTTGTGATTTTACCAACGCTTTCAACTTTGTGCCAGTGGCATCCAGTTTTTCTTCTATATCGATCCATTCCCCAATATATCCGCCGATCACAAGGGATAGGATCAATAACAGAGTTCCCTGTGTATGAATTCCGTCCTCTGAGATAACCAACATATTTTCAAGGGTTCCTCCGATTCCGATAAAAAGAGTGGCAAGCCCACATGCCTGGATAAGAATGCTCTGTATTTTTTCCTTCATGCCGCCTTTAAAAAATACGCCCAGCAAACTCCCTGCCAAGACGGCAGCCACATTAATGATCGTTCCAAGACCTCTCATACACTGTCTCCTCAAATTTAATTCTGCCCATTTGGCATCAACTTTCTTTATTTTAGCATAATGAATAGAATTTTACTATTGCTTTTGAATACTAAAAATAGCTGAGAAAATTCTCAGCTATTTTCACTATATAAATCCGTATTTTCCGAAAACATTAATAAGTATTATATTTTCTATTTTCCCACTTTCCCATTTTTATAAAAATAACCCCTAGCAGAAAAAAGGCAAAACTCCATAAAATTCCTTTAAATATCCCGTCGTAAAAGAGCCTTGTATATCTAATTTGCGATGTCTGATATTGATAAGGCGACATAACCCAGAAGGTATATATCAAAAGTGGTATTAAAACAATGGACGCCGATTTTGTTAAATATGCAAACCAATAAGCAAACGCATGATAAAAGAAACCCATTGCAGCAGTACAGAGCAATAAATATACGGACTGTCCCATTCCAATCCATATGGAGTAAATAAGCAGGATCAATGCTGATGCCACCGTATAAAGGAAATAATAAGTAAATACTTCCATCCATTTTGTTTTTCTATCTACATAATAAAGCTCTCTTTCATCATCTTCCAGATACTTTTTCAAAACCCACAGAGTCCACCAGAGACTAAGCGGCGGATACAATCCCATAACTGCCGATGTAATTTCATCATAAATATACATCTCTTTAAAACCGTAGCCTACCCACAGCACAAGAAATATGTATACAGGCTGTATTACATATAGAATATAAAGTGGTATAAAAAAATAACCTTTCATTCCTTTTATCTGCCACATGACTATTTCCACAAATGTTTTTAAATCTTCTTTATTACGCATAAATATCCATCCTCAATTGTTGGTCTGACTGCTTCATAACTACATTCATTCCCTGTCAAAATCCGCTTAACAACTCCTGTTTCTTTCTCATATTCCTTTTCGACATACAGGCCCTCTTCTTTAGCATAATTCTCTCTTGTCACTTCAAAAACTTTTCCAAGTGCCAGTTCACGCAGTGCATCGCCACTTCCCACAAAGCAAATTGTACCGCTATTCATGACAAGAATCTTTCTACAGCACGCTTCAATATCCTCCACAATATGGGTTGACATCAACACTACCATATCATCCCTTAAACCGGATATAATTTCCTTAAAGTGAATCCTCTCCTCCGGGTCAAGTCCAACAGTGGGTTCATCCAGAAGCAGAATTTCCGGATTATCCAACATAGCCTGCGCAATGCCAATTCTTCTCAACATACCGCCGGAAAGCTGATTTCCTTTATAATTTTCATATTCTTCCATATGAACAGCTTTTAAACAATCTTGAATTTTTTCTTCCCGTTCGGATTTTGGAATTCCTTTTAATGCCGCAAAATACTGCATATTGTCCTTGATGCGTAAATCCTGATAAATACTGAATTTCTGCGGCAGATACCCTAATCTGGCCTTCCCGGGTTTCATATTCTTTTCATGGATCAAGATTTCTCCCGTATAATGTTCATATAAACCCGCTATACACCGCAGCAAAGTAGTCTTTCCCGCTCCATTTGGTCCCAGTATCCCATATACGCCATTTTCCAGTTCAAGGCTGATTTTTTTTAAGATTCTTTTTTTTCCAAACTCCAAAGAGACATCCTTGATTTCAATCATATCCTTGTCCCTCCTTTAAGTTTTCCAGATATTTTCCGAAATCTTCTTCCAGCATAAAATCATAAGCCAGCAATTGTGAAGTATCCGAATAGAAATGTTCATACATGGTAAAACCCTCTAGGAATACAACCTTCAACTCATTTGGCACGCCCCATTCCAACATTTGCTCATAATAAGCCTCTATATCCTGTTCATCATGCGCCAGCCCCGAATAAACAATCCTTATGCCATCTCCCCAAAAGCATTTCGCAAATCTGCTTCCCAATATGGTAACTCCTTCTGCATCGCCTTCATAACTCCCCTCATCTGTCTGTTCCAAAGAAGTAAATACGGTTTCCGGCGCATCTATGGTCAGACGGAAATGGGAAGTAGCGTTTACATCTTTTCTCACATATTCATATGCTTCATTATCAAATATTTTCTTACAACCGGCAGTTGGATAATAGTCAAAATATGCAGGCAGATATATACCCTGTGAGGTGGCATAAAAGAATCGGGAATATCCGGCATAGCGGATATGAATCTCATCCAGATATTCTGTATCATTCACTATTCGTATATAATCCCGTTCCCGAACATAGGAAAGGTCATTACCGTCTTTGTCCTGAACGGATTTGATACGATATCCATGATATAAGGTAAAAGCATATTGTTCCAGATCCGTTATGTCCAGCTTCATGATCACATCCGCAGAGAGTTCCCTGTCAACCGTAAAACGGATATCATAATCCGTCACTCGAAACCGTGCCGGTTCTATCTCGCCTTCATATTGATATATTGCATAATAATACTGGTCTGTTGTCCATTCATCATGACCGGTTGCTAAACCATCATTGTAGGCTCCTCCAAACGGGCGGATATAAAGGGAAAATATTCCTGCCAATACTATGAAAAAAACAATCGTTTTAAACTTTCTTTTTCTAGTGCCCAACAAATTCAAAAGAATGATTTCTGCCAGAATGATCCAAATCATAATTCTAAGCCAGTTATTTCCCTCTATCGGAATCAAATAGTAAGCATTGACTGCTCTTCTGGTACCTCTGGCAAAAATGCAGAAAATATCTGCTATCCGGTATAAGACATCTATCTTCTGCGACATCATCTGTAAAAAGAATACAAAGCCTCCAGCAAACATATAACTAAACAGCACAATTCCTGAATAGCCCATTCTCTTATTCTGCACGCCTGAAAGGCACAGCCCCAACAGACTTGCCAGAAGATTAGGCAGGGTAAAATAAAGAATCCACAATTCCACAACATATTGTATATATTCCTTTCCACCCATGCCTCCGCCGTATATGCTCAAATAAATATTGATACCAAGAAAAAAAGCCGTAATGATGCCATTCCAAATTTGAAGTACCAAAATTTTATAGAAGGATGCTTTCAGCCTGCCGGAAGCAATTGCCGCAATCACTTCAGCTATACCGTCCCTGCAATCTTCCACTGTGTAGAGATAAGCCGTTATCAGAAAAAAGGGGAAGGAATATTTCGCCAACTCTATCGTCATTTCCAGACTCCTTATGACCTCATATTCTTCAATTGCGGAAATTCTGATACCCCATAAAATCATTCCAACAGCAAAAAGAAGACATAGGAGAAATATTTTTTTACGCTTGACAAACAGTTGACATTCTGTAATGAACATGTTTGTTTCCTCCATAACTTGCGCTTTATAAATGGAATATAATTGACTGCAAAAACGCAATCAATTATATTCCATGAAAAACTAACTGTTATTAATTGTGACTCCCGCAATACAATTCTTTTTAGGATTTTCTACTGTATTGCCATACATAGTTACCTTTCCGACACTATATGTAGAGCTATCTGCTGGTACTGAGGTTTTGTCAAATGTTGTTCCGGGAGCATAAACTTTTTTTTCAAGACTTGTATTGCAATTTGAACTGTTCTTGCCTCCATATACAACAAACTGTACATTATACGATGAGGCACTTGCTACATTTCCCCAATAATAAAATTTGCCACTTGTATTTCCCACACATGCCGTTGATTTACTTGTCTCATCACTCATCAGCACTGCCGATGCGGAAGCATATGCCACCAGACATGTCCCCCAAGTCAACGCAAGTGTTAATGCCAGCACCATAGCCCTCTTTTTTACTTTTGTCATTTCATCAGTCCTCCTTTGAAATTGAATAATTATGATAAGTTATTATATTTTTACCGCGGCTACAAATAAATAACTCGATGACTACGTTATGTAGTCGTTTTTAATTTACCATAATTTTACTCGTGTGTCAACACTTTTAAAAAGAAAGGCTATAAA
>JAFLTF010000003.1:11035-53753 GCA_022510585.1 Lachnospiraceae bacterium
TATCTCCGCATTTACTGCACCTTTTAGCGGAATATGTTTCCAACACGCATCCGCCATTTTCATTTTTTTTGTGCAATTGCACCGTGCCAGAAACATAGTTGTGTGTACAGCTTGCATATGCTTCTACCGCTATTTCATCCTCGATCGGATAAACATTACCATTACCATCTACAAATTGTTTTTCATACCTGATATCCATATTGACACTATTATCATGAAATACAAGATTAGCATCATCTGTTCCATCAGGAATAAATACAAATTCATCCATGTCCAAGTCTTTGTCTATTTTCTGTTGGGATACGCGGCCTTCCTCTGTAGCGTAATTAACATCCCTATAAGCAAATACCGTAAACGAATTAGCAAATACCATAACAATCAGAACAATACCTGCCATAACCTTATTCCATTTTTTCTTCTTCATAACATTCTCCATCCTTTTCTGTAATTTTTCTGCACTATTTTGAAAACCCAATCCCCATTGCAGGGGAATTTTACTATTGTGCTTTCTTTCTGTTGATTCTTCTATCAACAGTCTCAGGTAATCTTTTACTTCTTCTTTTTCTCTTCCCTGTATCACCGTCTCATCACAAGACCATTCACATACTCGTTCCAAATCAAAATATAGCGCCCATGCCACAGGATTCCACCAATGCAGAAAAATAACTAACTGAGACAATATTTTCCAAAGAGTATCCAACCGCTTAATATGTATAAACTCATGGCATAAAAGAAGCTCCGCCTCCGAACTTCCTTTCGCCTGATTACACAAAACAACTGGCTTGAATAAACCAAAAGTCATGGTTTGTTCCACCATGTCCCCCTGAAAAATAACAACCTTTTTCCTTACTTTGTATTGTTTTTTCAATCGTTCGTAAGAATCTTCATTTTCCGTACCTATCATATTCATGCCGTCATGTATCTTTTGCTTTGTCCGTAAATAATCAATGAATTTCAAAATCAGCAACAGAAAAGCAATGAATATCCACACTGACAATATCACCATCTGCATTTTCAAATACTTGTTAAAATACAGCTTTCCATTTGCGCGGATGATATAATTATCCCATTTGATAAATATACGTTTTATTCCCATGGTTCTTTCCGGCATTAGAGATGCGGCAAGTTTTCCATACCATTTTTTTAGAAACGGCAGGGGAATCAAATAATAGAAAACAGCTGCCTTTGCAAGCAAATACTGAAGTTTTGCAGACATTTTATCCTTCAAAAACCAGTGAAGCAGCATATAGATTCCTACCATGACGCTTCCCGAAAAAGACATCACCAATAAATATTCCATAGTTTCTCCTAATCGTTTTCCAAAAGCTTCATTAATGCCTTAGCTTCTTCTTCATCAATCCCGTTTTCCTTTGTAAAAGCAGCTACAAAATTGCTGATTTTACCCCCATACATGTGATTGATTGCTTCTTTCATCTGCATATAGTTATATTCTTCCCTGCTATATATGGCAGAGACCATTCTATTCTCCCTTTTTACCAATCCCTTCTCTTCCAATCTCGCTAAAAAAGTATTCAAGGTCTGCCTTTTCCATTCTTTACCTTCTTCCTCAAATAAAGCAAGAAGCTGCGACTGCTTAATACATTCCTTCTGATCCCAGAGTTTCTCCATCACTTCCTGTTCGGCATCTGACATGTTGACAATATTTCTCACACCCAATTCACTCCTTTCTACCTATTATTTATTTCGACTATATTTTGTAGTCTATTATTACTATACAATTACATTTGTACGATTGTCAACTAAAAAAGCCGTTCTCAGTTATCAATAACCGAGTAACGACTTTTTCTTCCTACTTCATTTTAAAACAGCATAAGATATTAAAACTATGCAATAAAACCATTTATTTATAGCTTATTCGTATATAGGGTCCGGGTAGCATTCAAAACCGCGATCACCATAACGCCTACGTCTGCAAAGATTGCAATCCACATATTGGCGATTCCCAAAGCACCGAGGATCAAACACAAAGCCTTAACTGCCAATGCAAACACAATGTTCTGGTATACGATTTTGAGGCATTTTCTTGAAATCTTAATGGCAAGCGCCATTTTCTTCGGCTCATCATCCATTAATACAATATCGGCAGCCTCGATTGCCGCATCTGAGCCCAATGCTCCCATTGCAATTCCGATATCCGCTCTGGTCAGTACCGGCGCATCGTTGATGCCGTCTCCGACAAAGATCAGTTTTTCTTTCCCTCTCTTTTCTTTTAACAGTTCTTCCACACAAAATACCTTGTCTGCAGGAAGCAATTCACTGTGTACTTCATCCAATTCAAGTTCTTTCCCTACCGCATCTGCCACTGTCCTGCTGTCACCTGTCAACATCACGGTCTTGCGAATACCTGATTTCTTCAAATCTGCAATAGCAGCTTTCGCATTGGATTTGATAACATCTGCTATCAAAATACAGCCCTGATATTCCCCTTCTACTGCAACATAGACAATGGTTCCGGGTTCCCGGCATTCTTCATAGTCAATCTGCAGCTTCTGCATCAATTTCGCATTGCCGACTGCCACTTTTTTTCCATCAATCAATGCAGTGATCCCATGGCCCCCTGTTTCTTCCACATCTTTCACTCTATTCTGATCCAGTTCGCCCTGATAAGCTTCTTTCAAACTTAAACTGATGGGATGAGAAGAATAGCTTTCTGCCAAAGCAGCGATCTCCAATAAGTCTCTTTCCCGATTCGTAGTCTTCTTTGATAGATAAACATCTTTTACCCGAAAAGTACCTTCCGTCAAAGTCCCCGTTTTATCAAAAACCACAATCCCTGATTCCGACAATGCTTCCAGATAATTGGAACCTTTTACCAGAATACCGCATTTGGAGGCAGCCCCGATTCCGCCGAAGAAACTAAGCGGTATGGAGATTACCAGCGCACAGGGACAGCTAATGACCAGGAAAGTCAATGCCCGGAATATCCAAATGCTCCATGCAGGCTCCTGCTGTAAAATCAACATACGCACAAGAGGGGGAACTATCGCAAGCAAAGCAGCGCTGTAGCAGACTACAGGTGTATAAACTTTAGCAAATTTCGAAATAAAGTTCTCCGATCTTGCTTTCTTCATGCTGGAGTTTTCTACCAGATCCAGGATCTTACTGACTGTGGACTCTCCAAATTCTTTTGTTGTCTGTATCTTTAACAAACCGGTCAGATTTACACAGCCGCTAATCACTTCATCACCGATCTGTGCATCTTTCGGAATACTCTCCCCTGTCAAAGCACTCGTATTAATTGTAGAAGTGCCGGAAACCACTACTCCATCCAACGGGATCTTCTCTCCCGGACGTACCAGGATGGTCTGCCCGATTTCCACTTCTTCGGGATCGACCTGCTCTATTTCCCCATCCTTTTCAATATTGGCATAGTCGGGTCTGATATCCATAAGGGCAGTGATATTGTTACGGCTTTTCCCTACCGCATAGCTTTGGAACAGCTCACCAATCTGGTAAAAAAGCATTACCGCTACACCTTCTGAATACTCTCCAAGTCCGATAGCGCCTACCGTAGCTACTGCCATCAGGAAATTCTCATCAAAAACTTCTCCGTTAAGAATCCCAAGAAAAGCTTTGCGCAGGATATCGTAACCGATTACCAGATAGGGAATAAGATATAGCAGCAATGACAGCCAGCCTGTAACCGGAATAAAATGCAAAACAACCAGAAGAACTGCTGAAACAATGATTCTGATCAATACTTTTTTCTGTTTTCTCGTCATGTCAAATATGTCCTCACTATCAAAATGCAATATCACAGTCAGGCTCAACCTTCCTGCAAGCCTTTAATACCTTTTTCATAATTGCTTTCTCTTCAACATCCGCTTCAAATACCACTTTCATCTTCTGCGTCATAAAACTAACCGTGGCATCTGCAACACCTTCTGTTTTCTTAGCAGCCTCTTGCATTTTTTCAGCACAATTCGCACAATCCACTTCAATCTTATAAGTCTTTTCCATACTCATCTCTCCTTCTACTCTCTAATTACTCTTCTACATGCTCCATTCCCATGCTGATGATCGCTCTGACATGTTCATCATCCAGGGAATAAAATACAGATTTCCCTTCCCGCCTAAACTTTACCAGTTTGGAAGATTTTAAAATCCTAAGCTGATGACTGACTGAGGACTGACTCAGATTCAAAAGTCTTGCAATATCGTATACACATAATTCCGTCTCAAAAAGAGAATACAATATCTTAATTCTTGTTGAATCACCGAATACTTTAAACAGTTCCGCCAAGTCATATAAAATCTCATCATCCGGCTGCTGTTCCAGTACGCGTTTCACA
Source organism: Lachnospiraceae bacterium (assembly GCA_022510585.1). Taxonomy (GTDB): domain Bacteria; phylum Bacillota; class Clostridia; order Lachnospirales; family Lachnospiraceae; genus UBA3282. The sequence continues at coordinate 15,349 of JAFLTF010000003.1, forward strand.
ACATCTTCTCTGGCAGCCAAAAACTCGCCTTCGGGAGTGTCTATTCCCAACTTTTGATTTTCATTTTCAGTCACATTGGTCTCCTCTCCATTTACATATGTTCATCTGTTCATATGTACATTATCATATTTTTTTATATCTGTCAAGCACTTCATCTAAAAAAGGGAAATACATCTTCCCGACATATTTCCCTTAAAATGAAAATCAATATGTTTTTGTGGATATCGATAAGCCCTAAATATGGAAGAAAGAAATCTCTTTATTCAGTTCTTCCGCAATATCCTTAAGGCTTTTAGCAGCATCGGCAAGCTGACCGATTGTTGAATTCAATTCCTGCATAGAAGAATTGGTTTCTTCCGTCGATGCGGCATTTTCCTGCGATACGGCAGACAGATTTTCAATTACTTCACTTACCTTGCCCCTTGCTTCGTCACATTCCTTAGTCTGCTCATAAATCTTTTCCGTTTCTGTCATAGAGACCTCAATACCCTTGCTGACATCATGGAATTTCTCTTTCGTTTCATTCAGCTTCGCCTGCTGCTCATCAATGATCTCCCTAACCTCTGACATGATCTTAACTGAGGCTTCGGAGTCGGAAGCCAACTGTTGAATGATATTTTCAATGGTCTTCGCAGAGCTATTGGAATCCTCAGAGAGTTTGGAAATCTGGGATGCAACAACAGCAAATCCGCGCCCTGCTTCTCCTGCCCTGGCCGCTTCTATACTTGCATTTAGAGCAAGCAGACTGGTCTCGCTGGCAATGGCAGTGATTAGGTTAATAGCCTCTTGGATCTGCCCTACCGATTCATTGGTAGTATGTACCGATTCATCAATCTTTCTGATCGCATCAATTGTCTTATTATTAGATATACTCAGTTCATTGATAATCTGCTCGGACTCATCATCCGCTTTCTTAATATTCATGGAAACATCATCCAGTTCTTTTACACTGCTGACAATCTGCTCGATCAGATTCCCGATATCGGAAACCTGCATGGTTGCAGATTCAATTTCTTCCGCTTGAATGGTAGCACCTTTGGAAACTTCGTCCATTGCGCGGCTGACTTCTTCAGTCGTTACGGTAGTCTGGGATGACATCATCTCTAGGTCATCTGAGGTTTGCAACAGATTCTCTGTTGTCTCCCTGATCTTGCTTACCGTTCCTGTTAGTCTTTCCACCAAGCCATACATAGATGTGACCATCATACCCAGTTCATCATCTCTGTTTTTCGCTTTTTCACTGACCTTAGCCATTTTATCGCTCAGCTGCATTTTCAGCTCACCGCCTGAAATACCCTGGAGCATTTCCTCTGCATGACTGATGATCTTTACAATCCCTTTTACAAATCCTGACACGATCAACATTGCAATGATTAGAACAATGGCTGAAATTGCAATAATGGTATATCTTCTGATTGCAATCGTTCGGTCAATATCCGCACTGGGTTCGCCTGCAAACATCATACCTATGACCTTACCATCACTGTTTCTCAACGGTTTATAATATGCATAGTAATTCTGGTTATTGATCGTAATACTGGTTGAGGAATAGTCTTTTCCCTGATTGAGTACTTGCGCTATAACCGCATCGGAAGCTGTAGTCCCTATGATTCTTTCTCCGCTCTGAGCATCACGAAGAGAGGTTGCCCTTCTGGTATCCCCGAAGAATATTGTAACATCTGCCTCTGAATCTGCTGTATAGGTATCGATCACATCCATATTTTCGGTGATACAGTAATCACCTTTGTAGAGGTCATCCCCTTCCATGTGGTAATCACCGGGATCTAACGCATCATAAGAAGCAATAACACTCTGACAAACATAATTGAGAGCATTAACCGCCTCTTTCTGCATTCCTTCAATCAAAACCTGTATGGCATAAATCGTAATGACTACTCCCAAAAGAATCATCGGCAGAGAACTTGCCAGAATGATTTTCGCTAATACGCCGATTCCCTTTTTCTTTTTTACTTCCACTATTTTATCCCCCACTTTCTGTAATATATCCATCAAAACGAAAACAAAAAAAGGGTTTCGCTTTTATAGATAAGATGAATGATAACACTCGTAATTTATAGTATACCACTAATAATCAGAAAAAGAAACAAAAATTTACAATTTTATTTTAAATTTTGCAATTTTTTTAGCATTTTAACAAATAACTTTAAAAAACCGATTTATTATCAGGATCTGATCTGCCCTTTTCCCACAATCTCATATTTATATGTAGTCAACTCCTTTAATCCCATAGGTCCTCTGGCATGCAGTTTCTGGGTACTGATTCCGATTTCTGCGCCGAATCCGAATTCAAAGCCATCTGTAAAACGGGTAGATGCATTGACATAAACGCAGGCCGAATCAACTCCTTTCAGAAACATACGGGCATTCTCTTTATTCTCCGTAATTATGGCTTCAGAATGTCCGGTTGAATAACGATTGATATGCGCAATCGCCTTTTCTATGGAAGGAACTGTTTTAATGGAGATAATAGAATCCAGATATTCTGTACCGTAATCCTCCTCAGTCGCCTCAACACAGCCAATGATCAACGATTTCACTAATTTGTCTCCTCGTATTTCAACACCTTTTTCACGCAGCGCCATTCCAAGCGACGGAAGCACTTTCTTGGCAGCATTCTCATGAATTACCAGCGATTCGCATGCATTGCAGACTCCTACCCGTTGTGTTTTGGCATTCATGACGATCGGAATCACTTTTAAAATATCTGCATCCTCATCAATGTAAATATGGCAGTTGCCTGTTCCCGTTTCAATGACCGGAATAGTACTGTTTTCTACAACTGCTCGGATCAACCCTGCGCCGCCTCTGGGAATCAGCACATCGACATATTGATCCATTTTCATAAAAGCATTTGTCACTTCCCTGTCCGTATCCGTAATAAGCTGTACCGCATCTTGATTGATACCTTCTTCATCCAGCGTTTCCCGGATAATAGCAGTAATTGCCATATTTGAATGAATAGCATCCTTACCGCCCTTTAGGATCACTGCATTTCCTGTCTTGAAACACAGACCAAAGGCATCCGCCGTCACATTCGGCCGGGATTCATAAATGATACCGATTACGCCAAGCGGCACACGAAGCTTCGTGATCAAAAGTCCGTTCGGACGTTCAAAACTATCCATTATTTCACCCACCGGATCCTGTAATTTGGTAATCTGCACAAGACCTTCCGCCATAGCTTCGATTCGTTCTTCGCTTAGTTTGAGGCGGTCCAGCAATCCCGGATTCATCCCGTTATTCTCTCCGATCTCCCAATCTTTTTCATTCGCCTGAAGGATTTCCTGTTTTCTGGCAAGAATGGCATTTGCCACTGCATTTAAAGCCTGGTCTTTCTTGTCTGTTGATAAAGTTTGTAAAGCATACTTGGCTAAAACAGCCTTTTCTCCGATTTCTTCTAAATGATACATAGTCACTTCTCCTTCTCATAATTTTATTGATAAAGTTTATTTTCAGTCAGAATCATTTCCGGTCTGACATCATGCACCTCATAGGGAATTCGATCAAGCATCTGGCACTCAAAACATAAGGCCAATGTATGTAATTGGATACCGGTTTCTCGCAATCCTTTTAAATATCTGTCATAAAATCCTTTTCCATAGCCGATTCTATGTCGTTCTTTATCAAAAACGACCCCCGGTATCAGCATGAGCGGGGCATTGATTTTTGTATGCTGTGATCCGCTTAGCTTCTCTATAAATTTCGTTCCGTTATTCGGTTCCCGGATACCATGATAGCCCTTCGACAGATCCTTGATATCGGTTATTTGATAGAATTCCATCGTGTTCCCCAACACTTTGGGAACAAAAACGTGCTTTCCCTCTGACAACGCCCTGACAAGTATATCGTCGGTCTTAACCTCACTTTGATAATTCACATAAGATAAAATGATCTTTGCTTCTTCATATAATGGCATTTGATAAAGGGTTTGTAAAATAATATGACTCTTCTCTTCCCGCTCTTTTGGTGACATTGCATTCCTCAGAGATAGAATCTGCCGTCTTAATTTTTTTTTTCTTCTTTCTGTCCGAACTTTTCACCCAGATTGGTGACAGAACCGTCTTTTTCCACAATGGAAATGTTGTTAAGCTGTCCCCGCAGATTATTTCTGACATTGGCTACATACAACTTCCTAAGTTCTGCCTGTTCTATTTTTTCTTCTTCCGTCAATCCTTCTGTCTGTGACTTATGATACAGTTCATTGACTCTTCCAGTCAATTCTTCCATTGTATACGATTTCTTCTCTTCACTCATTTTAAGTTTCCTTTCTTACTGTCCGTGCATCTGCTGTACAAATAAAGGCAGATCGAAACGCTCATCTAAGTTTGCCTTAAACAACGTTCCGATATTCTTCCCGTTCAGTATCCGGTGAATCACTTTAATATCCTTACTATTGGCGATAACCATATCGATACCGGTGCTGTTTGCGATCTTTGCTGCCTGCAGTTTCGTATTCATACCGCCGGTTCCTGCATCGCTGCCGGTAGAGGCTTTTCCCATCTCCATCATTTCTTCTGTCAGTTCTTCTACCACTTCAATATATTTTGCATCCGGATTTTTGCGCGGATCATCTGTATAAAACCCGTCAATATCAGACAACAGGATCAACAGATCCGCTTTTATAAGAGATGCCACAATAGCTGACAATGTATCATTATCCCCAATTTCAATTTCATAGGTAGCTACGGTGTCATTTTCATTGACAATCGGTATGACGCCAAGTTTAAACAGTTCCGCAAAGGTATTCTGTGCATTAAAACGGTTCAAATCGTCTACGATCGTATTTTTCGTCATCAAAATCTGTGCAGCTACCTGATTATACTCCGCGAAGATCTTCTGATAAGTCATCATCAATCTTGCCTGACCGACAGCCGCATATGCCTGCTTTACGGCGATATGGCTGTCTTCTCCCTCATAATGTAAGGGAACAGCCTTCTTTCCTACTGCGATTGCTCCGGATGTCACAAGCACCACATCTTTTCCCCGGTTCCTTAAATCGCACAACTCCCGGACCAGCACATCCAGTTTTGTATAGTCCAGATCTCCTGTCTCTGCATGATGTAAAGAAGAAGACCCGATTTTAATAACGATTCTTTTCTTATCTTTCATTTTATCTCTAAAGTCCGGCATCATTACTTATCCTTTCCGAATACTTTTCCGCTATTTTCTCTGCAATCAGGATTCCGTCCATCGCCGCCGAGGTAATACCTCCCGCGTATCCGGCTCCCTCACCGCAGGGATACAGGCCCTTAACGGCGGACTGTCCTGTTTCATCTCGATAGATCCTCACCGGTGAGGATGTCCTGCTTTCTATCCCCGATATATAGGCACCGCTGTCTCCGAACCCCGGCAATACTTTATCAAATTGTTCCATTCCTTCTACAAAGGCTCTTCCCAGATCTTTAGGCAGGATTTCATGGACAGGTGAAAATCGATAGGCTCCTTTAATCTGCGGCAGAAAATCCGGATACTGATTCAAGATGGCGGAAAATTCTTTCTTTTTGCCTGTTAATGCTTCCTTAAAATCACCGTAAAGTTCCACCGGAACCTGTCCCTGTCCGATCTCATAAGCCTTTTCTTCCATCTTTCGCTGAAACTCCACACCTGCCAAAGGATGAGAACTTTCAAAATCTTCAGGCGTTACCGTAACAATGATTGCACTGTTACTGTTATCTCCGGCTCTGCCGCTGTAACTCATTCCATTGACAGCAAGCTTTCCCGCTTCCGAAGAGGCGTTCACCACATATCCTCCCGGGCACATACAAAAAGAATACACACCTCTGCCGCTTCCTGTCTGCGTTGTCACTTTATAATCTGCTGACGGCAAAAGCGCATGCTCCTCTGATCCGTATTGTATTTTGTCTATCATCTTTCGTGGATGCTCTACCCGCAGCCCTACCGCAAAAGCTTTTGCATCCATCGGTACATTCCGCTCATAGAGCATCCGAAAAGTATCTCTTGCACTATGCCCGATGGCAAGTACGACGATGTCAGCCGGCATATGCTGCGTATCATTAATGACAACCTCCCGCACACCGTCTTTGTCCACCACGATATCGGTTACTTTGCATGTAAAACGGACTTCTCCGCCACAGGCAAGTATCTTTTTACGCATATTTTTCACTACCTGTATCAAAATATCCGTGCCGATATGAGGTTTGGCTTCGTAAAGGATCTCTTCCGGCGCACCCGATTCAACCAAGATTCGAAGCACTTCCTTATTCCTGCCGTTTTTATCTTTTACCAACGTATTCAACTTACCGTCAGAAAAGGTTCCGGCTCCTCCTTCTCCAAACTGCACATTGGAATCCGGAAGTAATGCGCCGCCATTCCAAAATGCTTCCACATCCTTCTTTCTGTGTCCAACGTCTTTTCCCCGCTCCAACAAAACAGGCCGGTATCCGTGGATTGCCAGAAAATAACCGCAAAACAAACCGGCCGGACCCGTTCCGATGATAACAGGACGTTCTTTCATAGGCAGTCTGCCGGTCACAGGAAAAGAATAACTTATTTCTTCTGTTTTTTGAATCTGTAATCTTCCTCTACGTCTAAGAATCTGATCCTCTTCCCTGAGTGTTAAGTCCAATGTATAAATAAAGTAAATATCCGGTTTCTTTCTGGCATCGATCGATTTTTTAACAATTTGAAACTCCAATATATCTTCTGCTTTGATATGTAATAAACCGGCTGCTTTCTCTTTTAGCTCTTTTTTTGTATGTGAAAGCGGCATTTTTACCTGATTGATCCTTATCATGTTATGTCAATACCTTTTCATGATTTTTATATGCTGCAACCTGCCGCGGCACGTCCCGCAACGGTTCCGCTTGTCCATGCCCACTGCAGATTATATCCTCCGCAGATACCGTCCATATCAATTATTTCTCCCGCAAAATACAGATGCGGCACCAGTTTTGATTCCAGATTCTCTGTCAATTCCTCTGCAGGAATTCCTCCGGCACTGACCTGTGCATGTGTAAAGCCATTTGTTTCATAAACAGAAACCGGAAATTTCCGGTATAATATGGCTATTCTCTCACGTACATCTTCCATGACCGCCCCTGCAGGCTCTGTCGACTTACAACCTGCCATGCGAATGATCAGCTGATTGATCTTTTTATTTACAACACCTGTCAAAAACTGCTCCAACGTCTGTTTTGACTGTTTTTCCCACCGTTCTTTCCAGAAATCATCATATGCCTTAACATCTTTAAATTGCGGCAAAAAATCGATTTCCACCTTAACTTCTTTCTTGTGCAGAACAGCGTAGGCCGCCTCTCTGCTGAATTGAAATACCGGAATGCCGGAAATACCGTAATCCGTAAGCTGCAATTCACCCTTCACATGACTTTTTTCTTTTCCGTCTATCAAAAGCGTCAGTCCTGCTTCGCTACGTACACCCGCCACACTTTTCAGGAAGTCTTCCCTGCATCGCAACTGCACCAATGCAGGCACTACTTCAGTGACATGATGTCCCAATGCTTTTGCCAGCTTAAACCCATTACCATCCGAGCCCGTTCCCGGTGCGGCCATACCTCCGCAGGCAAGGATAACCGCATCATAAGAGCGTTTGTTTCGATCTTTCGTATCAGTTCCGGCACAAACCTGTAGTCTGGTGCTTTTTGGCTCTATTTTTATCGCTTCTACTATGCTATCCGTATGAATGCAGACATGATTCTTCTCTAAACCCAGACGTAGTATGTCAAGCACAGTAGATGCCTGTTCCGATAACGGATAGAGATAACCGTTTTTATTTTTGAGCAGCATACCATGTTGACTAAAGAAGTCAATCGTTTCCCGCACACCGAACAAAGCATACAATTTCTCGTAAAAAGACACTGCGCTTCCGTAATAGGCATCCGCACGCATATCCTCATTGGAAAAATTGCACTTGCCATTGCCTGTGGAAAGCAGTTTCCTTCCTACCCTGTTATTTCTCTCATAAAGTTCTACAGCGGCGCCGGCTTCCGCCGCCTGGATTGCTGCCATCATACCTGCAGCACCGCCGCCTATTACCGCAATTTTACGTTCCATCGCTTCCCTGCTTAGCTTTTTCCTCATTTTATCACTAACGGGCATAAGACTCAAGAGGAATATGATTCAAGAAAATTATAGAGTTCCTGTTCGTCTTCCATATATTTTCCCTGCATGATCTGTTCCTGAAGCTCTTCGCTTAAGTTTTCCAATAAAATGTCCGTATTTGTATGAATGGTTTTCTTATCTTCCTCATAAACAATGACATAATGATCGGCTACCATTAAATAAAATCCTTTTTTTTCCGCTTCCGGACGATAGTATTTACAAATGACCACCCTTTCTTTAGAAAACGCCGCAAGTTCAACAGTCTCAAATCCAAGTTTCAAGTCCGTGAGCGCAGGATTTTTATCATAGGCTTCCAATTCCTCTATCAGACTAGGTCTGTCCAACCCTATATATTTTACCGGTATCTGTTCTTCTGTTTCTTCTATGCTTCCATTAGACAGATTCACTTTTTCTACCAAATACGTGGTATCGGCGGTAATGACCGGAACTTCTTCCATTACCGCCTCAATGATACGTTCCTTTTGCGGTTCGACTGTCTCAGCAGGCACTGTATCTTCTTTTGGCCGTTCATACCTGTTAGGATAAAAGAACTGTTCCGCTTTCAGCGTAGCATAGCTTCCGGCACTAAACATCATACCGGCGGCAATAAAAAAAAGACTGATACGTTTTATAAATTTCATTTTGGCAAGTCCGTCCTTTCCAAAAATTCTGTTATAATCAGTATCAATCAATTTTTTATTTTTATACAATGAACTATATCTAATCCCTTTTACAACACGCCTATCATACGTCCCAGTGCAATCCATAGATTCCCGAAAAATAATTTTGACAACTCCGCTTCATTCAAAACGCGCAAGATCATCAACAGCAGAATATATAAGATCATACCAACCAAAGAACTGATTAAGATCGTCAGGATATTTCCCACGGTCTGCAGCAACAGCATATTCAGCAGCATAACAACCAATCCCGCAACACATGCCGATACCGCCGGAAATGCAAATGAATAGAGCCATTCCTGCCTGTATTTCAGTTTCCTGACCGTAAGGACGAAACACAGGATCGCCAGGATAGCCGTAAAAGCAATCACAGAATAAACAATTCCTTCTTCTCCCAGCAGTCCTCGTCTGACAAACAGGAAAACTGCCAGGATATGAACAGTCAGCGCAATAACCAGAGATAGTACCAATTCCTTAGTCATACGCAGCTTTAGCATGATCTGACCAAATAAATAGGCAAATCCGTAAAAGAAAATGATCACGGTTCCCCGCATGACCATACTGATCATAGTTGCATTATCTCCCTGATAAAGCCCATTTAAAAAAGCCTCTGACAAAACCGCCAAATTGATGGCAACCGGAAACGACACAACACACAGCTTCTTCACCGCATTGCCGATACGGTCGCGCATTGTTTGATATTCTTCCTTTTCATAAGCAATTACGATTTTTCCAATTAAGCTGCTTACAGCCAGACAGCAGATTGCTGTACCAACGCCGATCAACACTGCAAACTTTCCATAATATGCCCCCCACAGTCCGGCTCTATTCTGACTCAGTTCCCTGCGGTTCATACAATAATTAAAAAACCTTTGGTCTATCAGCATAAACACATTGGCGAAAACAGCTACAAATGCTGCCGAAAAACCATTTCCAAACAACATACCGAGAATCTCACCGCTGCTTTCCCGTCTTCTCACCATATCTTGTTTCAGCTGTTTTCTCCATGTTCCTGCGTAGATGGCAAAAACTATCAGTAAATAAATCAAGGCGATCAGTTCTGCAGCCGTCATACCTAAGATGGCCCCCAAAGCTCCATATGCATAAGCAACGATTGGATTTTGCAGCAAAGCTGCGGCCTTTAACCCATAATCATACATCAGCCCGCCGCCAAATGTTACCGTGACAAACATGGCAATCTTTTCAATATATTGAGATTGTACAACCAAACCTCCAAAGCCAATACCGTTGAAATATCCGCGAAAAACGCTGACCAATGCGGTCAATACGATTGCCGGTGCTGCCGCAAACACTGCTTTTTTACTCATCTCCTCCAATACTGCTATTTCAGAGAATACTCCGGATAGTACTGCTGTAAGAAGCGCCAGGATCAAACTTATAAATATGGCCAGTCTGAAAGCTGTTTGGAATACCTTATTTGCATTTTTATATTGTTCTCTTTTTACACGATAGCGTATCAGTCCTGTCATTGTTCTGGATATGCCATAGGAAAACAATAACGTAGCGAGGATGATCAGCTCGAATGCAGGAGCAAACAGCCCCAGTCCTGTATCGCCAATAATACTCAAAAGCGGAATTCTGACTAGTAAGCTGAGTATATATTCGATGATCCCCGCATATGCTGCCATACTGCCTCTTATCCTCCTCTGCCCCCTCCCTATACCGGAGACCGAGTTCCTCTTTTGTATCCTCATGTCAATAACCGTGCCCTTCCATAATCTAAGACTTCTTCAACTCAACCTTCTCTTGTGATGCCAAGTTTCTGTAAAATTTCTTCCTGCTTCTGTTCCATGAGAGCAGCCTCTTCTTCTGTCATATGGTCATAACCGCACAAATGAAACATACTGTGTGACACCAGAAAGGCAAATTCTCTAAGCATACCATGACCATATGCCTTTGCCTGTTCCTCTATTTTATCTATTGAGATAATGATGTCCCCCAGAATCAGCTCTCCGGTATCAAAATCAAAACAGCCTGCTTGTGTTTCTTTGGCAACGGAAAAATCTCCCGCCTTCTTATACGCAAGATTCGGAAAAGAAAGCACATCCGTTTCTTTATCTATCTGACGGTATTCTTTGTTATACTCCCGAATTCTTTCATTATCGGTAAGTAAGATATTGACGCACACCTCATAAGGGCATTTTTCCATCGTCAGTACCGCATCCACGACTTGTCCGGCTGTTTCCGATGCCGAAAAAGGTAATTCCTTCTTTGTCTCATTTTCAACGCAGGAAGTCATAATACAGTTTCTCCTCGCTAAAGATCTTTTTCATTTCTTTAAACTGTGCAATAGAAATATCACTCTTCGCTAATTCTCCGGATCGTATCTTGTCCTGAAAAATTGTATTGATGATCTTTTCATAATCTAATTCCGCCTTGGGATTTTGCTCAAATAATCCGCAAATAGCAGAAACAATACTGTCGACAAACAAAATAACCGTTGCTTCCTTGGATATCCTTTTCCTGTCCGGCGTCACATATTCCTCCAGAATTTTTCTGGTCTCCTCCGGAATACGGTATTCCTCACAAATGGATTCCACATTTTCCCAGGTATTTTCTCCCTTTAAAAGTCCAATCCTGTGATAATATCCACATGCTTTCACAACCCGTTCATCCAGCCCAAGGCGCTTCGCGATCCTGTCCCCGAGATATGCCGTATGTATCGCATGATAATATTCTTTCTTGGACAATTCTTTCAACTGCACAAGGAGGGGGCATTCCGGATCATTCAGATCCATATACTGATCCCGGTATTTGTGAATCACCACATGACTGAAAATCTTCAAAATAATCAAAAGCAGGATAAAGTTTACCATCAGATTAATTGCCACCATAACAAACTGTGATATGGAAAGCCGCTCCTTCTCAAACATGACCAGATTGGCAGACAAACCAACCGTCAAACATAACAAGGAGATAAAGATCGGCATCCCGACTTTATAGGCATCATTTAACCCGCTGAATACCATGATACCTACCAAACCGGTAAAAAAATACAGAAAGAATTCCCGGTAACTCCCGCCATTTTGCAGCATGATCGACAACATCAGACAGACGCTTCCTGCTATGAGTCCGGAAATACTGTTACTGAATAAACTTAAAATAACAAAGATCACCAAAAACGGCCAGCCGGCAACCGGCAAAAGCGGAAACAGCAAAGACAACAACATACCTGTCAGGTAAAATAATATAAATTTTCCGTATTTTCCATGATTCTCATAAAAATATAATCCGTTGATCTCACTGGAAACCAGGGCGAACAGCACAATGCCTGTCCCAAGCATCACCATTACCGTATTACTGATGATATCTCCGACTTCCCGTCCATAGAGATAACTTCCCGCAGCCGCGATCACACCGGACATGAAAAACAGGACGATAAATCCCATTCCCCGCATAATTTTTTGTTTTGTACTTAACTTCTTATTCTCTTCCATACTAAAAATTCCTGTTTCTCCGCTTCTTATCGTAATTTTTTTCCTTTGCCTCATAGGTCTCGTAAGCTTTAACAATTCTCTGGACAAGCGGATGTCTGACAACATCTTTGCTGGTCAGATTGCAAAAAGCAATATCATCTATTTTGGATAATACCCTCATTGCCACATCTAAGCCGGATTTCGTATCCGGTGCAAGGTCTTTCTGAGAAGCATCCCCGGTTATGACTACTTTGGAACCGAAACCGATTCTGGTTAGAAACATCTTCATCTGCGCCGGCGTGGTGTTTTGCGCCTCGTCCAGAATAATATAGGCATTGTCCAAAGTTCTTCCTCTCATATAAGCCAGGGGGGCAACCTCAATCAACCCCTTCTCCATATTTTTGGCAAAACTCTCTGCTCCCATGATTTGATACAAGGCATCATATAAAGGACGAAGATAGGGGTCTACTTTACTCTGCAGATCTCCCGGCAGAAAACCCAGTTTTTCTCCCGCTTCTATCGCAGGTCTTGTCAGAATGATCCTGCTTACCTCATTATTTTTAAACGCGGTGATTGCCATTGCCATTGCAAGATAAGTCTTCCCGGTTCCCGCGGGTCCCAGTCCGAAGACGATCATTGACTTACGGATCGCATCCACATACTGCTTCTGGCCCAAAGTCTTGGGTTTCACCGGTTTTCCGTTGATCGTATGACAGATACAGTCCTCATCAATTTCGTGCAGGACATCTTCCTTACTTTCTTTCCCCATTTCAATTGCATAATCAACATTTTGTTCCTGCAAAACATTTCCTCTTTCCGACAGAATAACAAGCTCCTTCATGGTATTTGCGGCTTTTTCAACATCAGTCTTTCTACCGCTGATCCTTACACTTCCGTCTCTGTTTACGATCATCACCTGAAAATCTTTTTCAATCTTTTTGACATAAGTATCATATGCTCCAAAGAGATTTTTCATATGTTCCATTGGAACATCCATTTTAATTGTAAATTCATCCATCTGCTATTCTACTGTCGCCTCTTCTTCACTCATCGTATCAGGAATCTGTTCTGTCGCGGTCTGTACTGTTTTCACTGCCTCTTCAACCAACTGCATCCTGATATTTAGGATCCATTTATCACTATTCTTATTTATTGTAACATTTTTTTCTGTAATTTGTACCCCTTTTTCCTCTAAAGTCTGTAATATTTTCTTCCATTCCCCTTCCATGATCTTCTGCATCTCTTCTTCAGTATGTATTTTTTCTGTCATCGTGTATTCCCTGGCATATTTTATACCATAGAAAACAGGTAAAAACAGATGATCCAACAATTGTATCTGATTCTTATCCCCTGAAACATCATAGGTCTCATAGGAGACTCTGCCGGCTGAAAGACTCCATTCTTTCTCCTTGATGCCAAACAATAATATTTTCTTTTCTCTTCCGGAATACACTTTTTCCTGATAGGCAGTCAGTTTCTCTACAGAAAGCGATTTTTCATAAGCAATCCGAATATCTGCATCCGCCTCATAATACTGATATCTTCGTACGGTAGCATCTTCGTTATAGATCGGTACGGCACCACTGACCAGAATCTGCCCTTTTTCCACAACATCTCCGATCGCCGCCTGCGGTACCCCTTTTCTGGTGATCATATAGACAATCATCCCATCTTTAGTTGCGACAATGTCTTTTCCGTTTTTTTCACTGTCAGATGACTGCGTTGATTGACCGGGTGAGTCATACTGTGGCATTTCATTTTCCCGAATCTGAATGACAAGTGTCGTTCCGTCTACTCTTAGGGATGCCCATGTGATCATATCATATTCTTCCCGAAGTCCCATTTCTAATTCTTCTATCTTTAATTCTTTCTTTTTCATTGCCGTATGAACGCCCTGACTTTTCAGGTAATCCATAAGCACGTCTTCTGTCAGCGAATAATTTCCTTCAATTTTAATATCCCAGATAAAACGGGCAGTGAGCATCCAGAAAAAGAGACAAATGATCAGGCCGATGACAAAGATTTTTCGCCTCTTTATTTTCGGCACAAAAAAAGGCAGTCCGGATCTTTGTAAGACGGATGCCCTGGTACCGGTTTTTTTGAGAAGTGTTTTCAGTGAAAAGAAACCTTTCACACTGATCTTCATCGTGTAATAGTCGCCATGGTTCTCAATATCCCAGACCAGAATATCATGATTCCCACACAAATTTAAGAATCTTTCCGTAGAATATCCCCACACTTTAATGGTAACATAGCCTTTTATATATTGAACCCAATGAAGCATATAATACCATGCCTTTCTATATTTTAAAGACAGGATGCATTTCATCCCTGACATTCATAAGGCGGCAGTGCAACAATCAAAAATAGCGCACATTTTCTATCATACCGCCAATTTTCATATCTTCATTGGTATAGTAATCTATAGACAACTTCTTACCCTGGAAAGCGATTTTACAGTTTTTCCCCTGCAAAACAATAGATTCTTTCGTATACTCCAAAATTCCTTTATAATTTTCAATAAAAGCTTCCCGATTTCCAGTTACGGTCACAATAGACGCTCCCAACATGGAATCTTTGGGAAGTTTTAAAGATTCTACAATGATTTCTTTTTGTCTGGATAAAGTTCTTCTCGCATTTTTCCTCATAATAAACTATATGAACCAAAAATCAGATTCATGACTGGGAAAGAGTCAGAGCAAACTTCAGCTTATTATACCCTTGATCAATTTGCCGGAGGGCACAGGCTGCTTACAAAAGGTATATGCTTTTAGGAAACGTTCTTTCGCCGTATTAAGCTTGTCTCTGTCATTTGCATGGATCGTAGCAAGCGCTTCTCCAACTTTTACATGATCACCTACTTTTTTATGTAAGATAAAACCGACCGCCAGATCGATCTGACTTTCCTTCGTTTCCCTGCCGCCGCCAAGAATCAGAGAACAAATTCCGATCTCATCACAAGTAATTTTCTCTATATAGCCTTCCTGTTCGGAAAGGATCTCTTCCACCAGAGCAGCCTGTGGTAACTTAGACGGCTGATAAACAAACTCTCTGTCACCACCCTGTGCCTCCACAAATTCCGCTAATTTAGCAAGCGCTCTTCCGTCTTCGATCACCTCTTTAAGCATCTTCCTGGCCTGTTCCATATTTTCCGCTTTTTCACCTGCTATCAGCATATGCGCCCCAAGCGTCATGCACAATTCTGTAAAATCCTTCGGTCCGTTCCCCTTCAGTGTTTCAATTGCCTCTTTTACCTCCAACGCATTTCCTACCGCAAAGCCAAGGGGTTGATCCATATCGGAAACGATCGCAGTTGTTTTTCTTCCGGCATGTTTCCCCAGCTTTACCATCTCTTTTGCCAAAGCGAAGGCATCCTCCTCCTTTTTCATAAAGGCGCCGCTGCCCGTTTTTACATCCAAAATAATGGCATCTGCTCCTGCTGCAAGTTTTTTACTCATGATGGAGCTTGCGATCAGGGACATATTATCAACAGTCGCAGTTACATCTCTAAGAGCATAGAGTTTTTTGTCCGCAGGTGCCAGATCCAGCGTTTGGCCCATAATGGAAACACCGATGCGGTTGACCTGACTGATAAAATGTTCCGAAGTGATTTCTGTGGAAAAACCCGCAAAACTTTCCAACTTGTCTATGGTTCCTCCTGTATGACCAAGACCTTTGCCGCTCATTTTGGCTATCTTTATCCCACATGCCGCAACCATAGGGGTAAGAGCAATGGAAGTCTTATCTCCTACACCTCCGGTAGAATGTTTATCTACTTTTATGCCTTCAATTCCGGATAAATCCAACATTTCGCCGCTGTTTGCCATAGCCATTGTTAAGACGGCGGTTTCTTCTTCAGTCATACCTTGAAAATAAATTGCCATCATCATAGCGGACATTTGATAATCAGGAATACGACCCGCGGTATATTCTGTAATCATAAACGCAATCTCTTCTTGATCCAGGGCGAACCCATTTCGTTTTTTCATGATCAGGTCATACATTCTCATATCTGTATTATCCTTTCCTACTCATTATTTCTACTAAACTATTGAAACTCCGGGACATCTGTTCATTATTATTTATGATAGGGTTCTCCATGAATGATGCGGTAACTTCTGTATATTTGCTCTAACAAAATAACCCGCATCAACTGATGCGGAAATGTCATTTTCGAAAAACTGACCGCCAGATCTGCCCGGCTGCATACTTTTTCATGCAGGCCAAGAGAACCTCCTATAATAAACTGCAAGTGGCTGTATCCCTGTATCCCAAGTTTCTCAAGTTTCTGTGCAAATTCTACGGAATCATATATTTTCCCTGCGATTTCCAAAGTTATGACACAAGTGTCATCTTTTATGTATTTTAATATACGCTCTGCTTCTTTTGCTCTGATCAAATCTTCCTCAGCTGCGGATGCTTTATCCGGTGTTTTTTCATCTTCTACTTCAAAAATATCCAGTTTACAATAACGGCTGAGTCTTTTTTGATACTCCGAAACAGCTTCCCTAAAGTATTGTTCTTTGATCTTTCCTACGGAAATAATGTCGATTCTCATACTTTAAAATATATTCTGATAGTACTCATCCACAAAATGATCCAGAAATCCTTCCTCTAAATTTATAAACTGATTCTGTATGAGTTGTTTTATTTTTTCAGTCCGCATAAAGTATTTTTGTTCTTCCCCTACGTCCTGTCCATCAAATAACCCACTGTCAATTAATTTTGCATTCAGATTTTCCTCACACCATTTTGTCAGTTCTTCCATGAGGGAATCCTCCGATTTGGCTTTTACGGACAAAACCTTAAAAGTTTTCATGGAAACAATCCCAAAAATTATAAAAAGCAAAAACAAAGCGCCCATAACCCCGCAAACAAGATACCTTGTCATGGCAGCATTCTGGTACAAAGGAATCACGCCTGTCAATATCAGCAAAGTCGCAGTTAAACCGACCACACCAACGATCAGCAGGGTATATGCCGATGTTTTGTTCTCTTCAGCCTTTTGTGCACTGTTTCTGTAGAGACCTTTCCATGTATTCTTTTCTTCCTTTTCAGAGACTTCCTCTTCTCCCGAAAAGCTCACATTCTCTGAAATACCTTCTGTTTCTTCGGAATCCATATCAGGCACATTTTTTAATAGCAATTCACTCTGCTCTTTCGTTTCTTCCAGGCTCTCCACCAATTTTGCTCCGCAATCCGCGCAAATCGTAATTCCTTCCACATATTCATTCTTACAGTTCGGACACCATGCCATATGTTTTTCTCCTTATTCTTCGTAATCGAAACAGATTCTTCCTGTCGTAACCGTTCCGACATAGGAAGCGGCGGACTTATGTGCCGGATGGACCTGATATGCCTGTAAATCTTCCGCTGTTTCAAAAACAGAGATCAATCCGATATCTTTATTTCCTGACGGCAGACCTTTTGTTACTACCTGTAGTGAAATCACCCCGGAAACCTGTTCCTTAACTGCTTCCAACTCTTTTTTCATACGAAGCGCCGCTTCTTCCTTCTCCGAACCGGATAATTCCTCTTTCAGATTCCATAAAACAATATGATGTACCATTTTTCTCAATCCTTTCCCCTATCTCATTTGCATTTTACAAATTAATTACTAATGAGAGGTATGGAAAAACTCCATACCTCTACATCCTGCACATTACTCTATTTAGCCGATAAATATTCATCTATGCCTTTTGCCGCTGCTTTACCCGCTCCCATTGCAAGGATGACCGTAGCAGCGCCTGTTACCGCATCACCGCCGGCATATACGCCCTCTTTCGTCGTTTTACCATACTCCTCGTCAGCCACGATACATTTCCATTTGTTTACTTCCAATCCTTCCGTCGTAGAGGAAATCAATGGATTCGGCGATGTACCCAGCGACATGATCACGGTATCCACATTCATCGTAAATTCGGAACCCGGAATTTCTACGGGACGTCTTCTGCCGGAGGCATCCGGTTCTCCTAACTCCATCCGGATACACTTCATACCGCAGACCCATCCGTTCTCATCTGCAAGAATTTCTGTCGGATTCGTCAACAGATCAAAGATAATGCCTTCTTCTTTTGCATGATGTACTTCTTCCACACGCGCCGGTAATTCTTCTTCACTTCTGCGGTATACAATATGCACTTTAGCACCTAGTCTAAGCGCGGTTCTGGCAGCATCCATCGCAACATTTCCTCCGCCGACAACCGCTACCTCCTTACCTCTCATGATCGGTGTATTGGAATCTTCCTTAAATGCCTTCATCAAATTGCTTCTTGTCAAATATTCATTGGCTGAGAATACGCCATTAGCTTGTTCACCGGGAATCCCCATAAACTTGGGAAGTCCGGCTCCCGAACCGATAAATACGGCATCAAAACCCTCATCCTCCAATAGTTCGTCAATCGTAACGGATTTTCCGATCACAACATTGGTTTCAATTTTTACCCCAAGAGACTTTACATTTTCGATCTCCTTGGCAACCACATCCTGCTTGGGCAGACGAAACTCCGGGATTCCATAGACAAGTACACCTCCGGCTTCATGCAGAGCCTCAAAAATAGTCACATCATATCCCATCTTTGCAAGATCTCCCGCGCAGGTGAGTCCTGCAGGACCGGAACCGATCACGGCTACTTTCTTACCCTTCTTTTCTTTAGCCCCGACAGGCTGAATATTGTTTTCCCTTGCCCAGTCAGCCACAAAACGTTCCAGCTTACCAATGGAAATCGGCTCACCTTTGATACCGCGGATACATTTTCCTTCACATTGGCTTTCCTGTGGACATACACGGCCACAGACAGCAGGAAGTGCAGAAGCCTCACTGATCACCTGATATGCCGCTTCAATATCGCCTTCTTTTACTTTCTCGATGAAACCCGGAATATCGATCGCTACCGGACATCCCTTTATGCACTGTGCATTCTTACAGTTGATACAACGTTCTGCCTCGCACATTGCCTCTTCTTTATTATAACCAAGACATACTTCTTCAAAATTTGTTGCGCGTACCTTCGCATCCTGTTCACGGACAGGCACTTTCTTTAAGACATCCATTTATATAATCCTGCTCCTTTCGGTCTTTATCTTAGCAATTTCCGCAGCCGCCATGATGGGTATCCCCTTCTTTGGCTTTCAAAAATGCTCTTCCTTCTTCCGTTTTATAGATTTGCTGACGTTTCATTGCCTGATCGAAATCCACCTTATGACCATCGAATTCCGGTCCGTCAACGCAGGCAAATTTTACTTCTCCGTCTACGGTAACACGGCAGGCACCGCACATACCGGTACCGTCCACCATGATCGGATTGAGACTGACAATCGTAGGAATATGGAGTTCCTCTGTCATCTTACAGACAAACTTCATCATGATCATCGGTCCAATTGCGACACAAATGTCATATTTTTTTCCTTCTTCTACAAGATCTTTGATGGTCTGTGTTACCATACCGCTTCTTCCGTAAGAACCATCGTCTGTTGTGATATACAAATTGCCGGCAACGGCCTCCATCTCCTGTTCCAAGATCAATAAATCTTTGGTTTTGGCACCTACGATCACATCTGCCGAAATGCCATGCTCATGAAGCCATTTTACCTGCGGATACACCGGTGCTGTTCCAACGCCGCCTGCCACAAACAACATTTTTTTCGTTTTCAGACTGTCCAAATCTTCATTTACAAATTCGGAAGCACATCCCAAAGGTCCAACAAAATCATGGAAGCTGTCTCCAGTCTTCAATGCAGCCATTTTCTGGGTCGCTGCCCCGACGATCTGAAACACAATCGTAACAGTTCCTTTTTCTCTGTCATAATCACAAATGGTCAAGGGAATCCGCTCTCCCTCTTCATCCATTCTGACAATAATGAACTGCCCAGGCTGACAGGCTTTTGCAACACGTCCTGCCTCAACCACCATGAGGTATATGTTCGTTGTCAGCTCCTTTGCCTCTACTATTTTGTACATTACTCTTTATCCTCCAATTGATATCCCTTTATATTACCATAATAATGATATAGGAAGCGCTCATTTTTTGCAACATATTTTTAAATCGGAATCGCCATAAATGCCCTATTCTCATCATAGCCCAGTCTTGCTGCATCTCCCGTATATGCCTGAACCAGGAATACTTTATCCGTTCTACTGAGAATCCCTGTTCCGTCATCATAATACTCATAAATAGTAAAGTATACTTCACCCTCTACACTTAATACAGAACTGAATTGATAACTGTATACGCCGCTCTGACCGGCAACTCTGCCATCTGCATTCTCCAGATATCCGCTTTCAACCAGCCTTGACACCAGCCTATCAACTGCCTCACTTGTCGTAATTGTGCCATGTAAAGCCAATGTGTAGGTACGCAGCGTAACGTCGCTGGATACCCCCTCCTCACTGATATTTACAAATTTGAAATGTGTGGTTCCAAGAGGCATTGGTATGGGCCCTGTATAGGGAACGCTGTCTTTGGTAGGTTCCGATTCATCCGTTGTATAATAAATTTGGCAATCACTTTGACCTGTCACACTGATCATCATCGGTTCCGAATACTCCCCACTGTAAAGATCAACTTCCGGAGCATTTGGTACTTCCAGGCTGATAAAATAGGTTTTGCTTACAACTTCACTTTTGATGCCATAATCATTAATAAAGACGGCGCTGATCGTATATTCCCCGTTTTCCAGAAATAAAGGTGCCGTATAAATCTGACTGGACTCATCCGGTATCGATCCGTCTGTCGTATAATAAATCGTACCCGCAGTATTAGAACTTAATTTTAAGGGAATCACCTCTGCATAACTGCCTTCCACATAACTGAATTCCGGTTCTTTTGCCATATAGCTCTGGAACATATTCACAATTGTAGGTTCATTGCATGCAAGAAGAAGCTCGTTGATCTCTTCATAGCGTTCTTCTTTCTTATAAATTGCAATCATTTTATCATAGGCTTCTTCTATTTCTTCATAAGAATATATCCCTTTATCAAGAATCTGTTTTAATGTACGAAGCGCCGACTCATTATCAAACAATAAATAATAGTAATCCGCTTTCAAAAATAAGATTTGGCACAAGCTGTCATCCTTACCGTAAGCGATATCCAAACAGGCGATTGCCTGTTCATATTGCCCTTGCGCCGCATACTCTTTTGCCTTGTCAATCTGATAGTCTACGGTCCCGATATGATAGGAATAAATTGCATAAGAAAAAACAGCTGCAAGAAATACAATGAAAATACCAATAAGCACTTTTATCCTACGGCTTTGGCTTGCTTTTTCTGCCACATCATCAGCATTTTCCAAATCAATGATATCCTGCTGTTGATCCTCGTCCGTTTGTTCGTCATCCTCTAAGACAACAAGCGTAGAGAGAGTTTCTGTTATGCTGTTTTCAATTTCCGGTTCAAAATCAGGCACGATTTGAATTTCATTTCCGCATGCTTCGCAAATCAAATGGCCCTCTTTCATCTCTTCTCCACAATTCGGGCATTTCATAGGCAGCACTCCTTCTAGCTGTTTAAAGTAATCGACTCTACACAGTTGTTCATCAGCATGGCAATTGTCATCGGTCCGACTCCTCCCGGAACCGGTGTGATTGCACTACAAACAGGAGCGACATCGTCATAATCCACATCTCCGCACAACTTGTTGTTTTCATTTCTATGGATTCCTACATCTATGACAACAGCGCCTGCCTTCACATACTCTCTTGTGATCATTTTCGGCTTTCCGATTGCAACCACCAGAATATCCGCTCTCCTGGTTATTTCTTTTAAATCTTTGGTTTTAGAATGGCACACGGTAACGGTACCGTTTTCTTTAAGCAGTAAAAGTGCCATCGGCTTTCCTACTATATTGCTTCTGCCTATGATGACACATTCTTTCCCGGCTATTTCAATTCCGGAACGTTTCAAAAGCTGTATAATTCCGGCAGGCGTACAGGATACAAAGCCTTTTTGCCCGATACATAGTGCCCCTACACTCTGTGGATGAAAGCCATCCACATCTTTCTTTGGATCGATGGAACGAATAACGGCATCCTCATCTATATGTCCGGGAAGAGGAAGCTGTACCAAAATACCGTTTACGTCCTTTCTGTCATTCAATTCGCCGATTAATTGAAGAAGTTCCTCCTGTGCAGTATTTTCCGGCAATTCATAGGATAAAGAATCAATGCCTACATAGGCGCAGGCCTTCTTCTTATTATTTACATATACACTTGAAGCCGGGTCGTTTCCCACTTGAATAACGGCAAGACAAACGGAAGTACCGCCTTTTTTCATTGCCGCAACTTTTTCTTTCAGCTCTTCTTTGATTTGAGCGGAGATTGTTTTTCCGTCTATGATTTTGGGCATTGATGACTCTCCTTTCATAGTCCGCGCATTTTTACTAAAACAGTCCGGTTATAACACCGTTGTCATTTACATCTATCCCAAATGCTGCCGGTTTTTTCGGCAGTCCCGGCATCGTCATTACAGCTCCGGTCAACACTACGACAAAGCCTGCTCCTGCGGACACATAGGCTTCCCTGATCGTAATCTCAAAGTTTTCCGGTCTGCCAAGCAGGGTGGGATCATCCGATAAAGAATACTGCGTTTTGGCCATACAAACCGGCAGATTTCCAAAACCTAAGCTTTCCAGCTTCTGTATCTGCGTTTTTGCAGAAGGTGTATAAACTACATTTTTGGCTCCATAGATTTCCCGTGCTACAGTTTGGATCTTTTCCATCAGAGAAATTGTCGATTCATAAAGCGGACAAAATGCAGATGATTTGGTCTCTAAGGTATGTAACACCTTCCTGGCAAGCATAATACCGCCTTCTCCACCTTTCTCCCACACCTGTGAAAGTTCAAATTCACAATTTCTTTCTTCACAGAATTGTCTTACAAAGTCAACTTCCGCGGTGGTATCTGTCACAAAGGAATTTAAGGTGACTATGATCGGCACCCCGTACTTTTGCAGATTTTCAATATGCTTTTCCAGATTGACAATCCCTTTTTTTAATGCCTCCATATTTTCTGCAGACAATTCTTCCTTAGGCACGCCGCCATTATATTTAAGCGCCCGAATCGTTGCCACCAAAACAACGGCATCCGGTTTCAGATCTGCCATCACACACTTGATATCAAAGAACTTCTCTGCTCCGAGATCGGCGCCAAAACCTGCTTCTGTAATCACATAATCAGCCATTTTTAGGGCTGTTTTAGTAGCTCTAATGGAATTGCAGCCATGGGCTATATTGGCAAAAGGACCTCCGTGAATCAGCGCCGGCGTATGTTCAAGGGTTTGGATCAAATTTGGCTTCATGGCATCCTTTAACAGGGTCGCCATGGCTCCTACCGCATTTAAATCTGCCGCAGTCACGGGGTTCCCTTCATAGTTATAAGCCACAATGATTCTGCCCAGTCTTTCCTTTAAATCCCTGATATCCGAGGCAAGACATAGGATCGCCATGATTTCCGAAGCCACTGTGATCACAAAATGATCTTCCCTTACGGTTCCGTCCGTTTTATTTCCAAGTCCTACTACAATATTTCTAAGCACCCTGTCATTCATATCCAGACATCTTTTCCATACCACTTGTCTGGGGTCAATCCCAAGCTCATTTCCCTGTTGGATATGGTTGTCCAACAATGCGGCAAGAAGATTGTTGGCAGAAGTTACCGCATGAAAATCTCCAGTAAAATGTAAATTCAAGTCCTCCATCGGAACTACCTGGGCATAACCGCCCCCCGCAGCGCCGCCTTTGATACCAAAACATGGACCTAAAGAAGGCTCGCGTAAAGCCAGGATTGCCTTCTTCCCCATCTTTCCAAACGCCTGTCCCAGACCAATGCTGGTTGTAGTCTTCCCTTCTCCTGCCGGTGTCGGATTGATCGCCGTTACCAAAATCAGTTTTCCATCCGGAGCATCTTGAATGCTTTTTATATATTCCTCTGTAATTTTGGCCTTGTATTTTCCGTATAATTCCAGATCATCATCGTGCATCCCCAGTTGTCCCGCCACCGTCACGATAGGCTCAAGGACAGCTTCTCTGGCAATTTCAATATCTGTTTTCATATGATTAACCTTGCCTTTCATCTTTATCTAACAACTGCTCAAATTCCACTGCCGACATCAGAACCTTACGCGGCTTTGTTCCCTCTTCTTCCCCTACAACTCCGGCTTCACATAACTGATCCATAATTCTGGCCGCCCTGTTAAAGCCAATCTTAAAAACTCTCTGCAACATACCGATGGAGGCCTTATCCTTCTCAATGATAAATCTGCCCGCATCCGCAAAATGTTCATCATATTCGGAGTCGGAGGAAGCTGCACCATTTCCTGCGTTTGCACTTTCTGATCCTATGCTTTTGATCTTTTCTTCAATATCTTCATTGTATACATTTCCGATTGCCTGATTCTTTAGAAAATCTACCACATCCGATACTTCCTTATCGGACACAAATGCCCCCTGAATCCTGGCCGGCTTAGGATATCCCTGTGGATAAAACAGCATATCCCCTTTTCCCAGCAGTTTTTCTGCTCCAACCATATCTAAAATGGTTCTGGAGTCCACACCGCTGGATACTGCAAAAGCCACACGGCTTGGCATATTCGCCTTGATCAGACCTGTAATAACATCTACAGAAGGTCTTTGTGTTGCTATGATCAGATGGATTCCGCAAGCTCTTGCAAGCTGTGCCAGACGACAGATGGACTCTTCCACTTCTCCCGGAGAAACCATCATCAAATCTGCCAATTCGTCTACAATGATCAGAATCTGCGGCAGCTTTTCAGGTGCATCGTTTCTCCCTTCCGCTTTCATACTTTCCGCTTTTTTATTATATCCTTTTAGATCCCGCACATTAAAATCAGCAAATTTCTTATAACGTTCGGTCATTTCCGCTACGCCCCAGTGTAGAGCTGCGGCGGCTTTTTTCGGGTCTGTTACCACCGGAATAAGCAGATGGGGAATCCCGTTATAAACATTTAATTCCACAACCTTCGGATCTATCATGATCAACTTTACATCATCGGGATGTGCTTTGTACAGAATGCTCATGATAATTGTATTGATACATACGGATTTACCGGAGCCCGTTGCTCCCGCAATCAGCATATGCGGCATTTTGGCAATATCCGTAACCACAGTCTTTCCGCCAATATCTTTTCCCACTGCAAATGCCAGATTGGACGGAAATTCCCGAAATTCTTTAGACTCCAGCAGGTCTCGTAATGCAACTGCTGAATTTTCCTTGTTTGGCACTTCAATTCCTACAGCAGCCTTGCCCGGAATCGGAGCTTCGATCCGGATATCGGTAGCCGCCAGATTCAGCTTGATATCATCAGCAAGGCCAACTATTTTACTGACTTTTACGCCCTGTTCCGGCTGAAGTTCATATCTTGTAACAGAGGGTCCGCGGCTGATATCCGTAACCGTCACTTTGACCCCAAACGTATTCAAAGTCTGTTCTAACCTTGCCGCCGTCTCCTTTAGTTCTCTGTCTGAATTGCCGCCGCCTTGGCCTTTTCCTTTCGCAAGCCTGTTATATGGCGGAAAATGATACTGCTTGGGTACCTTGTTTTCTGTCCTTGGCGCGCTTTCCGTAACTGTAGTATTAACAGTATGCTCTGTTGTTCTTTCAGACGATTTGGCTATAGGGCGAATCCGTTCCGGTGCAGGCGTTTCTTGGATCTCCATTTTTATTTCATCTAATTCATCCGACTCATTTTCAATAAAATGATATGTATCCTGACTCCTGACAATCGGTACATCTTCTTCTATGTCTGCATTTATCGTGATCTCATGAACATCATCCCTAAATTTCTCCGAATCTTCCTTTTCTTTTTTTGAAACGGCATTTAAAGTGGTATCCATCATCACACCGGAAACTTTTTTGTCCATGCGGAGGATCTTTTCATTCTCTTTTTCTTCCTCCAGCTGCCGTCTTCGCTCTTCCTCCATTTCACGGCGTTTATCCATTGCGTCCCGTCTTTCTTTCGCTCTTTCTCTTCTGTACGCGGCATCTTCAACCGAACGTTCATAGACTTTTCTGCCCTGCGAGGCTACGCCGCCGAGGAAGGATTTTTCTGTTACGATCACGGCGCAGATGATACTCACTACGATGATTGCAAGTACCGTTCCTACCGTTCCAAGCAGTTTATAGAAAGCATAGGCAATAGAGCCGGCAATGATACCGCCTCCGTTTCTGCCTTCACTGCATCTTACATAGATTTCCTTTATCTGATAGGTATCTGTTTCCGAATACCCGGCATTTATCAACTCAAAAACCATACCAGCCATCAAAAAAAGGAGGATCCCGGCAACCAGCTTCCTGGTTGCAATATTATTTCCTATATTGGATACGCCAAACGCAATCGCAAAAAAGAAGATCAACGGCGCCACATAGGCCATGAGCCCAAATATTCCGAACATAAAAGAACTGACAGCATTACCTACCGTACCGACGATACCAAAGTTACATAAAAAGAGAATTACCGCAAGAGCCAGAAATGCGATCACAATGATCTCGTTACGGATTGCCATATCCATCGGCTCACCACGTCTCTGTCTGTTTGCATTTCCGGTGTTTCCTGTATTTCTACTGTTCGTTGTTTTTCTTCTGGATGAAACGCCGGTCCCGTTTTTGCCCGTTCCGGCTCCTCTTCCCTGATTTGATGACATAGCTAACCTCCATGTATTACACACAATAGTATAGCATTTTCAATATTACTTGTCATCCCTTATTTTGTATCTCTCTTTCCACGCTCTACCATATCGTGAATGTGTTTGATAGCATCTTTGATTCCGCCCACTTCGTTGATGATCCCTTCCTCCACAGCTTCCCTGCCGACCAGAACGGTTCCCACATCCTTTGTCAGCATTCCGGTTTCCATCATCAGCTCTTCAAGACGAGCTTTCGATATCTTACAATGTTCACATACAAAACCCGTGATGCGGTTCTGAATTTGCTTAAAATAATCGAAAGTCTGCTGTACGCCGATCACCATACCGTTTAAGCGGACCGGGTGAATCACCATAGTGCCTGTTGGTACAATATAGGAATAATCTGTACTGACTGCAATCGGAACGCCGATAGAATGGCTGCCGCCAAGTACCAGTGAAACAGTAGGTTTACTCAAAGATGAGATCATTTCCGCTATCGCAAGCCCGGCTTCCACATCTCCTCCCATCGTATTAAGCAGGATCAGAACTCCATCTATTTTTTTACTATCCTCAATGGCAGCAAGTTGTGGCAGAATATGCTCGTATTTTGTAGTTTTGGAAGTACTTCCCAGATTATCATGCCCTTCGATTTCACCAATGATTGTAATAAGATGTAAGTTATGCGCAGATTCATTCTCATCAAGCGTCAACTGCCCAGTAGACTGAATTCTCTCATCTCTGTGTTTTTCCGCATCTGCCTTTGTTTTTTTTCTGTTATCTTCCTGCTCTTCGCCTTCTTTTTTACTACTTTGTTTATTTCCCATAAAACAATTCCGCCTTTCTCATCGTAATTCTATTTTAGTTTGAGTGATATTCGGATTTTTATTCCTATTCCGGCTAAAATAAAAAATGCAGATGTCAGGAAAACCATATAGTCTGCCTGATACCTGCATCTTATCATCTCATTTTTTATATGCTATTCTAATATTCTATTCAATTTTCTTTGCCACAACGACAAATCTTCCGTCCTCTTCGGAATTATCGCAAGTAGAAAGGGTAAGCAGGGAGTCACCGTAGCTTGCCGTCACCCCCGTATCATACATGGACAGTTCCTTCATTTCCTGCATATTGGAATTAAATTCCTGTTCGGATACCGCATTTAGAAATTGATAGTATTTAAAAACAACTTCATCCTCATTGTAGATCCTGGATCGAAAAACATACATCACCTCATAGGTTCCTTTTTCATAAATCGTATCAAACTGAATCTTGGAATGATCCTTATAGTAACTCTCGCTACTGTATTTATTCAAATTTCCGAACATTTTACCTGATTTCATATGATGTCCGTAGATTATGAGGTTTGTACTTCTATGAACAACATCACAATCAGCATCCAGAAAAAGGCTTCCGTTTTTGTCATATTCCTGGTTGTAGTTGTGATCCAGATAGTATTCATTATTTGATGTCTGCATAACCGGATAATCAATGTTGGTATCATCGATTTTCAGCCATCCGATCAATTTCTTGTTCTTATTATATAAAGTCTGGTATTCTTCCAGAACTGTCAGTTCTATTTCTTCCTCTTCGGTACGGTGAATCACAACATTGGGTCTCCCTGTCGCCAAAGCATTACTGCCTTTTAGATCTGCCAGGTCTTCATATTGGGTCTGCGTCTTGTCAGAATAATAATAGTAGACTCCGTAATAGCCAAAGCAGCCTATCGCAATCAGACTGCACAAGATAACAATTATCTTTCTTCTTATTTCATTCTTTTTGAGAACAGATTTGATCTCTTTCTGCATCTGTTCGTCATAAGCCTCTAACGCAGGCGTATTTTTTTTAATATCTGTCTTTTTCGATTTTTTATTTTGTTTCGGGAGTTTGACCTTACTATCCTCCGTATAGCCCTGTTTTTTATATTTATTTGCAAGTTCCTCGATTTCTTCTTCAAAGTCTTCGCCAACCAACGTTGTAAAATGGTATTCTCCGGCTGACAACTCTGTCCACAAACTGATTACTTCTCCCGGTTGCTGCATATTTACTTTCGCTTTGATTGCATCAATTTTAGCCTGATCGCGCAGCGCTGCATCATAATCCGCTTTTGTACGGAACTGCCTTCCCGCAACTATTAAATCAGCCATAATAAAAACAACCCCTTTTATAAAAGACCTTTTATTGCTTTATTTTTCTGGATTACAGGTTGAAATGATGATCTGCATGTTTCCCTGCAGATATGCTTCTCCATATTCAGCCGGCAGGATAAAATGATCCCCTTTTTGAATCTTTTGTCCGTCTATCAGACCTTCCCCTTCAATGACACTCATGATCATAAAAGGCTGATCCTGCTTCATAACAAAGGGGGTTGTTATATCCAATTTCCAGATTTTATAGAATTCGCAGGATATCAAAAGATTCAATTTATTCTGCGGAAGACCGTCCGTTTTCTCCCTGCATTCCGCCTCCGGTCTGGCAGGTACAGTGATCACATCCAAACTTTCTTTGATATGAAGCTGTCTGAGCTTTCCGTCAGAGAGGCGGTCATAATCATATACACGATAAGTAATATCGCTGTTTTGCTGTACTTCTAAAAGCAATAGGCCTGCTGTGATCGCATGGACGGTTCCCGGCTCATTTTGAATGATATCACCCTTTTTTACCGATATCTTCCGAATAAACTCCTTCCATCTGCCATTGTTTATCATATCCGACAATTCTTCTTTATTCCTGGCGTTGTGCCCAAAAACCATTTCGGCATTTTCTGGACAGTCCAGTACATACCACCATTCCGCTTTCCCCAATGAACCGTTTTCATGAAGATTCGCATATGTATCGTCAGGGTGCACCTGAATGCTTAAATCCTTTTTGGCGTCAAGAATCTTAATAAGCAGGGGGAATCTATCCAAACCCATATTGCCAAACAATTCGGGTTTCTTCTCCCACAATTCCGATAGGGTATATCCCTTATAAATACCGTTCTTAACGGTACAGTCACCGCCCTGACGGGCGCTGACTGCCCAACATTCTCCTACATGGTCTCCCGGAATCTGATATTTCCATTCGGTTCCCAATCTGTTACCGCCCCATATCATCTGTTTAAAGACAGGATTTAAAAATAAGGCAGGCTGTCTCTTTTCACGCATGATTTCTTATTTCCTCTCAAAGTCAATCCTGAATTAATTTTACTATTAATCCTTACAAATAACAATCCAAAAATATTCTTTACTCTCTGGACTCCGGCAGGCGCAGACGGAAGAACCGTTTTGCAAGCTGTCTTAAATTCAACGGCAGGATCGGATAAATATAGCTTTTATCGGATAAAGTCTTATTAAAGACAATAGATAAAATCAGAATGAGGATCGCAGCCACATAACCATAGATGCCGAATATTGCCGTCAGGATCAGGTTCAGTATCCGCATGAATTTCAACGCATAACCAAGCTCATAACTGGACTGTGTATAGTTGGCTATTGCGACAAAGGCCATATACAACATGACCTCCGAATTAAACCAACCACTTTTAACAGAAAATTCTCCCAATACCAAGGCCGCCATAACACTAAGCGGTGTACTTAACATGTTAGGTGTGTTGATGGCCGCCAGTTTCAAACCGTCGATTGCCAGCTCCAATAGCAGAAACTGTGCAATTAAGGGAATATTAGATGGTTCTTTTAGCATGATAAATTGAAATGATTCCGGTATCCATTCGGGTCTTTGCATTAACAGTAAAAAAGTAGGTGTCACCAGATACGTCATAAGGCCAATCAAAAATCTGGAAAGCCGCAGATAAGTCCCTGTAATCGGCGGAAAATAATAATCATCCGCTTCTTCCATAATGTCAAAAATGGAAGTGGGTATGATCATCGCTGAGGGTGAATTATCTACCAGAATGATAATATCCCCTTCCAGTATCTGTGCGGAAGCCGTATCCGGACGTTCCGTGAATTTGAATTTGGGAAAAGGGTTGAACCAATTTCGTTGATAAAGGCATTCCGCAAGGCTTTCCTGATTCATAGTCAGCGCATCCACCTTGATTTCCGAAATCCGGCTTTTGATCTTCTCTAAGAATTTGTGGTCTACTCTGTTATCCATATAGCATAGAACGATATCGGTTCTGGAGCTTTTGCCTGCATTCATCATTTCCATGCGCAGCTCGGTACTTCGTATCCTGCGACGTATCAGCGCGGTATTAAAGACCACCGTTTCCACAAAACCGTCTTTAGATCCCCGAAGTGTCTTATCTTTCTCCGGCTCCGATACACTTCTTGCCGGATAGGTTCTGGAGTCAATTAAGACACACCTGTCATATCCGTCAATGAAAAGAGCAAAAACACCGGATAAGATATTATAAAAAATATCATCCCATTTATCTTTTAAATCCACTTCTACATAAGGGGTTGCCCTCTTTGCCATCTCATAGGCGCTTCCGGGCATGTCTTCCGGTTTCAGGTCAATAAAATATTGCAGGATCTTCATCATCAGTTCATCTTTGCAGAAACCGTCCACAAAATAAATACAGGCCTGTCTGCCGCCCACCTCTATGACTCTGTATACAATATCAAAGCTGACACCCGGCTGCAAGCGCTTGGCAAGATAACTCATGCTTTCTTCTAACGATGTAGTCATTACATTTTCATTTTGCACAGATAAAAAACTCCTTCCGAAACATTTTTTTCAGTATGTCCGAAAAGGAGTTTTTTTATACGTTTTTATTGTTTCCCGGTACTTCCGTGTCCGCCCCTGTCTTCATGATTAAGACATTCCACTTCTTCAAACACAAGTTTTGGCTGATTCTCCATAATGCGGAACTGGCAAATCCTGTCATTGATATGAATCTGCGTATCACGCACGGCATATACCGGCATAAACCACTGATCATTATCTCCACAATAAGAACAGTCAATGACTCCCTGATGATTTGTCTGAATGATTCCAAAGTTTTTAAAGGTGGAGCTTCTTGGCACCACATGCGCCTCATAGCCCCTTGGCAGTTCCATTGCCACCCCCAGCGGGATCAGTTTAAACTCTCCTTTTTTTAAGGAAATTTCCTCAGCGGCCCGTAAATCGATCCAGTCTGATTTACCGTCTATATAGGTAAGCTTTTCTATCTTGTCCGTAAAATATTTGATCTTAATGGTTTGCATATCCATCTTTTATGCTTTCCTCCCGTCTAGTCCGTACAATACAATACCGGCACCGATATATCTTCCTGTTTAAGGGTTGCCTGTACATCAATGACCCTTTGGTTACGGCTTCCCTTCCAGTGCAGCGTGGCATCTTTCTCTTCCGACATAAATTCCCCATCTATCAGAACATCAATATACTTCACGGCAGCATCCTGTAAAATATTTTCCCAGTCCTCTCCCGTATATAACCAGATCGTCTTTTCCGGGAACCTCTTTTTTATCTCTGCCATAAGATTTCTGACATCGGGTCTGTTTGCGGAATGAAACGGATCTCCGCCGGAAAAAGTAACACCGGATATATACGGTTTTTCAAGCTGATTGAAAATCTCCTGTTTGGCTGCTTCATCAAAAGGCAGTCCGCCGTCCGGATCCCACGTGACCGGATTGTGACAGTCCTTACAACAGTGTGAACAGCCTGCAACCCAGAGTACTACTCTCAATCCGTCACCGTTCAGCATGTCATCCTTCGTTATATTATGATACCTCATCCCCAATCTTGCTCCCTTCCTCAATACGCGATCACATACTCTTACGCTCTGCTATTTCCGCCATCTTAGCGTCACTGAGTCTGGTATCGCCGTGAACACGCGAATATGCAAGATAACCGTTCATTCTGTCAATTTTAGTCAAATTACGGCTTCCACAGACGGGACAAACATCCATCTCCAATTCCTGATGGCCACAGTCATCACAGTATGCAAGGGACAAGTTGACTCCTTCATAAAAGCCCATATCCATAGCACGTCTGATCAATGTCCTGATCGCATCCAGATTATAATCGATCGGATATTTTACATATTGAATCTTACCGCCGTTAGCCAGTTCCCAAAAACGATATTCCAGATCCTGCTTTTCAATGGGTGTAATATCCTCTGTCACATGGCAGTGGAAACTGTTAGAAACGTATTCCCTATCGGAGACCCCTTCTACAATACCGTATTTTGCACGAAATTGTTTTACCTGAAGACCGCAGAGATTTTCGGCAGGGGTTCCGTAAATGGCATACAGATGTCCATCTTCTTCCTTATACTCATTGATCTTATTATTGATATATTCCAAAACTTCTAATGCAAACTGCCCGTCCTCTACAAGAGATTTTCCGTTGTATAACTCCTGAAGTTCGTTAAACGCCGTAATCCCGAAACTTGCCGTGGCAGTTTTTAAGATGGGCTTGATCTTATCGTGGAGCTGTAAATGCCCGCCCAAAAAACCGCCTTCGCAATAAGCCAGCGGATTGGTGGAAGCGCGCATTTCTCCCAGATATGCATAAGTTCTGATATGTAGCTGTCTGATCAGATTCAGATAATAATCCAATACCTCATAGAAATCTTTATTTTCCTGCCGGGATTTCGCAAGAATCATCGGTAAATGCAAAGATACCACACCGATATTGAATCTTCCGACAAAAACAGGTACATCCTTATCATCTGCCGGATGCATTCCGCCTTTTATATACCACGGAGAAAGAAAGGCTCTGCAGCCCATCGGCGAGATTACCTTCCCGTATTGTTTATACATACTGGCAATATATCCTTTTCCGGTAAGACTGAGCCAATCGGGATACATAGTCTTAGCGGAGCAGCGTACGCCTGCTTCGAAAACATCCTCCAGTTCCTTTCCCGGTCCGTGCAGGTTTTCATCATAGAGAAATACGATCTTAGGGAATAATACGGGCTTTTTGCAGCTCTTTTTCCCCTGTCCTATTCTGCGCACATTCAACATGATGATCGTTGCCATCTTCGCAAATCTTCCGGTTCCGATGCCTGCTGTCACTGTAATAAAAGGATAGTCGCCGCGGCTGCTGGCCACGGTGTTGAATTTGTATTCCCATCCTTGAAATCCCTGTTCAAACTCTCTCTCCACATCCGCCAGCGCTTCCGTTTCCGCAGTTCTCTTATCTACCCCTAAATGGGCATATTTTTCCAGACTTTTCCGATAGGTTTTCTCGGCATAAGGTTCCAGGATCTTATCCACTTCCGGCACCGTAAAACCGCCGTATTGCTGGCTTGCGGCACTTAATACAATGTCTCCGATAACGTCAAATGCGACATCCAGCGTTTTCGGTTCATTATACCAGATATTCCCCATTTCAAAACCGCCCTGCAAAACTTCCGCAACATTAAACAGACAACAGTTCATCGTATCTCTTCTTGCAGACATATCATGAACATAGAGATAGCCGTCCCTGCATGCTTGAATCTCCTCTGTTGTCATAAAAAACTTCTGGTATAATTCTTTGTTGAACTGATTAAAAATAAGGCTTCGCTTGGTAGAAACAAGGGCGCTGTCCGTATTAGCGTTCTCCTTGTCACCGATATACATGATCGATTGGCTTTTCTTGTAGACCTCGTCCATCATGCGTACGAAATCCTGTTTATAATTACGATAATCGCGGTAACTTTTCGCCACGATCGGCTTGACTTCCTCCAGAGCGCTCTCCACAATGTTGTGCATGATCTGAATCGGAATCCGCTCCTCGTTTAATTCGTTGACCCTGTTGACTACAGTACGGCAAATATGCCCTTTTTCTTCTTCCGTAAACTTTGTCAGGGCACGATATGCACTTTTTCCTACAGCATCAATAACTTTCTGCACATTGAAGTCTTCAACGCTGCCATCTTTTTTGATGACCATTACATTTCCTTCCGGTTTATATTTTTCACCGAAATTTTCCTCTTCTGTACCCGGCAAATCTAACAGATTGCTCATAAATCCATCCCTCACTTGTAATCATAAGTTTTGCGAAACATACAAAATATGGTTTGAATATACACGATGCCACTATATTTTGTGGTTCAAACTCTAGTATAAGGGAATATGTGTTATCTGTCAATCTACACTTATCAGAAAGTTTTCACAAAAAAGAATGCTCTATTTTGTTAAAATCCCCGATTCCCGAATTGCCTCCACTGCTTCCCGGATCGTTTCCACAGACAATGTCAGTGCAAACCGGACATGTCCTTTTCCCAAAGAACCAAAGCTGCTTCCGGGTGTACACAAGACACCGGTACGTTCCAGTAAAGTCATGACAAACTCCACATCATCTTCATATCCCTGTGGAATCTTAGCCCAGGCAAACATGGTTCCCTCACTGTCCTCCATCTGCCATCCGATTTCCCTTAAGCCTCCACACAGAGCATCTCTTCTGCGCTGATATTCGAGGCATTGTGCAAAAACCATATCATCAGGTCCGGTCAAGGCAGCAATAGCACCGTATTGCACCGGCAAAAAAGTTCCATAGTCAATCTGAGAGCGCAGTCTCTTAAAAGTTGCAACAATTTTCTCATTTCCAACCAAAAAGCTCATTCTTGCACCTGTATAGTTGAAGGACTTGGACAGAGAATAGAATTCCACCGCTATTTCCTTTGCCTGTTCAACCGCCAGAATAGATTTTCCAACCCTTCCGTCATAAATAATATCCGAATAGGCGTTATCATGGATGATGATGATCTGATGTTTGAGTGCCCAGGGTATCAGCTTTTCATAGAATTCATCCGGCGCTGCCTTACAAATGGGATTTAAGGGATAAGATACGATCATACATTTGGTCTTTTTCAACATTTCCTCATCCAAATGCTCCAGATCGGGCAGATAACGGTTCTCCTCAGTCAGGTCATAAGTCCGTATTTCCACGCCGGCAAGCGAAGGTCCGATTTCAAAAATAGGATAACCGGGATTCGGTACCAAAACAATGTCTCCCGGATTACAAAGGGACAGGCAGATATGGGCAATTCCCTCCTGAGAACCATAGACAGACATAATTTCATTCTTCTCAAGTTCTACCTGATACCGCTTCCGATATCTTATCTGCACCGCCTCAATGAGCTGCGGCAGATCAGCCAGCGCATATTTATAGTTTTCCGGCTTGGAGGCTGCGGCCTTTACTGCTTCCATAATATGCCGTGCCGGCTCAAAATCCGGTGTGCCCACCGATAAATTATACACTTTTTTCCCCTGCGCCTCTCTCTCATTCTTCTTTTCATTAAGAAGCTGAAAGATTCCCTCTTCAAAATCTTTCATTCTGTCTGCAAACTGCAATTCCATCATTCAAATCCTCTCTATTCATAATTTTTCATCACTGCCTTAAGATACTTTTGATACTGCTCTACAATATCCGCCGGCGCAATGATGCGGGCTCCCGGTCCCAGACCTGTAAGCCATCCAAAAAACTGTCCGCTGATGGCCACAGTCACCCGGACCAAAAAGGAGTCTTCATCCTTTTTTCTGACGGAAGCTTCCTTCCCAAATCTATCCATGACCACACCGATCAGATGATTGTCAAACTGCAGGGTAACCGTTTCATTTTGGCCCCCATACATACTGAAAGTCTTGTTAGCATAATCTGCAATGTCAAACCTTTCAAAAAGAATGCCGCCCTCCCGCTTAACACCTGCCAGAACTTTGATGCTGCCCATTTTATCCACACGAAAATGTTTGATCTTATCTTCTTCCACATCATGGGCAATCAGATAATAATTATCGTCCTTACAGGTAAGCGCCCAAGGACTGACCTGATATCGTTTTCCGTCTTTTCGCGGCACCAGTTTTTTCTCCAGGTTCCATTCCAGATATTGAAAAGAGATCTGTTCATTGTTCTGAATAGCCCTATGGATATCATCTACAATATAATAAATACTTTCATTTGCCGTTTTGATCCGGTTCGCTACATACACTTGTCTCTGCAGCTGCTTTGCATCCGATTTGGACGCTAATTTCTCTATTTTACCGATAAGCTCTCTGGATTTTTTCAAAGTAATAAATTTCGAAGACTGTACGATCTCCACAAGCAGCTTCAGCTCCGCCAGCTCAAAATCCCTGCTTGCCAGATAATAACCTCCGTTTACTCTGGATTTCACCAAGATGATGTCATAACCAAAGTCGATCAACTGATTGATATCATCATAAATGCTCTTCCGTTCCGCTTTAATATCGCATTTGGCCAGCTCATCGATCAGCATCTGCGCACTCATACAATGGTCTTCGTCCGTCTGTTCTGTTAAAATCTTTATGATATATAATAATTTCAATTTCTGATTTGTCGATTTCGGCATATGTATTCCTCAATTCTTTCTCAACTCTACAGGCTGCCGTTCCCAAGGCACGATCTATTGCAGAATAAGCGGCACTTCGTGCAGATCTCTGATCTCATGATCGATGGCAAGATGCAAATGATTGGCTTTGCCTGTGGGATTGTACCAACAGGTGGCAACCCCTGCTCCGATGCCGCCCTGCATATCGCTTGTCAAAGAATCTCCCACCAAAATGCACTCTTCTCTGGTTATCCCTTTCATCCTTGCAAAACAGGCATCAAAATACTCCTTCCTGGGCTTCGGATAACCGATTTCTTCCGAAGCAAAGGAAGCATCTACAAGCTTATCCAAACCGGAGATACGGATCTTATTTGCCTGGGTTTTCAAAAATCCATTGGTTACTATGTACTGCTTATAGCCCTGTTCTTTCAGCTGCATGATGACCTTGTCCGCTTCATCCTGAAAAAAGTATACGCTTCCAAGGATCTCCTGATAAAGCTTTGCCATTTTCTCCGGCGATATCCCGGTAATGTTAAGCTTTTCAAATAAAGTACGGTAACGTCCGGCAAAAAGCTCCTCCTTTGTGATTTCTCCTTTTTCCAAACGCTCCCAATAATTATCATTGATTGCAACATAAAGTGCATGGATCTTGTCATTGATTTGAAGTCCCATCTTTTCAAAGCAATATGACAGCGCATACTCCTGTGAACGTTTAAAATCCAGTATGGTCTGATCCAAATCCCAAAGAATCGTGGTAAATCTGCCCATTTCTATCGCAATACCCATGCCTTTCCTAAAACCACAAAAACTGCTGTTTTTACGGATTTATAATGAAAAGGTGTCCATTTTCATGAACACCCTGCATCCTTATTATCCATTTTCACTGCCTGAAACCGACTGTTCCAAGGTATCGTCTTGCGTAGCTGCCAGCTTCTGATCCTTACTTTTCCTCCATTTCGCGCCAAGTACACAGGCAATCGCCACAAGCACAGCTATCAAAATAAATAACAGTAGATATGATAAAAAAGCATTGATAAACAAAATCAAATTATTATTCATCTGTATGTCCTCCCTATAGCTCTATGCATAGCTGTCTTACAGGTCTGTTTATCAACCTATATACTGCTATCGAATCTTTACTTATTGTACCACCAATGTGACTGTATCGTCAAGTAAGTTCCGTTCATCTCCATCCGCCGCAGTGGTTGCCAGCATATCGCACCGCTCATTTTCAGGATGCCCGTCGTGTCCCTTTACCCACTGAAAATGCACCTGATGAGGCTCCATGGCCTTTAGCAGACGTTTCCACAGATCTACATTTTTAACAGGCT
>JAFLTF010000003.1:53853-67672 GCA_022510585.1 Lachnospiraceae bacterium
TCGTCAACAAAACATAACACCTGTTTTTTATCTTCTTCCGCTTCCTTTACTCTGTTTAAGATCCGCTGAATGGATTTGATCTCTACCATGTAATAACTGTCGCCGCCTTCCAGATCATCTTTTAGGGACATGGAAGAATAAACGCGGAACAGACTGCCATGATAGGACTCCGCCATACAGGTGTGTATCGTCTGTGCCAAAATAGCGTTTAGGGCAACTGCACGCAGAAAAGTGGACTTCCCGGAAGCATTGGAACCTGTCAGCAAAACGCCGCCGCCTACTTCAATATCATTCTTGACAGGATTTTTTAATAACGGGTGATACATTTGCTGCATTTTCAGACAGTATTTTCCCCTCCTATCACCGGGTGATGTTTCCGGCAAAAATGCAGGAACGCACCATCCTTCTTTGATGCAGGAACGAAATTCACCGACTATGACAGCCGTTTCCAGCATACCGATCACCGTGACCATTTCATCGATCTCAGAAAGGCGGTTTCGAACTGTTCTTAACATCTGGTTAAATTTGATCAGATCCAGATAAAAGATCATCCGCAGATAATCAAAAAGAAGCTCCAGAGGATTCCCGCCTGTTTTTCCTGAATAAGAAGATAGCACGATAAAAGAATTGCGTCGAAATCCTGTCATTTTCTTACAACAGGAAAGCAGCCGCTCTCTTTCTTCATGAATCTCATCTACAGGCAGTTTCCCAATCTGCTGTGCCGACTCCATTAGACGAAAAATGTAATGAAAGCTCGTGAGATAGGGTTCTATTTCATGTTGTGTCTTATAATAATTCATGATATTTCTGCACAAAATGACAAGCAGCATACAAATACCCACAGATACGGAAACAAACATCACTCCGATACTTACAAAAATCCCAAGGATCGCCAGATAATACGGCAGATTGCTGCGCTCTCCCAGGGTATTCAGGTTGTCCAGATATTCGTATAAGGAATATTTTCCCATCCTGCCCAGGCCGGCAAACTTGATCTGCAGATCTACCCGTTCTTTTTCATGTTCCATAAAATAACGTGTGTGATTTTCAAAACGTTCGAACTCTTCTTCTGTCTGCATTGGTGTACGCAGCCTGTAATACAGATATTCATCTCCTGCCGAGCTATGGGCATAATTCATCTGCCGGTAGACCTCATCCAGGTTCAAATCATTCCAGGTAATATCGTCGATCTGATGCGATTCTTCATGCTTGCGATAATACATGGAAATATGCTGTTCCAGTTCTCCCGGTTTATATTCCCGTTCTATGGGAAATCCATATTGCTCATATAGCTTTTTCATAAAGAGCTTTTGCTTTCGTCTGCTGTCCAGATACCCATTTATCATAAGAAGCAGAATCAAAAACAACATTGCTCCCGCAAAAACCAGATATTCCATAGTAACAATGATACCTTTCTCTAAATCCCTCTCTTCTATGCCATTCCGATACGCTTTTTGATTTCGTTTGCCTCGGCATATATCTTATCCACATCCAGAAAATCAGCAAATTTCCCGTTTTCATACAGAATCTGTCCGTTTATCATCGTCATTTTTATATTCTGTTTACTGCCGCTGTAGACAAGATTTTTCGGAATATTATTGGCAGGCTGCATATTGGGCTGCCATAAATCGATCATTATGATATCAGCCAGTTTTCCTTCGGCAAGAATATCCGTATCCGGCAGATACATTGCATATGAACCGTTTACGGTTGCCATTTTCAGCACTTCCCACGCATCCACGGCGGAAGCATCTTTTTCACGCAGTTTTGCAAGCCCTGTTACCAGAAACATTTCCCGAAACATATCCAGGCAATTATTGCTGGCCGGTCCATCCGTTCCGATGGCCACATTGATTCCGTGCCGCAGATAGTCCGAGATCGGGGCAATACCGCTGGCAAGCTTCATATTGGAAGCCGGATTTGTAACCACGTTCAATTTTCTTTTCTTGAAAATCTCAATATCCTCCTCTGTCATATGAACACAGTGATATCCGCCGCCGCCATACTCGAACATCCCCAAAGAATCCAGAAATACGGGTGGTGTCATACCATACCGGTTTCGGCACTCCTCCACTTCCGTGTCAGTCTCTGAGATATGGGCATAGACCGGCGCCTTATACTTATGTGATAATTGTACGATCTGT
This sequence comes from Lachnospiraceae bacterium, assembly GCA_022510585.1. Taxonomy (GTDB): domain Bacteria; phylum Bacillota; class Clostridia; order Lachnospirales; family Lachnospiraceae; genus UBA3282. Next base: position 55,998 of record JAFLTF010000003.1, read on the forward strand.
TCAAGCAGCTCTTTCGAGCAGGTGTATTCCGCATGAAAACCAAGGATGTAACTAAGCAGCGGATGTTTATGATTCAATTTACGAAACATCTCTTCCGTCAATTCTACCGACTGGCTGAAATTATTCACCGCACTGACCTGTACACAACGCATCCCGGTATCCACACAGGCATCCGCTATTGTCTCCGGTGTCAGATACATATCAAAAATTGCCGTGATCCCACTTGTCAGATACTCCAAAACAGCCAATTTCGTCAGATGGTAGATCATTTCTCCATCCAATTTGGCCTCTATGGGAAAAATCTGCTTATTCAGCCAATCCTGCAGCGGCATATCATCCGCATAGGAACGAAGCAGTGTCATGGCAGAATGGGTGTGGGCATCTTTAAAACCCGGCATGAGCAGATTGCCGCCGCAGTCAATTTCCCTATCCCATAGGATGCTTTGCAGCTTTAATTTCTCACAGATCGAAGCTGTATCTTCCCCGGTCCCCACATAAAGAATACGCTCGTCTTGAATCCAGATTTCTCCGGAAAGGATCTCAGCATTTTTCATCGTTAATATTTTCGCGTTATATAATCTGGTATTCATCGTTTCGTGCAAGTTCCTTTCTCCAATTTAATAACATATGTTATTTTTATGATCGCTATACCTATGACAAATTCGCCGCTCCAAATCCATCGGGCAAAAGCTGTAATAAGGTTTTGATCTCATACTCGTTCTTTGACTTTGCAACAATGATTTGAAACGTCTGCGGATCACAAAATTCCATCATGACCTGTCTGCATACTCCACAGGGATAAGCATACTGGGTTATCTCCTCATTCTTTGTACCGCCTACAATTGCGATTGCCGAAAATTTTCTTTTTCCTTCACTGACCGCTTTAAAAAAAGCGGTTCTCTCAGCACAATTTGTCGGAGAATAGGCGGCATTTTCAATATTACACCCTGTAAAGATCTCTCCGCCTTCCGTTAAAAGCGCAGCTCCCACCTGATAATTGGAGTACGGTGAATAAGACGCTTCTCTTGCCTGAATGGCCTTTTCAATCAAATGTGCAATCATATCCTGTTCTATTACATGTTCTACCATAAATTTACATTCCTTTGATTCTTTAGCTAATTGGGACTATACGCATAGATCCTCAACAAAGCGCCCCGAATTTTGAGATAGACTGTGTCAAAAGTTTTTCAAACTTTGGTGCCACTGCATTTGCTGCCTCCTGTACTTCCTCATGGGTAAGCGGTGAGCTGTTCATGCCTGCCGCCAGATTGCTGACACAGGATACACCGCAGATCTTCATTCCCATGTGATTGGCGGCAATCGCCTCCACTACCGTACTCATGCCAACAGCGCTTGCGCCCAGAGTCTGCAGCATTTTGATCTCTGCCGGTGATTCAAAGGAAGGTCCCGTCAACTGCGCATAGACTCCTTCAAACAGCTCAATGTCGTTCTCCTTAGCGGTATTTTTAATGATTTCCTGCAGATCCACATCATAAACATGCGTCATATCCGGAAATCTGGTTCCCAATTCATCAATATTCGCTCCAATAAGAGGATTCGGCGCAAAGCAGGAAATGTGATCTTTGATCAGCATCAGACTGCCTGCATGAAATTTCGGATTGATTCCGCCGGAAGCGTTGGTCAAAAACAATATCTTGGCTCCCATCATTTTCATCAGACGGGTCGGAAGCACCACATCCGTAATCGGATAGCCCTCATAATAATGTACTCTTCCCTGCATCAGCACAACGGCTGCCTGATCGATATATCCGAAGATAAATTTTCCGGCATGTCCCGGCACAGTGGAGACCGGAAATCCTTCGATTTCCGAATAAGGAAGTTCCGCTCTTACGTCTACCGTTTTTGCGAAGTTTCCTAGACCGGAGCCCAGAACAACCGCTATATCCGGCTTAAAATCTATTTTCCTTTGATAGCATTCATAGCATTTTAACAGTTTCTCATACACTTCATTCATAAGATTACCCAACCTTTCTTAGAAAATATTACTAATAATGGTAGTATATCATTTTATGAGGCAAGAAAAAAGAGATATCTTGTATGATATCTCTTTCTTTTTATAATATTACATTTGTTATTTAATTTTTAAATGATAATACACACCATTCCGCCGTTACTGTCGTTGACAATTTTCTGCATGGTTTCCTGCAGTTTGACCTGACTTTCCTCATTTATCATGGAAATTTTGCTGGAAATTCCGTCATTTACCAATTGTTCGATGGTTTTTCCGAAAATATTGGTCTCCCAGATGCCTTCATCGCTGGTTCCGGTCTCCGAAATATATTGGATCAAGTCCTTAGCCTGGTCTTCGGTTCCGACAATCGGTGAGATTTCCGTCTCTATACTCGCCTTGATCATATGGATGCTGGGACTCTCTGCTTTAATCTTCACGCCAAACTTATTGCCTTGTTTGATCACTTCCGGTTTTTCCAGTACAATCTCTTCCTTATCCGGCATTACTACACCGTATCCTTTGTAGCGGACAGCTTCCATCGCATGTAACACCTTGGTATATTCTCGTTTCATCCGGGCCATCTCTTTTAAATTAGATAACATCTGATATTCACTTGTAATGGATTCTCCTACCAGATCACTGATCATCTCATAATAATAAGTATCATCCGGATCCAGTACTATTTTCACGCTGCCATCCGACATATTGATGCCTTCCAGCTTGCATTTTTTGATATATTCACTTTCCAGATCAAAGTTAGCTTTGGTAATATCACGGACATTTGTCAGTTCACTCATCAGCTGCTTGATCTGACAGATGATATCCTGTTTCATCTTATGGTCAAATGAGAGCATTTCCACCCATTTGGGCATGTAAAACTCAATCATTGTCAGCGGGAACTCATATAAAATGTTTTCCATGATGCGGTTGATGTCCTCCTGCTTTAACTGTTCGCAGTTTACGGGCATAACCGTCACCTGATATTTCTCATGGATCTCATCCGCTATCTGTCTTGTCTCTTCCGCATAGGGTCTTGCCGAATTTAACAGTACCAGAAACGGTTTGTGGATTTCCTGCAATTCTTTGATCGTCCGCTCCTCCGCCTCTAAGAAATTATTTCTCGGAAGCTCTCCGAAGCTGCCGTCACAGGTGACTACAATACCGATGGTGGAATGGTCCTTGATGACCTTGCGAGTCCCGACTTCCGCCGCCTGTGTAAAAGGAATCTCTTCTGCAAACCACGGTGTTTTAACCATTCTTTCCACATCTTCTTCCATATGACCGGAAGCGCCTTCCACCATATAGCCGACACAATCTATCAGGCGGACTTTCACATCAATATCTTCGCCCAATTGAATCTGTGCCGCTTCCTTAGGTATAAACTTCGGCTCCGTTGTGGTAATCGTTCTGCCGCCTGCACTTTGAGGCAGTTCATCCTTGGCACGTTCTTTCTCATGTTCATTTTCCATATAGGGCAGAACTAGTAAATCCATAAATCGTTTGATGAATGTGGATTTTCCGCATCTTACGGGTCCAACAACACCTATGTAGATTTCTCCGCCCGTTCTATCTTGTATGTCTTTGTATACTGCATATTCATTTCTATTATTGATATCCATAAAAAAACCCCTTCCATACTTACTAAAATGTATGTGAGGGGTCTCTTATTTATGACAATAGAAAGTTCTAAAAATATACTTTCAGCCGTTTTACTCCGCCAGCTTATGGAAAATAATACAATTTGGCTGTGGGATTTCAATCTCTTTTCCGTTCATGACAAGCAGTCCTTTTTCCAGATCTACGTTAAAAAAGGTCATCGTATTACTTTCATGATTCAAGGACACCAGATGCCTATTATCGGGGAAAAGATTTGCATCCTTCGGATAATCACCGCTGACCGGCAGACAAAATACCTTGGATAACATTCCGGTCTTATCATCCACTTTGTAGACAATCGCACTGTTATCTCCTGCATTAGAGCTTACCACATATTTAAAGTCCTCGGAAATATTCAATGCACTTGCTGCAGAGCTGCCGGCATGGTAATCATTCAGGGTAGAAATCGTCTGAATCTTCTCAAATTCCGGATTCCCATGAATCTCCTGATAAGTGTATACATCAATATAATTCTTCAATTCATGGACAATATAGAGATATTTTCCATCTTTTGAAAATTTCAGATGCCTCGGCGCCGATTCCTGTTCGCTTCGGATCATATCGATCTGGCTCAATTTCCCGTTGACAAGGTCCACACGGTAAACATTGACATGGTCCATACCCAGATCTGCAGCGCATAAATACTTATTATCCCTCGTCATCTTAACACAGTTAATATGGGGTCTGAAATTCCGTTCCGCTATGCTGCCCAGCCCTTTATGGTAGATTTCGTCGGTAATCTCTCCTATGCCGCCGTCTTCTTTCAGCCTAAGAACCGTAACCTTGCCGTCATGATAACCGCCCACAAACAGATATCTATCCGTATAATCGGTAGAAAGATAACAGCCTCTCATACCGTTTGTACTTCCTTCGTTGATCTCTTCCAAATCTCCTGTCGGAAGGATTCGATAAGCCTCTACTCCAAAATCGGTAATCGCATATAAAAATTTTTGATTATGGGAAATAGTGATATAGGAAGAATTGGTGATCTTCACATGGCCTTTTTCTGTCATACGGCCTTTTTCCATATCTACGTCATAGATCCTGATACCGAACTTATCCTGATTCCCAATTGTATAAGTAGAAACATATGCCACATATTTTCCCTGTCCCATAGTCGTTTCCTCCATTTACCTGCATGACTTACCTGCGATTATTTTATCATATTCTCCTCTGTTTGTTAATTACTTTTTAACAAACTCTTTCCTATTTCCCCAATGCCTGAAACGATTCACTTACCGCATAAGCCACGTCTTCCCCGCTCATGATAAAAAGGACTAAATCACCCACATTTTCTACCAGAACGGTTTCGGCACTGACGCATACCCATTTGTTCACATCGGCATTTTCTCTCAGTGCTGTCTTAACAGTTTCCACATTATCCTGCTCTACGCGGAGCAGCACGCATTGATAGGCAATGGAGGACATCATGGGAACGGAATAGATCCCTTCTATATAGGATGCGTCCGCCGTACCTAGGATTGCCTGTTCATTCTCCTGCGTCAATGTATCGGTCATGTAATACTGCAAAGATTCTCGAAATTCTGCATCCAAGTTTGCGTTTTCATAAATCTGTGTCAGAATATCCGATAACTCTCCTTCAATATGGATATCAGAGACACTACCATCCGAAACGCCGCACGCTGAGCAGAAAACAGCGCCTGATAATATAGTAACAATTGTTATTAAAATAGATATACATTTTTTCTTCATTCTCATTATTATATTCCTTTCAAACATTATATTTATTTAAGCAATTTCGAAATAATCTTTCTATAATCTTTCTACCTCATCCGGATAACAAACGCCCCACTCTTTGCAAAGACTATCCATCAGCCGCATCACCTCCAGAGTATCTTCATGTCTCATGGAAGGGCATTCCTTTTCACCTTTTTCGATACATGCTATTGTTTCCAGTATTTGATATTCATATCCGTTGATCTGTTCCGGCATGCGGACCGTTTTGCATAATTCACGGTTCTGGTCATATACTTTCACTTCCAACGGATTATTGATATTGTCAACCACCATCCAGCCTTTGGAGCCATAAAAGATTCCCTGCCTGTCCGACAAACCGTAAATGCCTGAATTCAGGATTGCAAGTCTTTCATCTTTATAGGATAAAGTAATGACATTTTGACCGTCAACCCCTGTTTTCGTCAGGTGTACAACCGAATTCATATCCGCTATCTCATTCCCGAAATGCATCAGGGCAAAATTCAGTGTATAGACTCCTACATCCAGCAATGCACCGCCTGCAAGCTCCGGTCTGATCAAACGTTCCTTGTCTGCAATGGCATAGTCTAAGTTTGCCGTTAAAGTCTTTACCTCACCTATGACACCCTGCGCAAGCAAATCGTTGATGATTTTTCTGGATGGCATATATCTTGTCCAGATCGCTTCCGTTACCAAAACTTCTTTTTCTTTTGCCAGTCGGAAAATTTCTTCGGCCTGTCTTGTATTTACCGTAAATGCCTTTTCACAGAGGATATGCTTTCCGGCTTCGATACAGAGTTTCATATGTCTGTAATGATGGGAATGGGGCGTGGCAATATAAACAAGCTCCACGTTTTCATCCGCTAACATTTTTTCATAAGAGCCATAGGCTTTTTCAAATCCGTATCTTGATGCAAATTCTTTCGCTTTTTCCAAGCTTCTTGATGCAACGGCATAGCATTCCGCCTCATTCAGATTCTGCATCGTATATGCCAAAGTCCCAGCTATATGTCCGGCTCCCAGGATTCCTATTTTCATGATATTTTTTTCTCCTCTATTCTTATTTACAGACAACCATGCGACAGATCTGAAAAGTATAGTTCGTATTATATGTCCTCACAAACAGAATATCATCCTTACAGATAATGTACTCTGCCATAGATTTGATTGGGATTTTTTCTACCAGACTCCCATCCAGCCTGTTTATCAGATTCAAATAATCCGGCTCATCCGTAAAACCATAACCGCAGATAATCGTGTTATCAATGATCTCAAAGGTTCTGGCATTGGTAACACAGGGTTCGCTTTTCCATATGACACTCATGTCATTTAATCCTATGGCAACCAGATATCCCGTACTGGGAGCTGATTTTGTATAAGTATTATGCCCGATTGCAACATATAAGATATCATCAACAGTCTGCGCCCACCAGATTCTCTGCTCTATAAAATCTCTATCTGCTTCTATAAAATCACCTGCATATCGATAATCCGAAAAGTCCAGACAATATAAATACGCATTGTCCTCTTTCCGGTAAATATGGAGAAAATAACCGGAAGATCCGTCGTCTCCCGTAATTTCGTATCGGTAGGTTTCATCCTCCATCCGCCATGTATCGATCTGCGACAACCCGTTCTGGGAAAACCAGGCTTCCGTATCAGTAATTTCGTTAGTTTCCTGTGTCAGCTGCTCCAGCGTTAAAGACATCTCTTCTTCCGAAAAAATTTCGCTTGCCAGATAGTATTCCAGACTTGGATTCTCAACCAAAACCTGTATGGTTTCTACCGTATCACCTTCAGTCTGAGATTCGATTGATTCGATTTCTTCTGTTTCTTCGGCTTCGGAATGGACATTTTCTTCCGATTCCTGCCCCTCTGTTACTCTTACATTTTCCGGCGGCTCTGTCTCTTTCCCTGCACACGCTGATAAAAGCAGCACAAATACAATTGAAAAAATGATTCCTTTCTGTTTCGTTTTCATAATCACGCTCCTCATTTCTCATTCCTGTATAAAAGCAAGCATCCGCTCTGCAAACTGCCCGTAAAAATCTTCCGGCAGATACGGTGCCTCATAAAAAGTATGTAAAAGCTTCCTATTGATATCTTTCAGCCTATCCAAATCTTCATTGTCATCGTTTATATTCCCGGCGATTTCTTCTACCAGCTTTTTTCGCAGAGCATGCCAGCTTATCAGAAATTCTTCATATCGTTTGTTATCCGGTATTCCCAGCCACTTTTTAATCTTGATCTTGGTATGACCGGAATGCGGACAGGCATCCTGCAGTAGAAAATAGTTTAACTTATCTCCTTCATAATTTCTTCCCAGGGGAAAAAGCCTGCATAGACCGGGACGAAATGCGTGGATCGCACATCTGCCTTCCTCATTTAAAAAAGCACAGACTTCCGAAGTTCCCTGCATCTTCAAATTCGGCAGGATCAAACCGTCCATCACATGAAGTTCTATTTTCTCCATCATCAATTCGGCAAAACTGCAGCTTAATTTTGTTTCCAACTGCCAAATGTCATAGGGATCGAGTACGATGGAGTAACCCATCCCCCGACAGCAACTGAAGCATCCTTTGCAATCATTGCATCCAACTTTTGCCATATCATTGATATCGTATAAATTCTCATCCATATCTTTATTCTATCTAACCTTCTATTCTGCACAAAAAGATTCTTTATTGACTCTCCAGTAACTGGAGAGTATATATTTAGACTAAATTACTACATAAAGGAGCCTGTAAACAATGTCGGATAGAAACAATCTAACACAGGGCAGTGTCTTAAAAACCTTGATTCGTTTTTCCCTTCCTCTGCTGTTTGCCAATATTATTCAGGCGCTTTATGGTGCGGTGGATCTGATGGTGATTGGAAAATATTGTTCCGCGGAAAGTGTTGCCGCAGTCTCTACGGGAACACAGGTCACGCAGATCATCACCAGTATCATCACCGGTATGACACTTGGGGGTACCATTTTGACAGGGAAATATATCGGTATGCAGAAATCCGACGAAGCCAAAAAGGCCATCGGTACCACCTTGACAATTTTTGCAGGTTTTTCTGCTATTTTAACCATAGTCATGCTGCTTTCCTGCGGACTTATCCTTCATCTACTGCAGACGCCGGAAAGTTTTTATGCATTGGCCCATAAATACGTTCTGATTTGCTGCTCCGGAATTTTCTTTATCTGTGGCTATAATGCCATCAGTTCAATCCTTCGGGGTTGCGGCGACTCCTTAAGACCCATGGTATTTGTTGCCATTGCCTGTGCTACAAATATTTTTCTGGATATTGTATTTGTAAAATATTTGAGGATGGATGTCGCCGGTACTGCGTTAGCAACGATCCTGTCTCAGGGTTTCAGCATGTTGTTATCCATTGTATATTTGAACAGACAGCACTTTCTTTTCACTTTTCGATTACAAAACTTTCGGATCGATAAGGAAAAAGCCCGTGAACTTGCGGGTTTAAGCATTCCGATCTCTTTTCAGGAATGCATGATCAGACTGTCCTTCCTTTATTTGACCGCAATAGTCAATAGCCTTGGTGTCTATGCCGCTTCCGCCGTCGGCGTAGCAAGTAAATACGATGTTTTTGCCATGCTTCCGGCAACATCCATCGCCAGTGCTCTGTCCGCCATTACCGCTCAGAATCTTGGTGCCAATAAACCGGAGCGGATCAAAAAATCCGTCATTGCAGGACTCGGCATTGCACTTTCCATGTCCGCCTGTTTTTTTGCATGGGCACAGATTTCCCCGGAAAGTATGATCAGGCTGTTTGCCGATGATAGCAATATCATCGATGCCGGTGTTCCTTTTTTTCGAACCTGCAGTTATGATTATCTTGCCGTTACATTTGTTTTTTGCTTAAACGGTTTTTTAAACGGATATTCCAAAACCATCTTTACCATGATAAGCAGCTGCTTTGGAGCACTCGCCTTAAGAATGCCGTTTCTATGGCTGGTACAGCATTTTTATCCGGATTCCCTTGCAGTATTAGGCTGTGTTGCCCCTGCTGTTTCCGGTGTTATGGCAGTTTATACAGTCATATATTCAATCCGGCTTTTTACTTTCTCTAAAAGGCATGGCGGTCAACACTGATTCCGTAATGCTATACATCATATTTTACAGGAATCTGCAGTTCCGTCACATAACTGGACACATCATTGGTCAGTCCCGCATCAATTAAAGTAATTTCGACAGAATCCCCACAGACATGATAATGGCGCTCATCGGCATAAGACAATAATTGCTTATAATACGACGGCGCCTGTGTATGCGTTCCCTGAAAGCGTATGGTAAGATAAATACCGGCTTCCAAAAAAGTATCTTTCTTATCTGCACATGCCCTTTCCTGCAGTTGTACTTCATCTGACGGTTCTACCAACACAAAGATTGAGGAAAAAGAGGTAAACTCCCTCTTGATTAACTTTTCTCTGGCAATGGAAACTCCTACTTTTCCCAGAAAAATAATATGTTCCAAATGATGCAGACGTTCCAGCTCCCGGATAGGCAGCTCTAAATCATCCGTTACGGCAATGTTTTTCCGCAAAACCGCCACCCTGCGTTTTTCAATCTCTTTTACCGTGATCTGCCCTTTTGGAGCGCACTCTGCTTCCGTGATCTGTGTCAACCTGCTATCAATTTTGGTCTCTACTCTGCATAACTCCTGTATTCTGTTTTGAATCAGCTCTTTCTGATTTTCCAGCAACTCTTTCATCACGGATATTTCCTTATTTTCAAAAAACAGAGCAATGCTGTCTAAGGGCATATCCAATGTTCGCAAATATTTAATTGTATTTAACCGTTCAAAATCCTTTGTAGAGTAATAACGGTATCCGGTCTGTTCGTCCACCATGGTAGGCTTTAACAATCCAATACTGTCGTAATATCTTAACGTTCTGATATTTGTATGAAATAATTTAGAAACTTCTCCAATAGTAAATAAATCTTTCATTTCTGACATCTTTCTTTCCTATTTTCTGCCTTATAAGCAATCACAAAACTCTGATGCCGGCAGTAGTAAAAAATTTTATCTACCTGCTTCAGAGTTTTATCATTACCATTTCTGTCCTTAGAAATTACTGCCGTTCCATCCCCAATCGCTTACAGGATGATAAGTCACATAAACAGAGGAGCCGGGTATCCCCAGTTCTTTCTCATATATTTCACATATTTTTCCCGTCATCCTGCTATAATCATCGGGTGATGCCTTTCCATAGAGACTTACAGACACATAGGCTCCTTTATCCAGTTTCTTTCCGGCCAGCCAAAGGTCATAGTCACTCTCTATCCCAACCATAAGATAATTTTCCGTTTTGTGAATCAAAGAAACTGCCTGTCCCAGCTGTGCTTTGATCTCTTCTTTTTTCTCGGGTGTGATCGATACGGTAACTTTAGAGTCTATAAATGGCATGTAATATCTCCCCCTATCCTATATTCATATTAATAATTTGCTTCACTGATTTCAAAATAACTCTGCGGATGAGCACATACGGGACAAATCTGCGGTGCATTCGTTCCGACTATAATATGACCGCAATTGCGGCATTCCCATACTTTCACTTCGCTCTTGGCAAAGACCGCTGCGGTTTCAACATTCTTAAGCAGCGCACGATAACGCTCTTCGTGATGCTTTTCAATGGCGCCTACCATACGGAACTTTGCAGCCAGTTCGGGAAAACCTTCTTCTTCTGCCGTTTTGGCAAAACCTTCGTACATATCCGTCCATTCAAAATTCTCACCGTCTGCTGCAGCGGTAAGATTTTCTGTGGTATTGCCAATCCCTTGTAACTCCTTCAGCCACAATTTGGCGTGTTCTTTCTCATTTTCCGCGGTTTTTAAAAAGATGGCGGCAATCTGCTCATAGCCTTCTTTCTTTGCTACAGAAGCAAAATAGGTATACTTGTTTCTGGCACCTGATTCACCGGAAAAAGCCGCTTCAAGATTTTTTTCTGTCTGTGTACCTGCATATTTGTTTGTAGAATTACTCATAATAATTTTCTCCCCACATTCGTCTTTGATTAAGGAAGGACTTCTTAAACTAAACTACATCTTACTGAAATATCATCCATTCAATACGTACTGTTTAAGAAGTCCTGGTTGTATAAAAATTGTTAGAATTTGCCGGCTTTAGCAGCCTCCTCGATGCTAACCGCTACAGCCACTGTAGCACCGACCATCGGGTTATTACCCATACCGATCAGTCCCATCATCTCAACATGTGCCGGTACGGAAGAAGAACCTGCAAACTGCGCATCGGAGTGCATACGTCCTAATGTATCCGTGAAACCATAGGATGCAGGACCTGCAGCCATGTTATCGGGATG
>JAFLTF010000030.1 GCA_022510585.1 Lachnospiraceae bacterium
CTGACGAAACCACAGAATCCGATATCGCCGAAGATGCAGAGGGTCAGGAGGAAGCTACGGATAGTTTGCCAAGTGAATTGACTGAATTGGTCAATATCGCTGGCAACAGTTATCAGTATCAGGATATTACATGGTCAATCGACGATAACGGTAAACTGACAATCGAAGGAACAGGAGAATTTTCATCAGGTAGCGAGTATAACAGGGCGCCCTGGTATTATCGCAGAAACGAAATTAAAACCGCCGTGGTCAATGTGACGGGGTTGACAGATGCGTCCTATATGTTTTATCAGTTTGAGAATCTGACTTCGGTGGATTTGAGTGGTTTTGATACTTCCACGGTGACATCGATGGAGTCTATGTTTTCCTATTGTACAAGCTTAACGACGCTGAATTTAAGTAAGTTTAATACTGCCAAGGTAACCAATATGAATCAGATGTTTTGCAGGATCAGCGGGGTAACCAAACTGGATTTAAGCAGTTTTGATACTTCCAGTGTCACGGATATGGGCGGCATGTTTATGAGCTGCACCAATTTGACCAACTTGACCCTGGGCAGTAAATTCGACACCTCGAAAGTCACGGATATGAGTGGTATGTTTTTGAATTGTTCCAATCTGACCAGTTTGGATTTGAGTAAGTTTGATACTTCCAGCGTAACAAATATGCGTCAGATGTTTGGAAGCTGCACAAAACTAACCGGTCTGGATCTAAGCAGATTCAATACCTCAAAAGTCACGGATATGAGCGAAATGTTTGATTCCTGTTTGAGGTTGACAAGTCTTAAAGTAAGCAATTTTAATACCTCCAATGTTATAAACATAAATAGCATGTTTCGTGATTGCAAAAGTCTGACCAGTCTGGACTTAAGCAATTTTAGAACCTCAAATGTGACAGACATGGGCAGTATGTTTAGTGGCTGCAGCGGTCTGACCAATCTGAATGTAAGTAAGTTTGATACTTCGAAGGTAACGGACATGTCTATGATGTTTTATGTCTGCAGCAGCCTGACCGGTTTGGATTTAAGTAATTTCAATACTTCGAAGGTAACGGACATGGGTGCTATGTTTGCAGGCTGCAGCAGTCTGACCAGTCTGGATGTTAGCAATTTTGACACTTCCGGTGTGACCAGGATGGTCATCTGGGAGGATGGTATGTTCAAAGACTGTGAAAGCCTGACCAGTCTGGATCTAAGCAGTTTTAAAACACCGAAAGTTACGGATATGAGCTGCATGTTCGTATACTGTGAATCCTTAAAAACTCTGGATATCAGCAATTTTAATACAACAAATGTAACAAGCATGCACTCCATGTTCCAGAACTGCGAAAGCCTGACCAGTCTGGATGTCGGCAGCTTTGATACTTCTAACGTGGAGGATATGACTTCCCTGTTTAACGGATGTAAACAGTTAAGCAGTCTGGATGTCAGTCATTTTAATACGGCCAAAGTAACGGATATGCGCGGTATGTTTTATGAATGCAGCAGTCTGACCGGTCTGGATCTGAGTAGTTTTAACACCTCCAACGTAACAGAAATGGAAGAGATGTTCAGATACTGTTATGAATTGGCCAGCCTGAATGTCAGCAGTTTTGATACTTCCAAAGTAGAAGATATGAGCAGGATGTTCGAGAACTGTTCGAAACTGACCAGTCTGGATTTGAGCAGTTTTGATACTGCAAATGTAACCAATATGGCCTATATGTTTTCCTATTGTAGAAGGCTTAAAAACATTGATGTCAGTAGCTTTGACACTTCCAGGGTAACGGCAATCAACAGTATGTTTGCAGACTGCTTTGCCCTGACTAGTCTGGACTTAAGTAATTTTGACCTATCAAATGTTACATACGCAACAGACTTTACACTGCCTTCCGGCGAAAACTTTACCCTGATCTATACGCCTAAGAATCTGACGCGGAATATCAATCTGCCGGACGGGTATGGCACCGGGAAATGGTATCAGGCGGACGGAACCCGGGTCACCAAACTGCCGCTGAATTTAAGCTACAGCATTGCCCTGCAGCGGGATAAACCGCCCACAGCTTCCTCCTCGCTTATCGTGCGGAAAACAAAGACGGACTATGTGTGCGGCGAGAAGATCAATGTAGATGACATTACTGTCACTTTTAGCGACAGCAACGGTATGATCAAGACCGTTACCGACTTTACCACAAACGCGGACGAAATCGACATGTCCGTCCCCGGAAGGAAAATCCTGATTGTAACTTATGACGGCATGACGGCAGAAATTGTGCTGAATGTAACCTATATCCTGACGGACAGTTCGGTCAATGTAGTCCTGCCGGCTCAGCCGCTCGTCTATTCCGGCCTTCCCCAAACCCCGGCGCCAATATTGACTATATCAGTCAACGGAACCGCCACGACGTTGCAAAAGGGCAGCGACTATCAACTGTCTTACCGAAACAATATCAATGCCTGTGAGAATATTGCCGGGGAAAATGCGAATGCGCCTGTCATCGTCATCACGGGACGGGGAGACTATAGCGGAACCGTCACCAAAGCTTTTACCATTGAAAAAGCGCCGCTTACGATCAAGGCATTGGATATCACCCTGATTGCCGGGGATGCCTTACCGGATGAAAGCGTTTTTGAATATCAGGTACAGGGACTTTGCGGCTCTGATAAACTGGTTAAGAAACCTTCGTTCACATGTGATGTGACGGATATGAGCGTACCGGGTACTTATGCGGTTACTCCTTACGGCGCGGATGCCGGATCCAATTATAAGATCACATCCTATGAAAAAGGCACGCTTACCGTCATAGAGAGCGGGGTGTATCATACCGTCACCTTTGACCTGTCAGGACACGGCAGTAAGATGATCAGGCGCGGTATCAAAGCAGGCAGTCTGCTTGCAGAACCGCCAGCACCGCAGGACCCTGAAAGTACAGGTTATGTTTTTGCAGGCTGGTACAAAGATCAGACCTTTGCGGCGAAACAAAAGTGGAATTTTGCCTCCGACACGGTGCAGGCGGATATCACACTGTATGCCTGCTGGCTGACCATGGCGGCCGGGGATGGAAGCGGCGTAAATCTTTGTATTCAGGACATTTTGCCCCAGACTTATACCGGAAGCGGGCTCAAGCCGACGGTTCTGGTATACGACAGCGACGGCACCACATTGTTAAAAGCCGGTAAGGACTATACCATCAGTTATCATAACAATACGGAAACGGACGCTCAGAAATTTGCAGGTGAGACAATTCCGGGAGGGGGCGCCGGAACGCTGCTTCCTGACGGCAGCATTGATAGATCGTCGGGATTTCATGAGACCCTGGCCTATGTGAAAGTCAAAGGCAAAGGGAATTATACGGGAACTCTCTGCAAGAATTTCCATATTGTGCAGGCTCCCATTTCGGATGGTGCGGGCACGGCGCCGGGGATTACCCTGAAGTATACGGAAAGTTTGGTCTGCAATGCGAAGAAAGATCAAAGCCCCTTTACTTCCATCAAGTATAAAAAAGCAATGACTGCAGGAAAAGACTATACGGTCACACTCTCTGCAGAGGCGGGAGAAGATTGGCAGCAGTCAAATGACGGCAAGACACTGCCCAAGATCCCCAAAGGTTACTACGGCACATTTAAGATGACCATCGAAGGGATCGGAAATTACAGCGGCACTGTAGAGAAGACTATTTTCGTGTCGGCAGATAAGAATCATCTGATGAAAAACGCCGTTGTCACCTTGGGAAAAAATCAGAAAAAGATAGCGAATGTGACAAAAGAGGATTTGGCAAAGGGCATCACTTTGACCCCGGCATATTATGATGTCGCAGATAAGAAATATTATCGTCTGGATAAAAAGGGAGAATTTACAGGCGAGCCGATGGATAAGATCGATGATGTATTTACCGTGAAATTCGGCAGCACTTACCTTAAGTACGGTAAAGATTATGTGATAGATGAGATAGACGGATATGTAGGAAATCATGCCATAGGCACTGCCACCATGATCATTCAGGGGATCGGAGCCTACACCGGCACGAAGAATATCTCTTTTAAGATCACAGGCACTGCCTTTAAGAACATCACAGTAGAAGGCTTGGCGGCGGATGTGCCTTTCACCGGAAAAGCAGTGACCCAAAACGATGTCGTCCTGACAAACGGCAAAGCAAACACGGATGTAGAATATAAGAAATTTGAATATGGCACGGATTATATCATCACCTATAAGAACAATCTAAAGAAAGGTAAGGCAACTATGACTTTTGCGGCGCTGCCACAGTCCGGCTACAGCGGAAGTTTTAAAAAGACTTTTAAGATCACTGCCGCAGATCTGAACCAAACTGTGACTGCATCCGTAACTGAAGCGGCCGACAGGGCAGGTGATAAGTTGAGTTTTGAACAGGATGCCTATACCTTTAACGGAACGGTGTATTATACAAAGAGCGGAGCGAAGATCTCCGACAGAATCTGCCTGAAGAGTAAAGCACATCCTGAAATCACTTTAAAGGAAGGCGTAGATTATACCGTAAGCTACAAAAACAACAAGGCTGTCACCATCGGCAATGCTAATCTTACAAATAAGCCCACCATGACTATCAAAGGAAAGGGCAATTATGCAGGGAGCCTGACAGTCACCTTCCCGATTCAGAAAGCGCCGCTCTCTGTTTTGCAGAATCCGAACCTGACGATCGCCGCCGATGCGGTATTCTATGACGGCAAGAAAGCAAACTATACTGCCAAGCTCAAGGTGACGGATGCAAAGAAGACCTTGAGCGCCGGCGAGAATAAAGATTATGTTATTACAGAATATAAGAATAACGATAAGACATCCATAGAGGAATATCTGAATCTGATTAAGGCAGGTGCGGTTGTTCCCGGAACGGGTCTTGACGAGAAAAAACCACAGGTGCTCATAAGCGGAAGAGGCAATTATGAGGGCACTGCCACGGTATACTTTGATGTATATGACACAAAAATAAACAGTAATAATTTGTACATCGTCATATCCGATGAACCGGGCGAGATCACCTATACCGGAAATCAGCTGACGCCGGAAATTGCGGTTTATTATAGCGTGGATACGAAGAAGATCAAAGCGGCAAAGCAGAATAAAGAACGTGATGGACGTAAGCTGACAGACACCGGCACTGACGGATATGGCCTTACCAGACTGAAAAACGGCCCAGACTACACGCCGACCTGGGGCAGCAATATAGCGGCAGGAAAGAACAAGGGCAGCGTTACGGTTACCGGAACCGGGCTGTACGGCGGTAAAGTAACCGAGAAGTTTACAATTGTAAACAAAGATATATATCCATTAAGATAAGAAAATTAATCATATGACAAGGCATATCCCCTTGACAAAAAATCCGCTATTTAATATAGTAGACTATAATGAAACCGAATCAGAAAAGGTAATGACAAAGAGGAGTACATGATGTCTGCCGTCAGAGAGAACGGTCCTATGCTGAAAGACCGTTTCGGAGAAGTGTCATGGAAGGTAGCTTTGGAACCGGAATGCCGAATGATGCGCCCACGCATTGTAGTAAGTGTTCACGCCCTATCCCCGTTAGCGGATAAGATTCCTGCGAGAATCCCTGAGTGAAAAATGAAGGTGGTACCGCGTATTTTACGCCCTTTGCTGACAGAGTCGGCAGAGGGCTTTTTCAATTTATAAACTGTGTTGATCAAAGACCTATAAAAGGAGTGGAGAAAAATGAGCAAAGAACTGGCAAAAACCTATGATCCCAAAGGAATAGAAGACAGAATCTATGAGAAGTGGATGGAAAAGAAATATTTCCACGCAGAAGTAGACAGGAGCAAAACCCCTTTTACCATCGTAATCCCGCCCCCGAATATCACGGGACAGCTCCATATGGGACATGCCCTTGACAATACCATGCAGGATATCCTGATCCGTTTTAAAAGAATGCAGGGCTACAATGCACTCTGGCAGCCCGGTACGGACCATGCTTCCATTGCAACGGAAGTCCGTATCATTGAAAAACTCAAAGAGGAAGGCATACGGAAGGAAGACCTGGGACGGGAAGGTTTCCTGAAGCGTGCCTGGGATTGGAAGGAAGAATACGGCGGACGGATCATCAGTCAGCTTAAGAAAATGGGATCCTCCTGTGACTGGGACAGAGAACGATTTACCATGGACGAAGGCTGCAATCGGGCAGTAACAGAAGTGTTCTGTAAGATGCATGAAAAAGGATGGATCTATAAGGGCAGCAGGATCATCAACTGGTGTCCGGTCTGCAATACCTCCATTTCGGATGCGGAGGTGGAATATGAAGAGCAGGCAGGGCATCTCTGGCATATCAAATACCCCCTTGTAGACGAGGACGGCACACCCAGTAAGACGGAGTTTTTGGAATTTGCCACCACCCGTCCGGAGACCATGCTTGGAGATACCGCGGTTGCCATCAATCCGAAGGATGAAAGATATGCCGGACTAAAAGGCAGACAGGTTTGGCTGCCTATCGTAAACAAGGCGATTCCTGTTGTAGAGGACGAGTATGTGGATATGGAATTCGGTACCGGTGTGGTTAAAATAACGCCGGCACACGATCCCAACGACTTTGAAGTGGGCAAACGCCATGATCTGCCGGAAGTCAATATCATGAACGACGATGCCACCATCAATGCCAACGGCGGCAAATACGAAGGCTTGGACCGTTATGAGGCAAGAGCGCAGATCGTTGAAGAACTCAAAGCGGCAGGCCTGTTAGTAAAAATTGAAGACTATACCCATAATGTGGGAACCCATGATCGGTGTAATACCACCATTGAACCGCTTATCAAAAAGCAGTGGTTTGTCAAGATGGAGGAACTGATCAAACCTGCGGTAGAGGCGGTAAAAAACGGGGAGATCAAACTCATTCCCGAAAGGATGGATAAAATCTATTATAACTGGACCGACAACATCCGTGACTGGTGTATCAGCCGTCAGCTTTGGTGGGGGCATAGGATTCCCGCTTATTACTGCGACAAGTGCGGTGAGATCATCGTGGGAAGACAGGCGCCGGAAGTTTGTCCGAAATGTGGGGATACTCATTTTACACAGGATCCGGACACTTTGGATACCTGGTTTTCCTCAGCGCTCTGGCCCTTCTCTACCTTGGGCTGGCCGGAGATGACGGAGGATTTGAAATATTTTTATCCTACAGACGTTCTGGTGACCGGATATGATATCATCTTTTTCTGGGTCATCCGCATGATCTTCTCCGGATACGAACAAATGAACGAAAAACCGTTCAAAACCGTGTTGTTTCACGGCCTTGTAAGAGATTCGCAGGGGCGGAAGATGAGCAAGTCTTTGGGGAACGGTATCGATCCCCTTGAAATCATTGATAAATACGGCGCTGATGCGCTGCGTCTGACATTGATCACCGGAAATGCGCCGGGTAATGATATGCGTTTTTATTATGAAAGAGTAGAGGCAAGCCGTAATTTTGCAAATAAGGTATGGAATGCTGCCCGCTTTATCATGATGAATATGGAGCAGGCCAGAGAGCAGACTGGCGGCAGCGTCTTGGAAGCTTCTTATTATGAAAACGGTGAAATCATAGAAAAGTTGGAGCCGGTAGATAAATGGATCATATCCAAATTGAATACATTGATTCGGGAGGCCACCGACAATATGGAGCATTTTGAGCTGGGTATCGCGGTACAGAAGGTCTATGACTTCATCTGGGATGAGTTCTGTGACTGGTACATCGAGATGGTAAAACCCCGGCTGTACAGTAAGGAGGAAACGGATGCCGCAAGCAAAGATGCTGCTTTGTGGACCCTGAAGAACGTACTGGTCGAGGCCCTGAAACTATTGCATCCTTATATGCCTTTTATTACGGAGGAGATCTTTAGTACGATTCAGTCAAAAGAAGAATCTATTATGATCTCAGACTGGCCCAAATCTTGTGAAGACAGAAACTTCGCGGCAGAGGAAGCGGCAATCGAACTGATGAAGGAAGCGGTTCGCGGCATCCGCAATGTGCGGACCCAGATGAATGTTGCTCCGGGCAGAAAAGCAGCGGTATTTGTAGTCAGTGAAAAAGAAGAAGTAAGGAATATTTTCACCGAAGGCAAATTGTTCTTTTCCTCCCTGGCAGGCGCTTCCGAGGTGACCATACAGACAGACAGGACAGGAATTGCAGAAGATGCGGTCTCCGTTGTGATCCCGAATGCGACCTTATATATTCCTTTTGCACAGCTGGTGGACATCAAGCAGGAAATAGAACGTCTTACAAAGGAGCAGAAGCGTCTGGAAGGCGAACTTGCCCGCGTAGAAGGAATGCTAAACAACGAGAGATTTCTGTCGAAAGCGCCGGAAGCAAAGGTTGCGGAGGAACGTGCAAAGCAGGAAAAATATATGCAGATGATGGAACAGGTCAAAATGCGTCTGGAACAATTACAATAATTATAAAATAAATTTACGTTTGGACTGGAAAATCTATACTTTTTAGTATAGAATAAAATAAGAGGCATAAAGGAGGTGAGTCGCGTGGCTGCAGATTTTTCATCAGAACAATTGGATAAATTGAAACTGGCTATGGCTAAGTTGCAGGAAACCATGGGTACCGCGGAACCGGAACCGGAAGCTGAAGCGGAAACACAAGCGGAAGCAAGTCCGGAAGAAGAAAGTGTTCTGGCAAATGGCACCTACCTGAAAGTTGATGAAGACGAGATGGCAGCGTGGCTCTATCTGGCACCGCCGGATCCGGACGTAACTTATAAAAAAGAGGATCTGCTCGACTATCTTGACAAACATGGTGTAGTAGAAGGGCTGCATCAGTCCAATCTTTCCGCCATGATCAAGAAGAAAGTCTATGAAAGAGAGATTCTGGTAGCGCGCGGACGTGAAATACAGGAGGGTGCCAACGGATACTTTGAGTATCTTTTTGCACCGGAAGAATATGGTGTGCCGAAGGTAAGAGAAGACGGTTCCGTAGATTACACGGCCGTGAATGCTTTGCAAAATGTGAAAGCAGGGGAACAGGTTGCAATCTATCATCCGGCAGTGCAGAGTGTAGATGGCTGTACTGTACTCGGACATATCATGAAGGGTACACTTTATCACGATCTGCCTCCGATGCGCGGAAAAGGAATCCGCCGTGAAGATGAGATTTATTACGCACAGAATGACGGAAAGATTGAATTAAAAGACGGTAAGATCGATATTCAGAATGTGCATGAGATTTCCGGTGACGTGGATATGATCATCGGAAAGGTAGAGTTTTTCGGCGACATAATTATTTACGGTAATGTAGAGGAAGGTGTTACCATCCGTGCCGGCAGGAATATTGAAATACATGGTTCTACAAGCCTTGCAAATTTGTATGCAGGCGGAGACATTGTACTCTCCCGCGGTATCCAGGGCGGTAACAGATCCAAGGTATCGGCCAGAGGCAGCGTATATGCGGATTTTATCGAGCATACGACGGTAGAGGCAGGCGGCACGGTGCAGGCAAACATTATTATGAATTCCAATATCACTGCCAAAGAAAAAGTCATTGCAACCGGTAAGAAGGGCACGATCATCGGCGGTAACATCAATGCGATCAAGGGTGTGACAGCAACCAATGCCGGTAATGATGTGGAACTGAGAACCATTCTCCACTGTGGTTACGAGCCTCAGACGCACGACCAGTTGATAGCAGTCAAACGAAAAGAAACGGAAGTAAGAGCCAAGATTGCCAATCTGGTGGATTCCATGACGGATGCACTGCGTGAAAAGCGTATGCGCGGTGCGAATACTTCCAAGGATACGGAAGTAAAACTGGCGGAGTGGAATAAGTTAAAAGATCAATATTTCATTGAATTGGATAATGTGGAGCATGACAAGGAAAGTCTGGAGGATCTGATAGAACAGAGTAAAGGTGCGGAGATCAGGATAGAAGGAAATGTATATCGCGGCGTTATGATCTGTATCAATGCGGAGCAGATGATGATAGAACGCAATACTTGTTATATGAAATATAATGCCGATAAAGGAGTGATAGAGGGCAGTGTCATTATACACAACTGATTCTATAGAAACTTATGCGGCAGCGGAAAGATATATTTTGGGAATACCCCGGTTTACCAAAAAGAACAGCATGAACGATACCGGATGCTTTTTGAAACATCTCGGAAATCCGGAAGGAAAAGCGAAAATAATTCATGTGGCAGGCACAAACGGAAAAGGTTCCGTTTGTGCTTATTTGCATTCTATTTTAAAGGAAGCGGGATTTTCTGTGGGAATGTTTACCTCCCCGCATCTGGTTTCGATGCGTGAACGGTTTATCATAAACGGGGCAATGGTTTCGGAAGAAGATTTTTTGTGGGCATTCCGGCTTGTGTCAGATCAACTGAAAGTTATGCCGGAAGAACTGCAAAAGAAATCTTATCACCCCACTTTTTTTGAATTCCTTTTCTTTATGGCAGTGGAACTGTTTGCAAGACATCAGACGGATTACATGATCATGGAAACCGGACTGGGCGGAAGATTGGATGCGACAAACTCATTAGAACAAAAAGAAGTATGTGTTATTACGTCAATCGGATATGACCATATGGAATATTTAGGGGATACACTTGTAAAGATTGCCGCAGAGAAGGCAGGGATCTTCAGAAAAAATGTTCCGGCGGTTTTTTTGAACAGACAGGATGAGGTAACGGAAGTATTGAGAGAAAATGCCGAAAAAACGGGAGCTTTTGTCAGTTTGGTCCCACCGCAGGCGATAAAAGAAATAAATTGTCGTCATAAAACTATTGATTTTTCTCTCCAATCAAATTATTATGATTATATTAGGTTTCGTATGCCTACCATCGCATTATATCAGACAGAAAATGCAGCTCTTGCGGTTGCGGCGGTCGAATGTCTGGATGACCGGAAATATATCAGTAAGACACAGATTCGGGAAGGCATAAGAAAGATGCACTTTGAAGGCAGAATGGAAGAAATCATGCCTTCCGTCTATTTGGACGGCGCGCATAATATCGATGGTATGCGGGCTTTTCTGCAAACAGTGGGACAAGACGGCTGCATAGGAAAACGGCGGCTGCTTTTTTCCATGGTGAATGATAAACAGTATCAGGCAGTGATGGATTTGATTGCAGGCTCGGGGCTGTTTGATATGATCGGTGCAGTGGAACTTTCCGGTGAAAGAGCCTTACCGCTGCATATTATCGTAGATTATTTCAGACAATATACAACATTACGGATACAGGGATATGACAGATTAGAGAATGCCATTCAGGACATGCTTATAGGCAACGGGGAGGAAGATCGAGTGTATATTGTCGGTTCATTATATTTGGCGGGCGAAGTAAAAGCCCTTTTAAGGAGGTCCTCTCATGATCAATTTTGAAGAAGAGATAAAGAAGTTTCATCCCAGCCTGGAGGTGGAGGATGCAGAAGAAGCAATATACAATCAGGATTTGACAGATATGGCAGATCTGATGATAAAAGTAATCAAAGAATCTAAAACAAGAAAACAATAAAGGGATAGATAGAGAGAAAGGCATGATATTAGATGATATGTTATAATTGCGGATGTAACTTGTCTGAGCATGATTTTTGCACCAGTTGCGGCGCTGATGTATCCCTTTATAAGAAGATCATATATATTTCCAATCGGTTTTATAATGATGGACTGGAAAGGGCAAATGTCAGAGATCTGACCGGCGCTGTTTCAAGTTTACGACAATGTTTAAAGTTTGATAAGAATAATGTAGAGGCCAGAAATCTGCTTGGGTTGGTTTATTTCGAAACCGGTGAGGTTGTTGCGGCCTTAAGTGAATGGGTCATCAGCAAGAACCTGCGTCCCAAGAAGAATATAGCGGACGATTATATCAATATGATACAGACCAATCCGGCGAGATTGGATACCATCAACCAGACGATCAAGAAATATAATCAGGCTTTGACCTACTGTCATCAGGACAGTTTGGACCTGGCGGTCATACAACTGAAAAAGGTATTGTCGCTCAATCCGAAATTTGTCCGCGCACATCAGCTTCTGGCGCTTCTTTATATCAATGATGAAGAATGGGAGAAGGCAAAACGGGAACTGACAAAGTGTATACAGATCGATACCCATAATACGACGACCCTTCGTTATCTGAAAGAAGTGGATGAGATGCTTCTGCCGGAAGAAGGTGTAAAGCAGGGAAATAAGAAGAAATCCCGTGCTGAGGACGTTATCAAATACCAGAGCGGTAATGAGACGATTATCCAGCCCGTCAACATCAAGGAGGGAAAAGGAGTAGGTTCTCTTCTGAATCTGGGAATCGGACTTCTGATCGGTCTTGCATTGGCAGTCTGTTTGATCCTGCCGGCCAGAATCCAGGAAGCGAAAGCGACGATCAACGATCAACTCCGTACAGTCAGCGAGCAGTCGGATGCCAAGACTGCTACGATCGAGGAACTGGAGCAGCAGTTAAATGACCTGAAAGAGAAAAACAGCACTTTAGAGCAGGATCTGAATGCCTTTATGGGAAGAGACGGCAATCTGCAGTCTTACGATCTGTTGGCAAAGGCAGCGGATGCCTATCTGACGGATCCCGAAGATGTACCGGCAGTTGCCGATCTTCTGGATGAAATAGAAGCACAGGCAGAGGAAGAAGGCGTTGAAAACTCCGAAGCGTATGAGAAGTTGTATAATACGTTGCTTGCGCTGATAGGACCTGATGCGGCAGAGTCCTATTACAATATGGGGTATGAAGAGTATAATCAGGAGAACTGGGAAGCGGCCATTCCCAATTTGGAGAAAGCCTTTTTATATGATGCTACGAACGGGGAGGCGCTTTATTATCTGGCAAATTGTTATAAAAATGTAGGGCGCAGTGAGGACGCGATGGAAGCTTACAGAAAAATCATCGACTTGTTTCCGGGAACGAGGAAAGCCAGCAATTCTATGACTTTCTTAGCGGAATTGGAAGGCGGCGAATAAGAAAAAACCGCATAGATAATAGATATATGAGATACGAAAGAGAATGAGGAAATTCCTTGTTCTCTTTTTTTGTTATCTTATTTCAAGGAAAGGGGAAAGTAATGGAAGATGAATTCAAAGTAATTGATAATTACCTGATGATAAGAATGCCGGATGAGATAGATCACCATCGTTCGGTTTACATAAGTAAGATGGCGGATCAATATATTATGAACGAAAAAGTCGGAAATATTGTATTTGATTTTGAGAGGACAACCTTTATGGACAGTTCAGGGATCGGCATTATTGTGGGCAGATATAAGAAAATATCCTGTTTTGGGGGCAGGGTATTTGCAATCAATGCAGATAGTCAGGTCCGAAGGATCCTGTTGTTGTCAGGTCTGAATAAAATAGTGGAAATCATGGATTGAAGATCAGAATGGAGAGGAAAGTATGATAGAGATCGTAAATGTGAGGCGGGATAAACAGGTAATGAACGAGATGCAGTTGGAATTTCGTGCAGTTTCAGACAATGAAGCGTTTGCAAGAATGGCGGTAGCCGCTTTTGTAGCACAGCTCAATCCGACCCTGGAAGAACTTTCAGATATTAAGACTGCAGTATCGGAGGCGGTGACCAATGCCATTATACACGGATATGAGGGGGACCATCAGGGAGAAAACAGTGTATGGATCAATTGTCTGATCAGGAAAGATGTATTGGAAATAGAGATCAGGGATACGGGGGTCGGCATCGAAAATGTGGAGAAGGCGATGGAGCCTCTTTTTACAACGAAACCGGAATTGGATCGTTCCGGCATGGGCTTTGCTTTTATGGAGGCATTCATGGATGATCTGGAAGTGATCTCCGAGGTTGGACAGGGCACTCTTGTGCGGATGCTTAAGAAACTCGGTACGGCTTCATGGATAGATCAGGAAGAATAAAACCCGCAGGTTGAAAAGATTGGAGGATCAGCAATATCATATGGAAGGAACTGCCGTATTGATTGAACGTTCACAGGCAGGGGATAAAGAAGCAAGAGAGAGACTGATAGAAGAAAATCTGGGACTTGTAAGGCATATTGTCAAACGGTTTCTGGATAGAGGATATGATGCGGAAGATCTGTTTCAGATAGGCTGTATCGGGCTGATGAAAGCCATTGATAAATTTGACTTGAGTTTCGACGTCAAGTTTTCCACTTATGCGGTGCCTATGATCCAAGGGGAGATCAAACGGTTCCTTCGGGATGACGGTATGGTGAAAGTGAGCAGGACCCTGAAGGAAAACGGCTGGAAAATCAAACAGGCGGCGGAAAAACTGATGCATGCCTACGGCAGGGAGGCTACCCTTCAGGAACTATCGGAGGAGACGTCCTTAAGTGTGGAGGATATCGTCCTTGCAATGGACGCCAATGTGGAGGTGGAATCTATCTATAAGTCAGTCTATCAGTCAGATGGCAATGAAATCTATCTGGTGGATCAGGTAGTGGGTGAAGCAGGCAGTGTAGGGCACTCCGTTCTGGAAGGGAGCATAAGCAGTGACGGAGGAATCTGTGAGGATACGGAGAAAGAAAAGCTTTTAAACCATATGCTGTTAGAACAGCTTCTTAACAGTTTGGAAGAAAAGGAAAGGGAACTGATCATACTCCGGTATTATCAGGACAAGACGCAGGTAGAGGTTGCAAAGAAAATGGGCATCAGCCAGGTACAGGTCAGCCGTATGGAGAAAAGGATCCTGCTGCAGCTAAGAAAATGTGTATAGAAAAAGGAAGGACCAAACTTTCTTCGTGTGGAGTTTGGTTCTTCCCTTTTTTAGTCATTCAGTGTAAGATAGAAAGAGAATAACTCTTTTACACTGAGCAAAGTAGATGATTTGGAGGACAAGAAGCGATGTATCAGGACAAGCTGCAGAGCGTTCAGGATGAAGTGAACCGTATCATTAAAGGCAAGGAGGATGTAGTTTTAAAAGTTTTGGCTGCGATGATCGGAGGAGGACACATTCTCATGGAGGATATTCCGGGTGTGGGAAAGACTACTCTTGCCACTACTTTTGCTAAAGCGCTTTCTTTGGAATATCACCGCGTGCAGTTTACGCCCGATGTGCTGCCAAGCGACATTCTGGGTTTTTCCATGTATGATAAGCAGAGCGGAAATTTTGAGTTCCACAAGGGCTCCATTTTCTGCAATCTGTTTCTGGCGGACGAGATCAACCGTACTTCTCCGAAGACGCAGTCGGCGCTATTAGAGGTTATGGAAGAGCGGCAGGCAAGTATCGAGGGAGAGACCAGAAAACTGCCTGATCCGTTTATCGTGATCGCTACACAGAACCCGGTGGGTTCTTCCGGAACGCAGATGCTTCCGGAATCCCAGTTAGACCGGTTTCTGGTGTGTCTGTCCATGGGATATCCGGAACACACAGATGCTGTGTCGCTTTTGAAAGGTGAGGTATGGAATCAGGTCTCATCCCTGAAACAGGTCCTTTCTTTGGAGGAACTTCTGGATGCCCGCCAAGCGGCGGAAAAAGTCTTTGTACATGACGAAATCTATGAATATATGGTGTCTCTGGCGGAAGCTACCAGAAACGATGAATTGTTTTCCATGGGAGCCAGCCCCCGTGCCAGTATCGCCCTGCTCCGTATGTCAAGAGCGATGGCGCTTTTAAACGGCAGGGATTTTGTAGTTGCACAGGATGTGCAGAGCGTGTTGCAGGATGTCCTGCGTCACCGTGTGAAACTCGGCTCCAGAGCGCGGGCGGAAGGAAAAAGTATGTCAGCCTGCATACAGGAACTTTTCCGAAAGGTAAAAACTCCCCGCAGCCAGTAGATTGTGGGAAGAAAAGAGTTTGGCTAAAGAGGTGTCAGATGGAAGAAAAAATACGGTTTAAGCTGCGTCCGCTCTATGTGGTCAGCCACATAATTTTGTTTATAATCGATCTATTTCTGTATGTCGGTTTCCAAAACTATTTCTTTTGGCTGGCTGCTGTGTTGATGGTGGTCCTGCCGGCAATATCGGCGGCAGGAATGTTTTATTTGTGTCGAAATCTCCGGGTAGAACTTGGGATCAGTGAAAACAGGGTGGCAAGAGGGGAAGAAGTTTTGTTGGAACTGCGTTTGCGCAATCCCACCTGGTTTATATCGCTGCATAGCCGGTTAAACCTTTGTATAGCAAATGTTTTTCTGGAAAACGCTTCCACGGTTGAAATCTCCATGCCCGTAAAGGCGCATGGAGAAAATGTGTTAAAGATGCCTGTACGCATTGTGGATCTGGGAAAGTATACACTGACCTGCGATACCTTGTTTGTGCAGGATATTTTTTGTATGGTAGTTGGCAGAAAAACCATATCATTGTCAGGGGAACTGTTTGCGGTACCGGAGGGCAGCAGTGAAGAGCAGCTGGATGTTACCGGCTTTCTCGGAGGCGCTGCGGAGGTAGAGGAGAGCAAAAGCAAAGGAAGTGACTTCAGTGAAGTAAGCGATATCCGGGAATATATTCCCGGAGACCGTCAGCGGGACATTCACTGGAAACTGTCTGCAAGACAGGATGAATTGATGGTCAAGGAACGAGTGAATGTAGCAGGCAGCGAGATGGTCATTTTGCCGGGATTTGCAGAGAATCCGGAACAGGCGATGCAAATCCTGGAATATGTCTATCAACTTGGGCAGAACTGCATCAAACAACGTATGCCGGTATGCCTTCTGTGTTGGAACAGTCAGGAATTTCGGTTTGAAGAGTATCGATGCGGTTTTAGGGAGGAAATCTCAGAAGCTTACTGTGAAATGTATGAGATTGGATTGACCAAACGGGTCAATAAGGACTGGGAACAGTTGATGCGAAATTGTTATCCTTATACGAAATCTTATCTTCTCGTGGAAATACAGGAGGAGAGCGGAGAAATGAAGGTGGAGATGCGGGAAAATGGATAGGTTGACAAGACGCCAGGAAAAATATTACAAAAAGCATCCAAAATTGGACACCATGATACTTCCCTTGGCTAAGGGCGTCATCTTACAGCCGGAGTCCGCCATGCAGAAAGAGAATCGGATATTTACATTGATTCTTAAGGGAATTTTGGTATATTTGATTGTCATGGGCTGCGTTGGAAGTTTTCTGTCCGCTTTGGAAGTGGAGTATAACGAATGGGTGGTACATATCTCGATTGTGCTTATTTCTGTTTTCTGTGCCACTCTGTACTATCATAAGGTATGGGAAAATATAGGTTATATTTTATTGCTGGCATTGATGGTCTTTATCGGAAGTGAGTTTAGAAATTATATCAACAGCGGTTTTTATGCACTTGCCAATGTGATCACGGAGATCTCTTCGGATTATTTCGGTACGGAAGCGCTTAGAAGTTACGGAGAACAGGTGGGAAACCGATATATGGCTGTAACGATTTCCATGTGCTATATCGGGGGTATCAGCAGCATTCTGCTAAACATTTTGATCTCCAGAAAAATGAAGTATGCGTTGTCGCTTCCCGTCAGTCTGGGCGTACTGATCGCACCGCTTTATCTGGAATTGGAACCGGACGGATTCTATGCTGCAATGCTTTTTGCCGGCATTACATCCGCTTATATCATCCGGTCAAACGAGCATTATAAGCTGGCCGTAAACAACAACCTATATGAGTATCGGCTGGATAAAAGGAAACTTTTCTATGTACATGCCGGGGCGGTATTTGCGGAAATGATGGCGGCAGTATTTGCGCTTTGCCTTCTGGTGATTCTGCTCCTTTCGGTGATTTATCCCAGGGAGAAGTTTCAGGCTGCTCATTCCATGAGTGAATGGAAAGAGAGTACTATGGATACGGTAGAGAATTTTTCCCGGTTGGGTATGATGGGGCTATTTAACTTTTATCCCAATACCGGTGGTCTGACCAGCGGTACTCTGGGTGGCGTCAGTTCCGTCCGCCTTGACTTTGAAACGGATCTGACGGTGGAGTTTGCCCCTTATAATGAGGAAAGACTCTATTTAAAGACCTTCACGGGAGCGGCTTACCTTCCTTATCAGAACAGATGGAGCGGTCTTATGGACAGTTACGGGCAGCCGGTATTGGAAGAAGATATAACTTATTTTAAGCTAAAAGAAAGATATGTAACGGATTTGGAAGATTCCGCTATGGGCATAATGAAGATTACCAATGTGGCTGCGCCGGTGGGACA
Organism: Lachnospiraceae bacterium; assembly: GCA_022510585.1. Taxonomy (GTDB): domain Bacteria; phylum Bacillota; class Clostridia; order Lachnospirales; family Lachnospiraceae; genus UBA3282. The sequence goes on from JAFLTF010000030.1 coordinate 18,042, forward strand.
GTATATGCCTTATTATTCCGTATCCGCAGAAAGGAATCTGTATCCGGGGGGAGCCGTAGAATATACCTATTATCCCCGGGTCTGTATGGAAACACTGGAGGGTTTGGAGGACGTGCCGTCACCGCAATGGCTTGCGGTACCGGAGGAGAATCTGGATGCGATCAAAGCTTTCTGTGAAGAAGCGGGACTTTATCCCGGCTATGAAGACCCTATGGAAGCAGTGGAAATATTGGCAAGGTATTATCAGGAGGAGATCCCTTATACTTTGAAACCGGGTTTGACGCCTTACAGAAGGGATTTTATCAACTATTTTCTGACGCAGAACCGAAAAGGTTATTGCGCTCATTTTGCCAGTGCGGCCACCTTGATCCTGCGCTATCTGGGGATTCCTGCAAAATATGTAGAGGGGTATGCCATTGATGCGGCGGACATTGCCGAGAAAGGTACGATCCTGGAAGACGTACAGTATACAGATTACTATGACGGCTATTCACCGCTTGGAGCGGCAGCGGTGGTCTCCGTGGATGCTACGGATGCCAATGCCCATGCGTGGGTAGAGGTCTATGACAAAGAGCTGGGCTGGCAGGTGGCGGAAGTGACACCTTATGCGGAGGAAGATGAGCAGAGGGAGAGTTTATGGCAGCGATTGATGAATTTTCTGACGGGAAATCAGGAAGATGATGCGGAGGGGGAAGATGAAACAGAAGAGGCGGGAGGTCTTGCCCTTGATGAACAGACCAGACAGGCATACGAGGCAGCACTGGGAATCCTGCTCCTATTACTGATTGCAGTGTTTCTTGGCAGATATCTTGCGAAAAAAGTAAGGAGACTCTATCGGTATTTCCACGCAGACCGAAGCGATAAGCTGATTTTGCGTTATCTGGAATATATCCATAAGATTTCCAAGAAAAACAAAGGGTTGACCAGAATGGTCAATTATCAGGAACAGCTTGCATGGCTTGCCGCCCACGGTTTCTGGACGGATGATTATCCTAAGATCATGGAATGCATCCGGATCTTGGAGAAGGCAGGCTTTTCCGGGACGGAGATCTCGGAGGAAGAGTTTAAGACGGTTATGCGGAATATGAATTTTTAGGTTGAAATCTCATAGATTATTTTGTACAATAGAACTGATTAAAATAAGACATGACTGTGATTGGTTGAATCTGCGCAGTCGGATAAGTATGGATTGAGAGAGAGGCATGGTATTTTTATGAATGTATTTTTTATATTAGCGGGCGGTTTTGTAGTGATTCTGATTCCCGTTGTGATTTCGGTTGTATCAGCAGTGGTCTCCGGAGTGGCGGCAGCCGTGGAAGATGAGGAAGACTGACGATGATTGCGTTGAAAGAAAGGCATGGTTATTGATATGAACACATTTCAGTATCAGGTAGTTCAGATTGACGGTGATTATGCGAAGTTGAAACGTATTGATCTTGAGGATGATGAGTTGAAGCTGGTAGCCAGGGCATTACTGCCGCCCGATATTTCAGAAGGCACCAAGCTGCTTTATGAATATATGCAGTATGAGGTGATGGATTAATCTTAGAAAAACAGAAATCCGGTATTTCCGTGATAGGAGATACCGGATTTTTTCTTGCTATGTATAAAATCTTTTGAATGATCAATAATAATGAGAAATAATCAAGAGAAGACAAACAAGAAGGAAATGAGTTATGTCAACCAGCAACACCACACTTTACCTGAAAGCTGAACAAAACGTAGAATTGCAGTCTGATGATGTCTATGTCAAAGATATCGGAAAAATGACCTGCCAAGACGCGCATGTCCTGGCAAAAGCAAAGGCTGTCAAATTACATCACTTTAAAAAAGGCGAAACAAAAAGGCAGGTTATCAGCATCCTAAAAGTCATAGAAGAAATTGAAAAGGCAGTTCCCGGCGTGACGGTGGAAAACCTGGGTGAAATCGATGTTTTGGTAGAGCGGATCAATGTGGATAAGCATAAAGGACCGGTGCAGGCTTGCAAAATCGTTTTTGTATCTGCCGTCAGCTTCTTTGGGACGGCTTTTACCATTATGGCCTTTCATAATGATATCGGAATCAATAAAGTTTTTGCCAGGGTATTTGAGATGGTAACAGGTCAGGCAAGTGATGGATATGGCATTCTGGAATTGTCTTATTCTGTCGGACTTGCCATCGGAATCATCCTGTTTTTTAATCATATCGGAGGCAGACGCATCACCAAGGATCCGACGCCCATCGAAGTGGAAATGCGTGTCTATGAATCGGATGTGAACAAAGCCCTGATAGAAACGGCAGATAGGGAAGGAAAGATGATCGATGTTAATTAGGCAGATCTTTATGGGAATATTAGGGGTGAGTTTTGGTTTTATCGTATCGGGCGGGGTATTTACGGTGTTGATATCGGTAGGTCTGATACCGCGCTTCGCCGGCAAAATGCATATTGCAAAGCATGTGTTTATCCTGGAAGAAAGCGTGGTATTGGGAACCATATTCGGAAATTTCTTCAGTATTTTCAGTGATTACGGTAAAATCGGAGAATGGGTGCTTTCCCATAAGATATTTGGCGAGATGCATACGGAAGCGGTATGGAATGCGGCAGGGAACATTCTGCTCATCCTGTTCGGTGTGTTTTCGGGGATTTTTGTGGGCTGCCTGGCACTAGCCATTGCGGAAATGTTAAATACGATCCCTATCTTCTCAAGAAGAATCGGCTTCCGGCACGGCCTTGGGATTGCAATCCTGTCCGTCGCGCTGGGGAAATTGGCAGGAAGTCTGGTTTATTTTACACAGGCGGTATATCTGACCGGAGGTTAGTAGAGACAAACTACAGGACGGAGCGGCCAAAAAGGTTTCCATCGCGGGGCACGCTCTCGCTCCGGTTCAGACACAGCGGTACTAAGCTCGAAAATACCTCGCTAAGTACCGGTGTCTTCACAGGACCCCGTGACGGAAACCTTTTCGACCGCTCACTCACCCCGGAGTATTGAGACAATTAAGTAAGAAAATAGAAAGTGAGGAAACAGCATATGGTACAGAATCAAAAAAGCATGCAGCAGGAAAATCAGAAAACAGTCAATAAACAGTATCAGAAACGGGTAAAAGAAGTGACGCCTACCAAGAATCTGCTTTTGCAGATGGTAAAGGCTTTTGTCATGGGTGGAATCATCTGCTGCATAGGCCAGGCAATCTTAAATTACGCAACAAACAGCACGGGACTTGATAAAGAAACCGCGGGGGCATGGTGTTCTATGCTGTTGGTATTCTTAAGCGTATTGCTTACCGGACTCAATATCTATCCCAAACTGGTGGATTGGGGCGGCGCAGGGGCACTTGTACCGATCACGGGATTTGCCAATTCGGTTGCGGCTCCGGCCATCGAGTATAAGAAAGAAGGACAGGTTTTCGGCATCGGCTGTAAGATTTTTACGATTGCCGGACCGGTCATACTCTACGGTATTTTTACCAGCTGGATACTGGGTCTGTTCTACTGGCTGCTTTCTTTTATTTGATATCACACAAACAGGAACGATACGGAGGATGTTCTGCAAAACGCAGGACATCTTTTTTGTGTTTCTGTGCATTAGTGTGATGTTGTTGTGATAATAGAAGATTCGATTTGACAAGAGTATTTTTGAGGGGATATAATTTGACAGGAGTCAAAAATCAAAGTATGGGAGAACATAAGATTGAAGAAGAGCAAAAAGAACAAAAAGTATGAATTGTGTTTTTTTCCGCTGATCGGAATTGTCATAGGAGCTGTTTTATATGCGTTCGACATGTTCTGTCGGGAATACGGCTTTGATCGGTCTTTCTTTGCCCTCGTAGGCGCCGTTCTTCCGGTTTTGATGAGCGGAGGCATTTTCCTGGCCGGATTCATGAATACCGCAGACGCTTTGTTTCAGGCACGGGAGAAGAAAAAGCAGTCCGAGGGCGGGATAAAAGAAGGCACTTTCGGCGCACTTACAATGGCGGTTTATTTTCTGCTGTATGCGGGTGCTTTGATTCTGTTTCGAAAGAACAGCCAGATATTCCTTTTGGCGATTAGTTATATCATCTCCAGGACCTTATGTGTTATGGCATTTTTATGGTTTCCCGCAGGAAAGCAGGAGGAGTCTTCTGTATTAGTCTTCTCTAAATCACAAAGGGGAATGCTGCGGGCGATTTTTAGCATTATTTTGGCGCTCTGTTTCTGTACATGCTTTATCATATCCTCTATAATGGGTACATTGGAAATATTGATTGCCATGTGGATATGGACATACTATTATTATATGTCAAAAAAGAGCTTTGGCGGTGTAACAAAAGCCTCTATAGGATATTTCCTGATCCTTTGTGAGCTTGCCATAGCGTTATTTGTAGGAATATTCGGATTGATTCTGCCCTAGCAGCGCAGAATGCGGATAGGAATGAAATGATGGATGGAAAGAAACTGGTAATCGGAATTTTAGCGCATGTGGATGCCGGAAAGACAACACTTTCGGAGGGTTTGCTGTATGTAAGCGGCAGTATCCGGAAGGCAGGCAGAGTTGACCACAAAGACAGCTTTCTGGATACAGATGTTCAGGAACGCAGCCGGGGCATTACGATTTTTTCCAAGCAGGCGGAAATCTCATGGAAAGAACTGGATATCACCTTATTGGATACACCGGGACATGTGGATTTTTCGGCGGAAATGGAGAGGACCCTGCAGGTATTGGACTATGCGGTACTGGTCATAAGCGGTACGGACGGGATACAGGGTCATGTGGAGACCTTGTGGAGATTGCTTTTGCGTTACAAGCTTCCGGTTTTTCTGTTTGTGAATAAAATGGATCGCCCGGATACGGACAGGGAGGCCTTGCTTTTGGAGTTAAAAGAGCGCCTGGGCAGCCAATGTATTGACTTTAGCGGAGCGGACAGCCCGGAGGATCATGAAGATTTTCTGGAAAATGTTGCGGTTTGTGATGAAAAGCTGTTGGAAAGATATCTGGAGCAGGGAACCGTAGAGAAGGAAGAAATTGCAAAACTTATCGCAAAAAGGGCTGTTTTTCCCTGTTATTTCGGTTCTGCGCTGAAAATGGAAGGGGTAGAAGCATTTCTGGACGGCTTGTCCGACTATTGCCTGCCCCGCAGTTATCCGGAGGATTTCGGCGCCAGAGTCTATAAGATCGGCAGGGACGCTGCGGGCAGAAGACTCACCTATCTGAAGGTGACGGGTGGATGTCTGAAAGTAAAGCAGTCTCTTAGCGGCGAAGACGGCGCCTGGGAAGAAAAAATAGAACAGATCAGGATTTATTCCGGCGTAAAATATACCACGGTGCAGGAAGCAGTGGCAGGAACAGTCTGCGCTGTGACCGGATTGGAAAAGACGCATTCGGGTGAGGGTCTGGGTTTCGAAAAAGAAAGCCTATCTCCGGTATTGGCACCGGTGTTGACTTATCGGGTCAATATACCTGCGGACCGCGATGTGCATACAGTGTATAAGGATTTATGTAAACTTGAGGAAGAAGAACCTCAGCTCCATGTGCTATGGAGAGCCGAGACAGGAGAGATCCATGTACAGTTGATGGGAGAGGTACAGACAGAAATCCTGAAAAATTTAATAAAAGAACGATTTGGCGTAGCGGTGGAATTTGATGTGGGAAGTATCGTTTATAAGGAAACGATACAGACGATTGTAGAAGGCGTGGGACATTATGAGCCGCTGCGCCATTATGCGGAGGTACACCTGCTGATGGAGCCCGGGGAATCGGGAAACGGCCTTGTTTTTGATACCGCCTGCAGTGAAGATGAGCTGGACAGAAACTGGCAGCGGCTTGTGCTGACGCATTTGGAGGAAAAAGAGCATCTCGGTATCCTGACCGGTTCGCCGATTACGGATATGAAGATCACGCTGGTTGCCGGGAGAGCCCATTTGAAGCATACGGAGGGCGGCGATTTCAGACAGGCGACTTACCGGGCCGTCAGGCACGGACTCCATAGGGCACAGTGCGTGCTTTTAGAGCCCGTTTATGAATTCAGACTGGAGCTTCCATCTTCCATGATCGGACGTGCCATGACGGATATACAGGCAATGCACGGTAAGTTTGAGGCACCGCTTACACAGGGAGAGACGGTGGTCCTCACTGGCACGGCGCCTGTGGCGGCCATGCGGGGATACCAGACGGAAGTGATTTCTTATTCCGGCGGCAGCGGCAGACTTTTTTGCAGTCTGAAAGGCTATGAACCCTGTCACAATGCAGAGGAGGTCATAGCGGCAGTCGGCTACGATGCGGACAGAGATCTGGATAACCCGGCTTCTTCGGTCTTCTGTTCTCACGGCGCAGGTCATGTGGTAGAATGGCAGGAAGTAGAAGAATACATGCATATAGAGAGTGCCTTCCGGGAAACCCTGGCAGGCAGAAAGGAAACCCCGACAGACAGAAAAGGAAATTATGACACGAGTGTCAGTTGTGAACGTGCCTTTTCCCTTGCCGAGGAAAAAGAGTTGGAGGAGATTTTCAACCGCACCTATGGAACCGGAAATAGAGACGGCTTGGATAGAAAGCAGTCCAAACATCAATATCCCGGCGATCCGAAAGTGATCCGTGCAAAGCAGGAAACATTCGAAGACAGAGAAGTGAGAAAGCCCATACAGAAAGAGGACTATCTTCTTGTTGACGGCTATAATATCATTTTTGCATGGGAAGAGCTGAGTGAACTGGCTGAGGATAATCTGGACGGTGCAAGGGGAAGATTGATGGACATCCTGAGCAACTATCAGGGGTATCGAAAGATGACCTTGATTCTGGTGTTTGATGCTTATAAAGTCCGGGGAGGTCTGGGCAGCGTTTCTACCTATCACAATATTCATGTGGTCTACACCAAAGAAGCGGAGACCGCAGACCAATACATTGAAAAAGTGACCCATGAGATCGGCAGGAAACACAGAGTGACGGTGGCTACCTCAGATGGTCTGGAGCAGATGATCATCATGGGACAGGGAGCGAAACGAATGTCCGCCGCGGAATTAAAAGAAGAAATTATGTCAACCAATCAGGAACTTCGGGAACTAATCCTGAATAGGAAAACGGCTGACAAACAATATCTGTTTGACGAGGTACCAAAAGATTTGGCGGAACATATCGAAGAGGTCCGATTAGGGAAAAAAGAATTTTGAGCGGGAAAAGGAGTTGAGCAAAGATGTATTTATTATATTTTATACTGTGGGTGATTTTTAACGGTAATCTCACACCGGAGATTGCAGCTTTTGGCGTAATAATCGCTGCTGCCTTGTTTGCCTTTACCTGTAAATTTGCGGATTACAGTATTGCCAAGGAAAAAAAGCTGTTCCGGAACTTTTTCCGGATCCTCCGCTATGTGGCGGTCCTGATCATTGAGATCGTCAAGGCCAATTTTGCGGTGATTCACTTCATTTTAACGGAAAAAGAAGAGATAGAGCCTACCATCGTCAGCTTTAAAACGGATTTGAAAACTCCCACAGCCCGGGCGTCTTTGGCCAATGCCATCACGCTGACACCGGGCACGATCACGGTGCTGCTTGAGGATAATGTCTATGCGGTCCATTGCCTGGATGATTCTTTGGCGGAAGGAATCGATGAGTCTGTGTTTGTGGAGATGCTTAAGAAGATTGAAGAAAATTAGACAGACGTGAAACTTGGAACAGGGCGGGTGCTAAAAAGGTTTCCACCGCTGGGCACGCTCTCGCTCCGGTTCAGGCACAGCGGTACTAAGCTCGAAAAGACCTCGCTAAGTACCGGTGCCTTCACAGGACCCCGCGATGGAAATTCTTTTCATCGCCCGCCCTGTTCCAGGTTGAGTCAGAATGAATGTAAATAAAGAAGGAGATTATTCATGGGAAAGGAAATACAGGGCCTTAATGAGGCATACCATATTTTGTTTGTAGCC
>JAFLTF010000031.1:0-3392 GCA_022510585.1 Lachnospiraceae bacterium
CTCTTTACATGTGACTTTTTTTATCCCGAAAGAAACGATATCAATATTTATGACACTAGTGTCATTTTAAATAATGCTATTGACAATGCAATCGAGGGTGCTTCGGCATGTGAAAATCCCTATATTAAGATTTTATCCTACCGCAAGAACAATGCTTATATGATAGAAATTAGAAACAGTGTGAAAGGCAGGCGAATAATAGATGAAGACAGCGGCCTGCCGCATACCACAAAAGAGGGAGAAGGACATGGTTTCGGGCTTGCAAATATCCGGAAAGTAGCACAGAAATATTACGGCGATATCGTGATTGAGCAAAAAGATGGTGAGTTTGTGCTTGCGGTCATGCTTATGCTTATGATAGATTGAGAAACCATAGATTAAGAAATTTTGTGTGCCGCGAACGCTCCACAACAGAAAAAGGGCAGCTCACAACATCTGCCTTGATGCTTGTCGTCTCCGCGCCGAAAGATAAATAGAAGGGATAGGGAGAAATCAAAATTTTGCCCGCGCGTTTGTGCGCTTGTCCCAAATAACGTATGTGAGAGAAAGGAACGGTGATGGACATGACAATTAACGGAATTGACGGATTAGGATCAGGTATCCAGGCAGGAGCACCAATGGGCGGCTCAGAGGATGCAGTCAGTAAGAATCTTCGTAGACAGATAGCCGAGGCGCAAAAAAAGCTGAAAGAGCTTTCTACGAATACGGAAATGAACCCGGAGCAAAAGTCAAAGAGGCGTCAGGAAATCCAAAAGGAGATTTTTGAACTGAATAATCAGCTGCGGCAGCACCAGATCGAAGAAAAGCAAAAAGAAAGACAGAAACAGGATTCTTTCGATGATATGCTGGGTGGCAGCGAGAATACAAAAAGAGATGATACAAAGCATCAAAACAGCGGACTCTCCGCCTCAAGCATGGAAGCCATGATCTTAGCCGATACCTCGATGAAACAAGCTAACGTACAGGGGAGTGTTGCAACCAAGATGGAAGGCAGGTCAGGTGTCCTGGAAATGGAAATCAAACTGGATTCTGCCAGAGGAGGAGATACCAAAGGAAAGAAGGCGGAACTGGCTGACATCGAAAAGAAGGCAGAAAATGCAGCTAATTCTCAACTGAGTACGCTTGCGGAAACGAGCCAAAAAATAGAAAAAGCAGCAAAGGAAGAGAAAGCCCAGGAAAAGAAGCAGGCAGATAAGAAAACCGAAGAAGAAAAAGATGAAGATTAACTGCGGAGCAGTCCGAGATAATACGGGCTGCTCTGCGTTTTTCTTGAAAAACAGCGCATTATACGGTATAATAGAATCAAAATCGGCATTTATGAGTAAGGCTTATGAGGGATTAATTATGAGACGTATTGTTTTGATGGTGCTCAGACTTTTTTTGAAGGCACCGTACTATCTGTTTTGTATCTGGAGATGTGGAAAAAGAGAGGACATCAGCTTAGAAGAAGGCTATGCCTGGGTGAAAAAGGTAACTAAGGCAGCCAACCGTGCCGGAAGGGTTACGATTGAAGCTTACGGATTGGAGAATATACCTAAGGAGAACGGATTTATCTTTTTTCCGAATCATCAGGGGTTGTTTGATGTGCTGGTTTTTCTGGATTCCTGTCCGGTGCCTTTTGCCTTTGTCACCAAGAAAGAACTTAAGGACGTTATCTTGTTGAAACAGGTAATTGCGGCCATAGGTGCGCTTGTGATTGACCGTGAGGATATCAAACAGTCTCTTCAGGTGATCAATACGATGGCGGAAGAGGTAAAAAAGGGAAGAAACTTTGTCATATTTTCGGAAGGGACACGATGCAAAATGGGCAACCGCATGCTGCCTTTCAAAGGCGGAACTTTTAAGAGTGCAGTCAAGGCGAAATGCCCGATTGTGCCTTGTGCATTAATTGACTCTTACAAGGTCTTTGATGAAAAATCTATAGCACCTGTAACGGTAAAGGTGTTTTATTTAAAACCTATGCTATATGAAGAATATGCCTCCATGAAAACACCGGAAATTGCAGAGGAGGTAAGGCGCAGGATTGAAGAAGCAATCATACAATATGAAGAGACGGAAACATCGGCGTGAGTAATCAGATAAGCGGATGCGGAAGGAGGTCTTTATTTGAAAGATTACATGATGCACAGATCGAAACGTGGCCTAAAATTACAACCTTTGGATGAAATCGACGGGTATCAGGTACGACCGGGATTCTATAATAGGAATGGCGCCTGTCAGACATCCAACGGGGTCAGCTTCACGATCCATTCTTTTGGAGCAACGAGTTGCACGCTTCTATTATTTCATCCCTATGAGAATGAGCCTTATGCAAAATTGAAATTCCCGGAATCTTACCATATCGGTAATACATATTCCATGTTGGTCTTCGGACTGAAGATTGAAGAATTTGAATATGCTTTTCAAATGGACGGTCCTTACGACCGGGAAAACGGCTTGCTTTTTCATCAGGACCATGTTTTGTTAGACCCTTATGCCAGAGCGGTCACAGGGCAGAGAGAATGGGGGGAACGCCCGGAAGGTGGCAGAGAATTCGTCTACCATGCCAGAGTCGTAGAGAATAACTTTGACTGGGGGAACCTGAAAGCCCCGGAATACCCAGTAGAGGATCTGGTCATTTATGAGATGCATGTGCGAGGATTTACCAAGGATGAATCCTCTGGGGTAACGGCAAAGGGCACCTATGAAGGACTGCGCCAGAAGATTCCTTATCTGAAGGATTTGGGAATCAATGCTGTAGAACTGATGCCCATTTTTGAATTTGATGAAATGGAAAACGCCAGAGTCGTGGACGGCGAACAGCTCTACAACTACTGGGGTTACAATACGGTCTGTTTTTTTGCTCCCAATACCGGCTATTCTTCCGTTGTGGAACATAACCATGAAGGGGATGAACTAAAGCGGCTTATTTATGAATTAAAGGAAAACGGAATCGAAGTTATTCTGGATGTAGTGTTTAATCACACGGCGGAAGGGAATGAAAACGGTCCCTGCTTTTCTTTTAAAGGAATTGACAATTCCATTTATTATATATTGACACCGGAAGGAGATTACTATAATTTCAGCGGTTGCGGAAATGTTTTGAATTGTAATCATCCGGTGGTACGCAAATTCATTATTGATTGCCTGCGTTACTGGGTGACGGAATACCGGGTGGACGGTTTTCGCTTTGATCTGGCATCGATTTTAACGAGAGACCAAAGCGGAGCGCCTATGCCGGAACCGCCTATTATACAGGAAATTGCCTGTGATGCAATTTTGGGTAAAGTAAAATTGATTGCAGAAGCCTGGGATGCAGCAGGACTTTATCAGGTGGGTAATTTTCCGGCATTTAACAGATGGTCGGAATGGAACGGCAGATATCGTGATGATATGCGGCGCTTTCTGAAAGG
>JAFLTF010000031.1:3492-23932 GCA_022510585.1 Lachnospiraceae bacterium
GATGGTCGGAATGGAACGGCAGATATCGTGATGATATGCGGCGCTTTCTGAAAGGCGATGCGGACATGGCAAGGACGGCGATCAGCAGAATCACCGGTTCTAATGATATTTACGACCCGGTGAGGCGGAGCAAAACCCCTTCCGTGAATTTCCTGACCTGCCATGACGGATTTACACTATATGATTTGTATTCCTATAATACCAAGCACAATGAAAAAAATGGCTGGGAGAATACAGATGGAGACAACAACGGACATAGCTGGAACTGCGGTGTGGAGGGAGAAACGACGGAACCGGAGATAGAAGATCTGCGCCGCCGTTTGATCAAAAATGCGGTTGCTACATTATTGTGCAGCAGAGGACCGGCAATGTTCTATGCCGGTGACGAGTTCTGCAATACACAGTTTGGAAATAACAATGCTTACTGTCAGGACAATATCGTTTCCTGGCTGGATTGGAGAAGACTGGAGGAATATAAGGAGATTCATGATTTTTTCCGCTATATGATAGCATTTCGCAAGAAATACCATGTACTGCGAAGACCGGTGAAGGCAGCTGCCTGCGGTCTGCCTGAAATCAGCATTCACAACGGTTATCCGTGGAATGGCGGAACGGATTACAACAGCCGGCTCATAGGCATTATGTTTGCGGGAAGAAACGAAGCCGATACCGGAGACGAAATCGTCTTTTATGCAATGAACGCTTACTGGGGATGGGTGAGCACGCAGCTTCCGGAACTCCCAAACAACATGCGCTGGAAGGTCTGCGTCAATACCTATGTGGTCTATGAAGACGGGAAAGATATGGAAAAGTATACGGAATTTCATGGCGGGCATCATTTAAAGGTTCCGCCCCGCACGGTAGTGATCCTTACGGCGGAACATAGGGAAGATTAGAAAGAGGACATTGTTCGATCGGAATGATAAAAAGAAAAGGCATCCTGAATTTGCTTCGGGACACCTTTTCTTTATTATTGCACATGCCGCATGGCATATGTGATGCTGTATAGCGGGGTTATGAATATTCCCGCATATTGATAAGATTGTAATAGGGAAGAGCATTTTTGGTATATCCGCTGGTACAGATCTGGATATCCTTCTGCTGTTCCTTCTCACATACCTCGTCCAAAACTTCCGCAAAAAATTTTTTGGAAAAGCCGGACTGGTTCTGCTTGGACTGGTGTTTTTTATCATTGGAAGACAACTTCCGCAGATGCGGTATCACCGCAACCGCTTGAACTTTGTAAAGCATTTCATATCCGTATGCCGCTTTGAATCCCTCCTTGGATCTAACAATATTTAGTTCTATTATATATATCGGCAGAAATAAGATTTTATATAGCCTATTTGTCTATTTTTTAGTAAAATATAATTATAAATTTCAGACAATTGCAAATCTTTGGGACAAATGGATGGAATAAGAAGTTTACATATGTTTCATGTAAATAAAAAGGAGGATAAAATGATGAAAGTAATGTTAGTAAACGGCAGTTCCAGAAACAATGGCTGTACCCATACTGCCCTGTGTGAGGTGGCAAGAGCATTGCAGGAAGAAGGGATCGATACCGAGATCTTTTTTATCGGGAATACGCCTCTTTCTGACTGTATCGCCTGTGGAAAGTGCAGGGAACTTGGGAAATGTGTGTTGGAAGATGACGTGAACAGCTTTGTGGAAAAAGCCAGGGAATGTGACGGTTTTGTTTTCGGTTCCCCGGTATATTATGCGCATCCCAGCGGCAGATTGTTAAGTTTTATGGACAGAGCTTTTTACTCCGGCAAAAATGCTTTTGACCACAAACCGGCAGCGGCTGTGCTGAGCGCAAGAAGAGCAGGAACAACAGCATCCTTCGATGTCATCAATAAATACTTTACCATCTGTTCCATGCCCATTGTTTCTTCTACCTATTGGAATCATGTATACGGAAATAAGCCGGAGGAAGTGCTTCAGGACAAAGAAGGGCTGATGACCATGTACAATATCGGCAAAAATATGGCGTGGATGTTAAAATGTATTGCACTGGGGAAAGAAAACGGCGTTTCGATTCCGGAGAATGAGAAGATTGCAACGAATTTCATCCGATAGTATTTTTAAAAATAAAGGTTGACATATGACTACCGTTGTTTTATACTGTGAGTATAAGGGTAGTCATTTGTCAACCTTTTTTGATTTATATGAGAACACAACAGGCTCGGGAAAGGAAAATCAATCATGGTAAAATTATCGGAAGCCGAATGGAAAGTTATGAATCTGTTATGGGAGTCAGCGCCCCGCACGATTATGCAGATCACCAATCATTTTAAGGAAACGACGGGCTGGACGAAGCATACGGTCATGACCTTTTTGCGGCGTATGGAAGAGAAAGGAGCCGTCCACTATGAAGAAGGGGAGCGCGCCAAACTTTATTTTCCTGATATAGAAAAGACAGAAGCGGTACTGCAGGAAACGGAAGAATTTCTGGATAAGGTTTTTGGCGGACGCATGGGACTGATGCTGAATACGATGGTGGAGAAGAAAGCGTTGTCCAAAGAGGAGATTGCAGAACTGTATGAAATCCTGAAAAAAGCAGAGGAGGAGATCTTATGAGAGATGTGATTATTACTTCTTCGATATTGATCATAGCAATTCTGGCAATTCGATATCTGGCAAAAGACAGGCTGCATCCGATGCTGCAATATGCTCTTTGGATACCGGTCGTACTCAGGCTGCTTCTGCCGATGCCTCTTTGGAACAGTCCTGTCAGTATTCTGAATCTTCTGCCGGAGAGGGAAATCATAGAAGAAACAGTGCAGGATAACCCGCAGCGGTACAATATACAGACAGACAAAACGATACAGGAACCGGTTCAAAACTCTTCTGCGCAGGATGGGATGGAGGCCTTATTTACCGGTGAAATATTGCCGGATAAGGCAGATACAGCAATGGATGCTTTTATCCCGGCAGACGCATCGGAATCCGGTAGGACATTGATGAACTATCTGCCCTATATCTGGCTTGGCGGTATTTTACTCATCGGCGGTTATATGCTGTTCATTCAAATCAAATGGAAACGTTATCTGTATGCGAACCGAAAAGAATTCAGAAACGGAGAAAAATACAGGGGGATTCTGTCCGTTTACGTAGTTCCCGGTTTGCCATCCCCTTGTCTTACCGGCAGCAGTATTTATCTCACAGAGGAAATGACAGGAAACGAAGAACAGCTTGCGCATATTCTAGCTCATGAATACTGTCATTATAAGCAGTTAGACAGTATATGGGTTATTGTCAGATGTGTTCTGACGGCTGTTTATTGGTTTCATCCGCTGGTGTGGCTGGCAGCTTATGTATCGAAACAGGACAGTGAGCTTGCCTGTGATGCCGCAGTCATAAGTCTGCTCGGGGAAGAAGAGCGGATTGCCTACGGGAAAACACTTTTGAAACTGATTTCCGAAGATTTTCGGGATAGGAGCAGGATCGGGATCGCCTCTACCATGAGCGGAGGTGAAAACGGCATTCGAGAAAGAATTACCCGGATTGCTAGGACGCACAAATATATCGCGGTAGTATCCGGAGTCGTGCTTCTGTTTATAGCAGCGCTGGTTGCAGTTACCTTTTCCGGAAAGACAGAAGAAGGACTGCAGACGGACGCCTCTTCTGCGGAGGATGATTCCTCTGTGACCGATACACAGCTGCTGGCAGACGAAACTTTGCAAACCGGAGCTATCCTGGAAAAGCATAGAGAAGAGCTAGCCATGTTGGAAAAAGAAATCCAGCAAGCCGAAGCGATGATGGAAGAAAGAAGCGCAGAGTTAGCTAAGCTGGAAGAAATGGACGCAGAGTTGACTAAGCTGGAAAAACTGCACGCAGAATTGGCTAAGCTGGAAGAATTGCAGAAAGAGGCCGAGTATGCAGCAAAGGGAGAAACTGCACTGGAAGAAGGCATGTACCTGTTGGATACAAAAAAAGGTCCAAACGGATTTGATATTAAAGTCTATGGAATGTATACAAAAGAACAGGGCTGCATGGGCATTGAGATACTGGTTGGCGAGACTTCCAATAATTTCACCCTGCCATGGTCTGTTTCCTATATGCATGGACTGGAAGAAAATATTTCCGTATATGCGTATACAGAAGATGGGATGCCAAAGACTTTTGCCTTGAAAATGCCTTTGAAAAACACCTCCGATCCGGAAATCTGGGATCTGTATCTTTGCGACTGTGATGATAAGGGAGTGATAGAACTTAGCAGGTTCCGTGCTGAGGATTATATTGCACAGATGATGGACCATTTGCGTTTGGAGCTCTCTCTGGCGAAAGGACTGGTTTATGTTTATGACTATGAAAGATCGATAGGGACTCTGGGTTTTACAGATGTATTTATGGAAGATATCACGGTCAATGATGTTCTTGAGACTGTTCTGGATGGCAGCAGGGTGACCTGGGAACTTGGAAATAACGAGGATGAACTAAAGCTTATCACTGCAGTCGGTTTAAAACTAAAGTCCGGCGAGATTCGCTATAAAGGTCTTAATCTGATCAGTTTTGCCGTGGATTGCGGCAGCTATGGAGACAGAAGTTTTACCTTAGGAAAGGCGAAGATTGAGAAAGAACTTGTGTCTGCCGAGGGACAGATTCCGACAGATACTCTGGCAAAGGCTTTTCTGCCGGAAGAGGGGCATTATGATGTAAAACTAAAGATGATTAATCCGTGTCCTTCTTATACAAGGATCAGCGATGGATTCGGCACCAGAATCCATCCCGTATCTGGGGAAGTAATTGTGCATAACGGTGTGGATCTGGCTGCGAAAGAAGGCTCCGATGTGGTAGCTGCAGCGGAAGGAGAAGTTTATCGGACAGGGTATGATGCTAAGAACGGAAACTATGTGGTGTTATATCATGGTCAGAGCGGAGAGTATACTTATTATACGGGCTGTAAAGAAATTTTGGTGTCGGAAGGGGATCATGTGGTAAACGGTCAGCGGATTGCCACCGTAGGTCAAACCGGCATGTCCACCGGTTCGCATCTTCATTTTGCGCTCAGCAGGGACGGTATTTATGTAGAACCTGTATTTGAATAGTAGAGAAATATGGAAACCGGCGCGATGGTAATTATTCACATTCAGCTAACTACCTCTTTCCTATTAAAAAAAACTGTGATATAATAAGCTCAAACGGAGTTTGTTAGTAGCACAGGAATCAGGGGAAAACACGGATAGAAAGTAGTTGGATAAATGAAATATAAGAAAATTAACGAGGCCACGGTTCAATGCATCATTTCCGAAGAGGATATGGAAGAATACGGATTGACGTTGGCGGACATATTTGAAAGAAATGAAAAGGGAGAAGGCTTTTTGCGCGATGTAGTGGAAAGAGCCCATGAAGAGGTTGGTTACAGGATAAACGGCGATAATATTGCAATGCAGATCACACCAATCAGAGATGAGGGTCTGGTAATTACCTTTTCGGATTCAGGGCTTGCAGACTTCCAGAATATGTTGGAACATATTAAGGAGGTACTGACCGGAGTTGATTCGGGAAGCATACGGGATGCGGCCAAAGCCTTATCGGAGAAAGAGACACAGGCTTCCAACAATATGGAGGAATTCTGTAGAATATTTGTTTTTTCCTCCATAAATCATGTCATGCGTTATTGTGCGGCTGTTCCTTCGGAACTGACAGTCAGAAGCCACTTATATAAAATAAAAGATTTTTATTATCTGGTGGCGGAGAAACAGCGGCTTTCTAGGAAGAATTTTAATAAGATCAGTGCACAGGCCGTAGAGTTTGCAAAACTGATCGCTCCGACGCAGGAGAAACTGATTTATTTGGAAGAGCATGGCGAGTGCCTGATCAAAAACAGAGCAGTGAGTACCTTGCGTAAAATCTCATCCTCTCGTTAGAGCAGTGTACAGATGCATCGAATTTATTCCTTGTGTTAATTGAATGAAGTGATTACATAAAACAGCTGCATGAGAAATCATGCAGACTGTTTTTGTGCGTTTGAATAAAGGAGCAAAAAGAAAATGAGCGAAGTTTCAAATAAAAAATATCGAGATTCCGGCATAGACGAACGGATCATCCGGGCAGTGGAGGAGTTGGGGTTTGAGTATATGACTCCGATTCAGGAGCAGGCGATCCCCCTCTTTTTATCGGGAATGGATGTCATAGGACAGGCACAGACCGGAACCGGAAAGACGGCAGCCTTCGGCATTCCGATCTTGGAAAAGATCGATCCGGAAGTTAAGGCATTACAGGCCGTTATCCTTTGTCCCACCAGAGAACTGGCCATGCAGGCATCGGAAGAACTGCGAAAATTTTCAAAATATATGCATGGGATCAAGGTGTTGCCCATCTATGGCGGACAGGAAATATTCAAACAGATCAAGAGCCTAAAAGGCGGTGTGCAGATCGTTGTGGGTACGCCGGGACGGGTAATGGACCATATGCGGCGCCATACGTTGAAAATGGATCAGGTTCATACGGTTGTGCTGGATGAAGCTGATGAAATGCTGAATATGGGATTCCGTGAGGATATTGAAACGATATTAAAAGAGGTGCCAAAAGAGCGGCAGACCGGGCTGTTTTCCGCAACTATGCCCAGACCGATCCTGGAAATCACGAAGAAATATCAGAAGGAAGATGCGGTATTTTTGAAAATGACACCGAAAGAGGTGACGATACCGCTGATCAAACAGGCTTATTATCAGGTGCGCCAGAAGGATAAGGAAGAAGTTTTATGCCGCCTGATGGATTATTATGATCCCGCCCGCGCCCTGATCTTCTGTAATACAAAGCGTATGGTGGATGAACTGACTGAACATTTGAAAGCAAGAGGATATGCTGTGGAAGGGCTTCACGGAGATCTGTCCCAGAATCAGCGGGATACGGTCATGAACCTGTTTAAGAACGGTCATGCTGCAGTTTTGATTGCTACGGATGTTGCTGCCAGAGGGATCGATATCGAGAATGTAGAGGCTGTCTTTAACTATGATGTGCCGGAGGATATCGAATATTATGTGCATCGCATCGGCAGAACGGGACGTGCGGGAAAGACCGGTCGTTCCTTTACCCTGGCCACCGGCAGGGAAGTATATAAATTGCGGGATATTGAGCGTATCTGTCACACGAAGATCAGGGAGAGACAGATTCCTTCCGTCTCAAGGATCACCGAGAAAAAATCCGAAAAGATTCTTATGGAAGCGGAGAATGTCATTGTAAATCAGGACATCAGCAAGGCGCTGCATTTCATAGAAGAACGTGCGGCTCTGGGGGAATACAGTGCAATACAGTATGCGGCAGCTTTCATGAAGATGAAACTGGGAGATGAACTACAGGAGATTAAGGCCGAGCGGTTTCGTCCCGATTTCATACCGCGTCATCAAAGAGCGCAAAGAAACAACAAAAACGAAACATTTAAACCTTATGACAGGCGGGAATCGGAAAGAAATAACAGATATGCATCTTTGCGTATCCGGACCAAGAAACAGGATAAGAAGAAAGGGAAATAATCGCAGGGCAAAATACAGGGAGCATGACAGATTTTAGAGTGTCAGCTCGTCTCCATGATCTTTCAGCCATTTCCTGGCATTACGGTAATCGGGATAAACACGTTCTACAGCCTGCCAGAAGGCAGGCGAATGATTCATATGACTTAAGTGGCAGAGTTCATGTACGACAACATAATCCAAAACGGCAGGCGGCGCAAGCATCAGCCGCCAGTTGAAGGAAAGAGTTCCTTTGCTGCTGCAGCTGCCCCATCTTGTTTTCTGATCACGGATGGTAATGCGCCTGTAGGAGCCTCCGGTCAGGTCTTGATAATAAGCGACCCGTTTGGGAATATAGGCGCGTGCGGCTTCTTTATAGCGGCTTTCCAACGCAGTTCTTTGCACGGCAGATAAATCGGAATGAGGTCTGCTGTTTTTCTTTGCACAGACAGCCAGATAGTGTGTAATGATCCAATGGCTTTTCTCTTCTGCCATCTGCATGATCTGCCGGGAACTTGCATGAAGCGGTACCCGAAAAAGGATGGTGGCATCTTCTTTTATAGTAATAGCAAAAGATTTTCGTTTGCTTTTGATCACCGTATAGGAAAGGGTATATTGGTTTCCCTCATAAGAAATAGTTATGGTCTGGGACATGATACGGAATCCTTTCAATAATTGTATCATACGTCATGATTTGTATTCGCATGGTTTATTTTATCATAATTTATTTGATAATCAATAGGAGATGTGTTAGTATGAAGGATGGATGTATTTGGAAAAAATAAAGGAATAATAAGATGAGCAGCAAAACATATAGAGAGGAAAAGGAGAAAAGAAAATGGGAAAAAAACCAACAGTATTAATGATCTTAGACGGCTACGGCCTGAATGAAAAGACAGAAGGCAATGCAGTGGCACAGGCGAAAACGCCGGTCATGGATAAGCTGATGCAGGAATGTCCTTTTGTAAGAGGAAATGCAAGCGGAATGGCTGTAGGTCTTCCGGACGGACAGATGGGAAATTCCGAGGTTGGACATCTGAACATGGGTGCCGGAAGAATCGTATATCAGGAATTAACCAGAATCACGAAAGAAATACAGGATGGTACTTTTTTTGAAAATCCTGCTTTAATGGATGCGGTAAACAATTGCAAGAAGAACGACTCTTCCCTGCATATGTACGGTTTGGTATCCGATGGCGGTGTACACAGCCACAATACGCATCTTTACGGTTTGTTGGAACTTGCAAAAAGAAACGGTTTATCAAAGGTCTATGTACATGCTTTCTTGGATGGTCGTGATACACCCCCTGAAAGCGGAAAAGGCTTTGTAGAGGATCTGGAAGCGGAAATGAAGAAAATCGGCGTCGGTGAAGTTGCCACCGTGACCGGACGTTATTATGCAATGGACAGGGATAATAACTATGACAGAGTAGCAAAGGCCTATGCCGCTTTGACAAAAGGCGAAGGTCTGCAGGCAGAGAGCGCACCGGCAGGAATCCAGGCGTCTTATGACAGAGAAGAAACCGATGAGTTTGTAAAACCTACCATCATTGTGAAGAACGGCGCGCCGGTTGCTACCATTAAAGACGGGGACTCCATTATTTTCTTTAACTTCAGACCCGACAGGGCAAGAGAAATCACCAGAAGTTTCTGTGATGATGATTTTACCGGATTTGACAGAGGAAAAAGACTGGATATTACCTATGTCTGCTTTTCCGATTACGACCCGACCATTCCGAATAAAGAAGTGGCCTTCCATAAAATTTCTGTGACCAATACTTTCGGTGAGTGGCTTGCTGCAAACCATATGAAACAGGCCAGAATTGCCGAGACAGAGAAATATGCACATGTTACCTTTTTCTTCAACGGCGGTGTGGAAGAACCGAATGAGGGAGAAGACAGGATCCTGGTAAATTCTCCGAAGGATGTGGCTACTTATGATTTGAAACCGCAGATGAGCGCTTATGAAGTATGCGATAAGCTGGTGGGTGCCATCAAGTCCGGTGAATATGATGTGATCATCATCAATTTTGCCAATCCGGATATGGTTGGTCACACCGGTGTAGAAGCGGCTGCGATCAAAGCTGTTGAGGCTGTGGATGAATGTGTAGGTAAAGCTGTGGATGCAGTTAAGGAAATGGACGGCGTACTCTTTATCTGTGCCGACCACGGCAATGCGGAGCAGCTCATCGACTATGAGACAGGCGCACCGTTTACTGCGCATACCACGAATCAAGTACCATTTATCCTGGTAAATGCAGATCCTTCTTATAAGCTGCGTGAGGGCGGCTGCCTTGCAGATATCGTACCTACCCTGATTGAGCTGATGGGTAAGGAACAGCCTGCGGAGATGACAGGGAAGTCTCTTTTAGTAAAATAGGAGAGCTGTATGTATGAATTAAATCAAGTGGGGGAACACAGTTACTATATACAAAGTCCTGCTAAGATCGGTCTTTTCCGATTGGATGAGACAAATGTCTGCCTGATCGATAGTGGAAACGATAAAGATGCAGGGCGGAAAGTCAGACAGATTCTAGATCAGAACGGATGGCACTTGCAGGCGATTTATAATACCCACTCCAATGCGGATCATATTGGGGGCAATCAGTATTTACAGGCACAGACAGGTTGTCGGATCTTTGCGCCCGGAATCGAATGTGATTTCACAAATTCCCCGATTCTGGAACCTGCCTTTCTCTATGGCGGTTTTCCCCCGAAGGATCTGCGGCATAAGTTTTTGATGGCAAAAGAGTCCCGAGCCGAATATCTTACGGAAGATGCATTGCCGGAAGGAATGGAGATGCTGTCTTTACCGGGGCATTTTTTTGATATGGTCGGCTTTCGGACGAAAGATGACGTGCTCTATCTTGCTGACTGCTTATCCAGCAAAGAGACTCTGGACAAATATCAAATCGGTTTCCTCTATGATGTGGCGTCTTATCTGGATACGCTGTATATGGTAAAAGAATTAAAGGCGAAGGTGTTTGTTCCCGCACATGCACAGGTGACAGACGATATTGCACCGCTTGCTCAGATCAATATCGATAAAGTCATGGAGATTGCCGATAAGATCGTGGAGTTATGTAAAGAACCGGTCTGCTTTGAACAGGTATTGCAACGACTTTTTAACGATTATGGACTTGTAATGAATTTTGAGCAGTATGTACTGGTGGGAAGTACGGTGCGTTCTTATCTTGCATGGTTGAAGGACAGCGGGCGGCTGGAAGCAATTTTTGAGGACGGGATGTTGCGCTGGAGGGCCGCCTGAGTTCTGGCTATGAATAAAAGAAGTTCTGTGATTATCTATAATAATACCGCTTGACAAAGAGCGGTATTTATTATATATTAAGTGTATTAATACTAATAGTACACTTAATACGCGCGGAATATATCATGTAAATTGATTCTCAATGCAATAAAATCTTAGAAAGGAGGAACCCATGATCATCTTAGATTACAAGGACACCAGACCGATTTATGAACAGATTTGCGAGAAGTTCAAGACCCTGATCTTAAAAGGGGTTCTGGTGCCTGATGAGCAGATGCCTTCGGTCAGAAACCTGGCGGTGGAATTATCCATCAATCCGAACACGATTCAGAGGGCATATGCAGAGCTGGAACGGGAGAACTTTATTTATACCGTGAAAGGCAGAGGAAACTTTGTGTCGGATACCCAGAAACTTCTGGAAGAGAAGAAGAAAATCTGTATGCAGAATCTTCTGGCACAGGTAGAGGAAGCCATGGAGTATGGTATTACAAGGGAAGAAATTTTGTCAGTTTTGAATCATGAATTTGAAATAGAAAGGAAAGACATATGATTGAAATAAAGAATGTTACCAAAACCTTTGATAAGATCAAGGCTGTGGATACGGTCAGTGTTACGGTGAAAGAGAATATGGTTTTTGGTCTGATCGGAACCAACGGTGCGGGAAAGAGTACCCTGCTTCGCATGGTATCAGGCATTTTCAGGCAGGATGAGGGGACGATCGCTGTAGATAATATGCCTGTATACGACAATACGGAGGCAAAGAAACTGATGTTTTTTATCGCAGATGAACCCTACTTCTTTACAGGGGCAAATGCGGTGACCATGGAGAAGTATTACAGCAATCTCTATGAGAATTTTAATACAGTAGAATATTATCATTATCTGAAAAGTTTTGATCTGGATAAAAATAGAAAGATCAGTACTTATTCCAAAGGTATGAAAAAGCAGCTTGCGCTGCTTCTGGGAATCTGTTCTCATACAAAATATCTGTTGTGTGACGAGACTTTTGACGGGCTGGATCCGGTGATGCGGCAGGGAATCAAAAGTATTTTTGCCAAAGAAATGGAGGAAAACGGTCTGACACCCGTTATTGCATCCCATAACCTGAGGGAGCTTGAGGATATCTGCGACCATGTCGGGCTGCTTCATAAGGGCGGCGTCCTTTTGTCGAAAGATCTGGAGAACATGAAGTGCAATATCCAGAAGGTTCAATGTGTATTTGAAGGTAAAGAAGATGAAACAAAGGCGCTTGACGGGCTGGATGTTGTGAAAAAGGAACAGAGGGGCGCTCTTTGCACCATTACAATCAGAAATACGAAAGAGGAAGTTATGGCACATTTTTCAGCAGTCAATACGGTATTTTTTGAAGTGCTGCCTCTTTCTTTGGAAGAGATCTTTATCAGTGAAACGGAGGTGGTCGGCTATGACATCAAAAAAATCATTTTGGGATAATCTTAAGGGAAATAATAAACGCAGAGGTTTTGTGTGGATCATCAGCATTTTGACGCATCTTGTGCTTTGGCCGGGATTTTTACTGATCTATTTTAGCAGGATTCATCAGAACAGGTCATTGGGTATTTATAATACTTCTGAAGAATATAAGCGGGCATTGGCGCAGGCAGCAGCGGACGCGCTGGGCTTCCAAAATACGGAAAGAACAGTAATAGCAATACTGCTTTTGGCAGTACTGGTCGGGCTGCAAGGTTTTTTCTGGCTTCATGACAAAAGAAAGCTGGACTTCTATAAGAGTGTTCCAGTAAAAGAGAAAGACAGATTTTTTACAATCTATGTAAACAGCATTCTGATCTATCTGCTGCCTTATCTTGGAAGTATCGTTTTATCTTTGCTGATTGCGGCGCTGCAAGGCGGTATATCGGGAGTTGTTCTGGGGAAATGCGCAATGTCGGCGCTTATGAATTTTACCTGGTATCTGCTGAATCTGCATCTTGTTATTCTGGTGGTGGCATTGACCGGAAACAAGCTGGTGGCGTGTTTCGGTATATTCATTCTGAATATGTTGAATAAGATATGTGAAATTATTTTCACCAGTATGAAAAGGGATTGCTTCAAGAATCATAATGAATTCTTTGAAGAGAAAAGTTTTCATGTGTATGGCTATAATGATTTTTTCTCCTTCTCGACTAACTGGAAGCAGGAGACGAAGCTTTCAGGGATTGCGGGTGAAATGTTTCCTGTAGTAGTTCAGTGGATACTTCTTGCGGCTATCCTGCTGATTCTGGCTTATCTGTGCTATAGAAAACGTCCCGCAGAGAGAGTCGGTAAAGCGGTAGTCTTTATGCCGGTTTGGAGTCTGTTTAAAATCGTGTTTTCCGTACTCGGTGCATTGGGAGCGGCGTATACCGTTTATGAAGCATCCTATAAAAATATGATGCTTACCGTTCTTGCTATGTTGGCAGCGGCGCTCTTGATCAGTGTTGTGATGGACGTCGTTTATGATCTTGATATTCGTTCTTTTTTGAAGCATCCGTTGTCTACCGGTGCAGCTCTTGCTATTTCATTGGCAATATTTTGTATCTATCAATTTGATTTATTTGGATATGATACCTATATACCGGAAAATGATAAAATAGCAAGCGCAGCGGTATTCATGGGAAATTATTCGCAGGATTTCTGGGAATATACGGATGATAAGACAGGCAGGAAAAGCATGACCGTTGCCGAATATTTGGATGAAAACATGTTTTTACAGGATACGGAAGCTGTCAGGGAACTGGCACAAAAAAGCATAGAGCTTCGAAAAGTGCTGGATACGTATGGGCCGGAAGAGAAGATAATGGGCAGGAGGCTGCGATATGTGTCTGTTTTATTCAGGCTGACTTCCGGCAGAAATGTTGCCAGAAGTTATATCATCGATATGCAGGATGCCGAAACCGCGAAACTTGCAGACCGTATCATCGGCACGAAGGAATACCGGGAAGGTTGGTATGAACTGGCAAAACATGAAGATTATATGAAAGATCCGGAGTTGAGACTTTATTATTCGAACGGAAGCATGCAGCAGGAATTGTCCCCGTCTTTTGCAGGGACGATCCGGGAGGCGTGGCTTAAGGATATGGAGCAGTATGATTATACCTTTGCTATGGAACATGATATGTGCGGTAAGCTTTCATTTGTTTTTAGCACTTATATTGCGGTGCATGATTTACCTGTGTATGAAAACTTTGAAAACACCATTACCCTTTTAAAGGAATTGGACGCGTATTATCCGTTGCAGCCGCCGGTATCGTCGATCGACAGCATCAGTGTGACAAACTTTAACTATATCAGGATTGTTGAAGCGGCAGAATATGATCCGGAAACTCTTCTGGCGTGGGGAAGCGCAGGTTATGCACAGGGCGTAGACCGGTTTGTAACGGTAACCTATGAGGAACCGCAGCAGATAGAGGAGATTCTGCAAGGTCTTTATCCGGATGATCTAAGTCAGGAATGGAAACGCACGGAAACTTATGATGATAACCTTGCATTTGCTGATATTAATTACACGATTACTATTGCATTTAAACCTAATACGGAGTATCCTTATAAACAGATGTTTAGTACTTATTCTTTTAAGAATGGTTGCGTGCCTGACTTTGTGGCACAGGATACCACTTTTAAAGAATAACAAGTGTTATTAGATGAAATTTACAGGATGATGTCATAGAATCATTATAGTAAATAAGTTAGTTCTGATAAGATATAGCAGATAAAGGAAACATGGCGATGGATGAGCAGTTCCGGTATCGAGATACGCAACCGGTCATACAAGTGAAAGATTTATACAAAATATACAGAGTAGGCGAGACAAGAGTTCGTGCCTTAAACGGAGTGGATTTTACCATTGACAGGGGGAATTTTTGTTCCATCGTGGGAACTTCCGGTTCCGGTAAATCCACTCTGCTCAATATGCTGGCGGGGCTTGAGAAACCCACCAAAGGGGAAATCATCATTGCCGGGGAGCATATGGAGAAAAAGACTGAAAATCAGCTGGTTGCCTTCAGGCGGGAACATATCGGCTTTATTTTTCAGTCTTTCAATTTGATGGGTACGATGAACGCTATAGAAAATGTGGCATTGCCTTTGACTTTTCAGGGAATGGACAAGAAAAGCCGCAATAAGAAAGCGGAAGAGATGTTGGATCTGGTAGGCCTGACCAAGCATAAAAAGCACAGACCGAATCAGATGTCCGGCGGTCAGCAACAGAGGGTCGGCGTGGCAAGGGCTCTGGTGGTGGAGCCGGAAATCATTTTTGCCGACGAGCCTACAGGTAATCTGGATTCCAATACTTCGGTGGAAGTCATGAATCTGATGAAGAAGGTTGTCAGGGAGAAGAATCAGACGCTTGTGATGGTAACGCATGATAATTATCTGGCAGGTTTTGCAGATATCATTTTCCATATTAAAGACGGAAAGATCGTACAGATTGAGGATAACAGAGGGAAACAGAATTCATTTCAGGGGGAAGAGAAAAATGAGTAACAGAATATGGAAAAAAGGAATACTGGGACTGGGGCTTGCGCTGACTTGTTTTTTTGCAATGCCATCAGTTATTTATGTAAATGCAACGGAAACGAACATAAATCAGCCTCAGGCTGCAACGGATACAGAAAATCGTATCATCAATGATATGGACAGATTTGATGCGGATGAGGATATGTTGAATTATATGCAGAGTTTAAAAATTCGATATAATTTGACCGACAAGGTAATGGAAAACGTACATAAGATTTTTGACAGTGCGGTTTTTTACATTGCCAATACGGATATGACGTTGTCGGAACTTTCCGCATATGTATCCTCCGTGAAAAGCAGCATGGATACCGCTGCAACAAATGTGAGTGCAACCACCAGTGAGTTCTTACAGGTAGGGGATAACTGGGCAACACCGACTGTCAGTTACGGACAGTCAGTTTCTATTGTGCTGCCGGTCATCAATTTCGGTACGGAAGAATTAAAGGATCTGATCATTGAGCCCCAGACATCGACAATTGTGTCAGATTGGCCTTTTAAACCTGATCAGACAAGTTATCTTCAGACAGAACCTTTTATTCCAGGCAACCAGACCTATGATGACGCAATGAAAAACCGCCGAGAATTTACTTTCCTGTTTACGGCAAGAGAGGATGTAATGAGTGGGTATTATCCGCTGAAATTCAACGTATGGTACACCAAATCAGGAATCCGTTGTGAGACGCCCGCGGAGTTGACGGTTTATGTACGTACACTGGGAAAACCGGGAAGCGGATATATAGGCGGTACCGGAGATGAGACCAGCAATGCTAAGCCCAGGATCGTAGTCACAGGCTTTGAAACAAATCCGGCACAGGTGTTTGCAGGAGATACCTTTACACTGACCATCCATGTAAAAAATACTTCCAAAGATACGGCGGTAACTAACGTTTTATTTGATATGCAGGCAGCTGTGGAAGGCGCGGATACAACCAATACCTATGCGGCATTTCTGCCCACTTCCGGATCTAGTTCCGTCTATATGGACCAGATTGCCTCTAATACGGCGGCAGATATTGTGATTGAGATGACCGCAAAAGCCGATCTGGCACAGAAACCTTACGTTTTGGATGTGAATATGAAATATGATGCAGGTGCCATGTTTGATCTGACCGATACGGCAAGCGTATCCATTCCGATCAATCAGGAGAGCCGCTTCGATATTAGCACACCGGAAGTAATACCCGGTGATATTACGGTGGGATCCCAGTCGAATGTAATGTTTAGTATTTATAATACAGGTAAGACCACGCTGTATAATGTACAGGTGAAGTTTGTTGCAGATTCTATAGAAGAGACTTCCGCTTTTATAGGAAATCTGACATCCGGCGCTACCGGGAATGTCGATGTTATGGTAACCGGAATGAGCGCTACAATGGATGATGGCACCGTAAATGTTGATATTTCCTATGAAGATGATGCGGGAAATGTTACAGTGGATACCAAAACCATTACCCTGTATGTTTCGGAAGCGTTTTATGACGATTTTATGATGGGTGATGATTTTATGATGGAAGATATGGAAGGGGAGCAAACAGGACCTCGTAAAGGTCTGGTGATTGCAATTGTTGTGATTGCGGTTATTTTAGCAGGCGGTGCCGGTCTGATTGTTTTCTTCATTATTCGAAAGAAGAAAAAAGCGGCGCAATTGTTAGCGGATGATTTATCTTCCATAGAAAATGACGATCTGCTTTAAATAGAGAGGAAAGGACTATCCTATGAAATTCCTTGATTTACTGCGTATGAGCAGCAGTAACCTTTGGAAAAGAAAAGTCAGAACAATATTAACGGTGCTTGGTGTGGTCATCGGCGTGACTTCGATCGTTGTCATGATTTCTCTGGGACTTGGGCTTAGCCGATCTTTGATAGAGCAGTACGAGTCTTACGGAAGCCTGACCCAGATTACAGTTTATGAACCCTATGTCTGGGGAGGTGATTCCACACAGGAGGTAAAAAGGCTGGATGCAGAGCTGATTGAAAGCATTGAAAGGATGGAACATGTGGAAAGCGTCTATCCGATCCTTCAGCTCTCGGCAATGGCTAAATACGGCGCTTATCAGGGTTATTTAAACCTGCAGGGCTGGCCGCTTCAGGCAATTCAGGAGATGGGAATCGAGCTGGGTGAAGGAAGCCTGCCATCTGCATCAGACAATGAATTGACCTTCTTATACGGCTGCCAGGTTTTACAGGATTTCTATAACTCCAAGGGTGGAGGCAGCTATTGGGAAACCGGCGAACTGCCGGATATTGATCTGATGAACGATCCGATCTTTATTATTTTCGATATGGATGCTTACTGGCAGTCTCAGTGGAATGACGGTGAGACCGTAGTACAGCCGCCGAAGAAATATTTGATAAAAACTGCCGGGGTAGAGGCATCTCCGGCGGAGGGTGAATGGTCCAGATTTGGTTGGTATGTTTACTGCGATATTGACAAGCTGATACCGGAGCTGCAAAAAATCTTTAAGAAAAAACCGATTCCGGGACAACCGACAACAAGTACGGGAAAACCTTATAAAGAAATCTTTTATAACCAGCTTACTGTCAATGTAGACAATATGGACAATGTAACGGCAGTACAGAATTTGATCACAGACATGGGTTATGAGGCGAACAGTAATGCCCAGTGGATAGAATCCGAGCAGAAGACGTTGGGTATTGTGCAGTTAGTGTTGGGCGGTATCGGTGCGGTGTCTTTATTTGTTGCAGCAATCGGAATTACGAACACTATGATGATGTCAATTTATGAGCGAACGAAGGAAATCGGCGTTATGAAAGTGCTTGGCTGTGATCTTCGAAATATCCGTGCTTTGTTTTTGCTGGAGGCAGGTTTTATCGGTTTTATCGGTGGGGTGATCGGTCTGATGCTAAGCTATATTGCTTCTGCGGTGATCAATAAACTTGCAGCCGGAGCAGCCGAACTGAATTTGTCGTCGAATATTTCTTATATTCCTTTCTGGCTTGTTTTGGTGTCACTGGCATTTGCAGTGCTTGTGGGTATGGTAGCCGGATTTTTCCCGGCACTGCGTGCGATGAAGCTAAGTCCTTTGGCGGCGATACGAAACGAATAAAAATAAAACTTTCCATAATGTGTAAAACAGCTCCTCCTTGGACATACTATGAAAAAGCGGTATGTTTAAGGAGGTTTTATATGGAGAAAATGCTGCGTATTGCGGAAGTGCATGCAAGAGAGATTCTGGATTCCCGCGGAAATCCTACAGTGGAGGCGGAAGTGACGGTTGAGATAGAGCCTGATGGAAGAAAAATCATGGGCAGGGCAGCCGTACCAAGCGGGGCCAGCACAGGAAGATTTGAAGCGGTAGAACTTCGCGACGGAGAAACCCGGTACTTTGGATTGGGAACAACGAAAGCGGTGAATAACGTCAATACCAAAGTCAGAGAAGCTCTGGTTGGACTGAATGCACTGGATCAAGGGCTGATAGACAGGGTATTAATAGAACAGGACGGAACCGATAATAAAGGAAATCTGGGGGCAAATGCCACATTGGGAGTATCCATGGCATGTGCCAAAGCCTGCAGTATAGCATTGGAAATCCCCTTGTATCGCTATTTAGGTGGTGCCCATACAAGACTGCTTCCGGTTCCTATGATGAATATTCTAAACGGTGGAAAACACGCAGATAACACAGTGGATTTCCAGGAGTTTATGATTATGCCGGTGCAGGCAGAAAGCTTTGCAAATGGACTTCGCATCTGTGCGGAGATCTATCATAACCTGAAACAGATTTGTAATCAGAGAGGACTATCTACCGGTGTAGGGGATGAAGGTGGTTTTGCACCGTCCTTATCCAATGCGGAAGAGGTTTTGGAATTGATCGTAGAATCCGTTAAAGCAGCCGGATATACGCCAGGGCAGGATATTAAAATCGCTATGGATGCGGCAGCAAGCGAACTTTATGATGAGACCTCTGGTACTTACTATTTCCCAGGCGAATCCCAGATGACCGGACAAGAAGTCAGAAGGAGCGCTTCAGAGATGGTTGCCTATTATGAGAATCTTGTAGAAAGGTTCCCAATCATTTCCATTGAGGATGGCCTGTTTGAAGATGATTGGGACGGCTGGCAGCTTTTGACCAAAGCGTTGGGAGAAAAGATTCAACTTGTGGGTGACGATCTTTTCGTTACCAATACCAAGAGACTGGATGCAGGAATCAAGTTGCATGTTGCCAATGCGATTCTGGTAAAAGTCAATCAAATCGGAACTGTCAGCGAGGCAATGGAGGCAATCGAGATGGCCCATAAGAACGGATATAAGACGGTCATTTCTCACCGTTCCGGAGAGACGGAGGATACCTTTATTTCCGACCTTGCGGTAGCAGTAAACGCCGGACAGATCAAAACAGGCGCACCCTGTCGTACCGACCGCGTCGCCAAATATAACCAGCTGCTTCGAATTGAAGAAGAACTGGGCAGCGTGGCCTGCTATAAGGAGCCGTTTAATAAGATTTAGAGGGAATTTAATGTGATGAGGCTGTGACTGTGAGGGGTTGCAGCCTTTACTAATTCTTTATTGAAGGAAAGATGATGGAATGGTATAATTACCTGAAATAAATTAACTTTTCTAAAATAAACTGAAAGATCAAGATAGAGAGAAAAAATATGTTCATCATAAAATCCAACAAAGCCCAATTTGAATATGATATCCATTCTCTTGTCAAAGCATTTTATCCGGAAGAGGATGTTAGGATATTGACGCCGGAATCTGTCATCAAGGATAAAAAGATTCTGGAACTTCCGGTATGGATGCAGATTACTTTTGATGAGAAGAAGGTTACCATACAGATTTTAGAAAATATCTATACCTTGCATGTCATAAACGATTATAAGAATGAATTTAAAAAGTTTATCTATACCTCCCTGCAGGAAGAAACCGGAATTTCCCTGCCATGGGGCAATCTGACGGGGATTCGTCCGACCAAGATCGCCATGACCATGATGGAAGAGGGGAAAAGTGATGAAGAGATTCATGCTTTTTTAAGAGAAGAGCATTTTGTCAGCATGGAGAAAACAGCGCTTAGTATGGATATTGCTGCCAGAGAAAGAAGGATACTGGATGCGCTGCATTATGAAAATGGTTACAGCTTATATATAGGCATTCCCTTTTGTCCGACCACCTGTCTATACTGTTCCTTTACCTCTTTTCCCATTGCGCTTTGGAAGGACAAGGTAGCTGATTATTTAG
>JAFLTF010000032.1 GCA_022510585.1 Lachnospiraceae bacterium
AAAATTGTCAGGAGGTGTATTCAGGGGTGAGTGAAAATGTGGTATTAAAAATGAGAAACATTCACAAACAGTTTCCCGGTGTGTATGCCCTGCAGGGAGTGGATTTCACCTTACGTGAAGGTGAGATACATGCACTTATGGGAGAGAACGGCGCCGGAAAGTCAACTCTGATCAAGGTGTTGACGGGGGTTTACCCAAAAGATGACGGGGAGATCAGCATTGATGATCAGGTAGTAGCGATCCATTCGCCGCAGGAAGCACAGAATGCGGGAATCAGTACTGTGTATCAGGAGATCACACTGTGTCCGAATCTCTCGGTTGCGGAGAATATGTACATAGGACGGACGCAGGGTGCATTTCAGAATTGGAAGAAAGTCAACGAGGATGCAGATAAGATATTACAGTCACTGGATATACCTGCCAAGGCGACACAGCAGTTATCCAGCTGCTCCATCGCAATCCAGCAGATGGTTGCCATTGCACGCGCAGTGGACATGGATTGTAAGGTATTGATTTTGGATGAGCCGACCTCATCCCTGGATGAACAGGAAGTTGCGAAACTGTTCAAGCTCATGCGCGATTTGAAGGCAAGAGGAGTCGGTATTATCTTCGTTACGCATTTTTTGGATCAGGTTTATGAAGTCTGTGACAGGATCACGGTCATGCGTGACGGACAGTTGGTTGGTGAATATATAATCGAGGACCTTCCGAGGGTTCAGCTTGTATCTAAGATGCTTGGCAAGGAGCTGGATGATATGTCCGATATTCACGGTGAGTATCAGACCTATGAGGTCAAAGAAGGCGAAGCGCCGGTATTTGAGGCAGAAGGCCTTGCAAGCAGCTCGGGTATCAAGCCCTTTGATTTTCATATAAATAAGGGTGAAGTGAACGGCTTCACCGGCCTGTTGGGTTCAGGCAGAAGTGAGTGTGTGCGTGCGATTTTCGGTGCGGACAGAGTAACGCACGGCAAAGTTAAAATGAATGGCAAGGATGTTAAGATCAGTAAGCCGATTGATGCTATGCGACATGGAATCGCATATTTACCGGAGGACCGTAAGGTAGACGGTATCGTGGGCGAACTTTCGGTTCGTGACAATTTGATTCTTGCGGCACAGGTATTAAAGGGATTTTTAAAGCCTTTTTCCAAGGCAGAAGCAAACAAAATTGCGGATGAATATATTAAACTTCTGAGTATCAAGACGGCCTCAGCCGATACTCCGATCAAGTCTCTCTCCGGCGGTAACCAGCAGAAAGTCATTGTAGCCAGATGGCTGCTGACCCATCCGGAATACCTGATCCTGGATGAGCCTACAAGAGGTATCGATGTAGGTACGAAGGTAGATATTCAGAAGCTGGTACTCAAGCTTGCATCGGAAGGTATGAGTGTTACTTTCATCTCTTCCGAGTTGGATGAGATGCTGCGTACCTGTTCCCGTCTGGTCGTTATGAGAGATTTGAACGTGGTAGGTGAATTGACAGGTCAGGATATGAATCAGAGCAAGGTAATGAGTACGATCGCAGGAGGTGAGAAGAAGAATGCAAAATAATAAGAGTAATCCAGGCGTTTCTGTTTTTCTCGGGAAGCTGGTCAGACAGCAGTTTTTTATCCCGTTGACGGCACTGGTGCTGTTGACGTTGTTTAACTTAATTGGTGATCCTACATTTTTTAAAGTTACGTTGGGTGCTAACAGCGCCGGTAATCCGGTATTTTCAGGGCCCTTGATTTCCATACTGGACAACGGTTCCGAGCTTGCCATCCTCGCAATTGGTATGACGCTTGTAACAGCTGCATCCAGAGGACAGGATATCAGTGTGGGCGCAGCGGTTGCAATCAGTGGTAGTATGCTGCTGCGTATGCTCTGCGGCACCAATACCCGTCCTGATACATTGCAGATGCCGATCATCGCAGCGTTCTTGATAGCTTGCGTTGTATCCATGCTTTTCGGTGCTTTTAACGGTATATTGGTGGCTTTCTTCAAGATACAGCCCATGATAGCGACGCTGATCCTGTATACGGCAGGACGTTCGATTGCTTCATGGTTCAACAACAACGAACTTCCGATTGTCAA
This sequence comes from Lachnospiraceae bacterium, assembly GCA_022510585.1. GTDB lineage: Bacteria > Bacillota > Clostridia > Lachnospirales > Lachnospiraceae > UBA3282. The sequence goes on from JAFLTF010000032.1 coordinate 2,070, forward strand.
GGATCCAACGTTTGCTATTTTCGGAGGATTGATTCCGGGTATTCCGATTCCGACTCCGTTCTTTATCGCAGTAACGTGTGTGATCATTATTACGCTGGTGCTTAAGTTTACGAATTTAAGACTGTATACGCAGGCAGTCGGAACCAACGAGAGTTCTGCGCGTCTGAACGGTTTGAATCCCGCGGTGATCAAGGTTATGTCCTTTGTGATCTTGGGACTCTGTGTTGCGGTTGTAGGACTGATCAAGGTAAGCCGTGTGTCCTCTATCAACTACTCGGTTGTTGCTAAGGATATCGAGATGGATGCAATCCTTGCGGTTGCTCTGGGCGGCAATTCACTGGGCGGCGGTAAGTTTAACATGGGAGCTTCTATTATGGGAGCCTATGTCATCCAATACCTGACTACTACTTTGTACAGATATCAGGTATCGTCCGATGCGCTTCCCGCTTACAAGGCAGTTGTGGTAATCGCTTTGGTTGTCATGAGTGCTCCGACCGTGAGAGAGTATTTTGCTTCTCTTTCGAAAAAATTAAAAGCAAAGGAGGTTGCTTAGTATGTCCAAGAATACTTCATCTGCATCAGATAACAGTCTGAGCAGCAGAATCAAGAACATGACGGATACTAACCTGCTCCTTACGATTACGATCATCATTTTCTTCCTGATGTATATTGCTGCTATGGTATTTTTGAAAGGCGGCTTCTTAAGGTGGCAGACCTTCTTTAATATTTTGAATACGAACGCATCGCTGATCATTTTGTCATGCGGCCTGAGCCTTGTCATGATCACCGGAAGTATCGATATATCGGTAGGTGGTGTCACGGCGTTGATCAGTATGTGCTGTGCGGTATATCTGGATCATAAGGGTGGCAACGTGGCAGTCTCGGTTCTCATTGCACTGGCGATCGGGCTTGCATTCGGTCTGTTCCAGGGATTGCTGATCGCCTATCTCGAAATTCAGCCGTTCATCGTAACGCTGGCAGGTATGTTCTTCGCCCGCGGTATGACGACGATCGTTAATACGAAGCCGTTCAATGTGGCAAATGAGAGTTTTACAGCACTGAAAAATACGCGTATTACCATGCCGGGCATGGGCTTTGTCAATCCGAAAGGAATCTATGTGGACGCCTATATCGAGATTGGTGTGATCGTTGCGCTGATCGTTGTAGTCATTATGTTCTGCTTGCTCAGATGGACGAAGCTGGGACGTGCGTTTTATGCGGTTGGCGGTAAAAATGAAAGTGCATTGATGCTTGGTCTCAACGTTAAGAAAACGAAATTCCTTGCACACCTGATCTGCGGGCTGCTGGCAGGTATCGGCGGATATGTATACTTTCTGCATGCCGGCAACGGTTCTGCGGCAAACGCAACGGGAATGGAAATGAACGCCATTGCCTCCTCCATCATCGGCGGTACGATGCTGACAGGCGGTGTCGGCAATATCATCGGAACATTCTTTGGTGTATTGTCATTCAGTACGATCCAGAACATCGTTGCTTCCGTCGGACTGGACGAAGCTTGGTGGACGGGAATCACGAAAGCAGCTATGCTCTGCCTGTTCCTGCTCATTCAGAGTATCGTTATGGCTCGTAAAAAGAAATAATACAAATGAATATTTAAGCTGTCGAGCCGGTAATATGAATTGCCGGCTTGGCAGCTTTTTAAAAAGTATGATTGAAAATGGGCAAGCCGATGAGACGGCAGAAAGAGAGGGTATATGCAGACAAAAAAATATCAGTTTTGGTTTTGTACCGGGTCACAGGACCTATACGGAGATGAATGTTTAAGGAAGGTAGCCGATCATTCGGCTAAAATTGTGGAGGGATTAAACGCCTCGGGCAGACTGCCTTTTGAAGTGGTATTAAAACCTACATTGATCAGTCAGGCTTCTATCAGAAAAACTTTCAATGATGCAAACAATGATGAGGATTGTGCCGGTGTGATCACATGGATGCACACTTTTTCTCCGGCAAAGATGTGGATTCTGGGATTAAAAGAATTCAGGAAACCGCTTTGCCATCTGCATACACAGTTTAACGAAGAACTTCCCTATGATACCATTGATATGGATTTTATGAATGAAAACCAGTCGGCTCATGGGGACAGAGAATACGGACACATTGTAAGCCGGATGGGGATCGAGAGAAAGATTATTGTCGGACATTGGGCTTCTTCTAAGGTACAGGAACAGATTGGAAGTTGGATGAGAACAGCGCTTGGGATTATTGAATCCTCTCATATCAGAGTGTGCCGTTTCGGCGACAATATGAACAACGTAGCCGTAACAGAGGGTGATAAGGTAGAGGCACAGATCAAGTTTGGCTGGGAGATCGATCATTACTGCGTAAACGACTTGGTGGAATATGTAGATGCCGTTGCCCAGGGCGATGTGGATGCTTTGGTAGAAGAGTATTACAGTAAATATAAGATCATTGATGAAGGCAGAGATCTGAATGAGTTCAGGCAGCATGTTGCGGTACAGGCAAGACAGGAGATCGGCATTGAGAAATTCCTGGTTGAGAATGATTATCATGCCGTTGTCACCCACTTCGGTATGTTGGGCGGTCTGAAACAGTTACCGGGACTTTCCATTCAGCGATTGATGGAAAAAGGTTACGGTTTTGGTGCAGAAGGTGACTGGAAAGTCGCTGCTATGGTCCGCATGATGAAATTGATGACAGCAGGCATCAAGGATGCAAAAGGCACTTCCATGATGGAAGACTATACTTATAATCTGGTTCCCGGAAAAGAAGGTATTTTGCAGGCTCATATGCTGGAAGTTTGCCCTTCCGTTGCAGACGGAGAGATCGGCATTAAAGTATGTCCTCTTTCTATGGGTAACAGAGAGGATCCTGCCCGCCTTGTCTTTACGTCCAAAGAGGGACCTGCGGTTGCATGTTCTCTGATAGATCTGGGGACAAGATTCAGACTGCTGATCAATGCCGTTGATTGTAAAAAAGTTGAAAAGCCTATGCCGAAACTTCCGGTAGGCACCGCATTCTGGACACCACAGCCGAATATGGAAATCGGCGCTGCAGCATGGATTCTGGCAGGCGGTGCGCATCATACGGCATTCTCCTATGATTTGTCGGTAGAACAGATGGAAGATTGGGCGGCTGCCATGGGCATTGAGAGTGTGGTAATTGACAAGAATACGAATCTTCGTGATTTTAAGAAAGAATTAAGATGGAATGAAGCAGCATTCCGATAAAAGAAGGAGGGTTTGACAAATGGGATTTTCGACAGAAGAAATCAAAAGGCAGATAATGGACGGTAAAACCGTGCTGGGTATTGAATTCGGTTCGACCAGGATCAAAGCGGTTCTGGCAGCGGAGGACAATACTCCGATCGCTTCCGGTGCGCATGACTGGGAAAACCGATTGGAGAACGGTATCTGGACGTATAGTCTGGATGATATCTGGAACGGTCTTAAGGACTGCTATCAAAGTCTGGCGGAAGATGTAAGAAAGCAATATGGCACCGAACTTGAGAAAATCGGTGCGATCGGCTTTAGCGCCATGATGCACGGTTATATGGCATTTGATGAAAAGGATGAACTTTTAGTGCCTTTCCGCACATGGAGAAATACCATTACCGGACCGGCATCCGAAAAACTGACGGAAGTTTTTCACTATCATATTCCGCAGAGATGGAGCATTGCCCATCTTTATCAGGCAATATTAAACGGTGAGGAACATGTTTCTTCCGTTCGTTATTTTACAACACTGGCAGGCTATGTACATTGGAAACTGACCGGAGAACGTACACTTGGCGTGGGTGAGGCTTCCGGAATGTTCCCGATCGATATTGAGACCGGCGATTTCAATGAGAAGATGATAGCACAGTTTGATGAACTGACAGCGGATAAACATTTTCCGTGGAAGTTAAGAGATATCATGCCGAAGGTTCAGACCGCGGGAGAGGCAGCAGGAACCTTGACGGAAGAAGGCGCCAGATTGTTGGATCCTACCGGAAAGCTGCAGGCAGGAATACCGCTTTGTCCGCCGGAGGGAGATGCGGGAACCGGTATGGCAGCAACGAACTCCGTAGCACAGAGAACAGGCAATGTGTCTGCCGGCACCAGTGTATTTGCGATGATCGTTTTGGAAAAAGAATTACAGAAAGTATATGACGCCATCGATCTTGTTACTACTCCCGACGGAAGTCTGGTGGCGATGGTACATTGTAATAACTGCACTTCCGACTTAAATGCGTGGGTCAATATCTTTAAAGAGTTCATGGAAAGCATGGGTATGGAAGTGGATATGAACAATCTGTTCGGCACCTTATACCGCAAGGCATTGGAAGGTGACAGTGACTGTGGCGGTCTGCTTGCATATAACTATTTTTCGGGAGAGCATATCACCGGATTTGAAGAGGGACGTCCTTTATTTGTGCGGACACCTTCCGATAACTTCAATCTGGCCAATTTCATGAGAGTACATCTTTTCACTTCTCTGGGTGCTTTAAAGACCGGATTGGATATTTTGCTGAAAGAAGAAGGTGTGCGTGTGGATGAAATGTTCGGCCATGGCGGTCTGTTCAAGACCAAAGGTGTCGGACAGCGTTTTATGGCTGCAGCAATCAATGCTTCCGTCAGCGTGATGGAAACTGCGGGAGAAGGCGGCGCATGGGGAATGGCATTACTGGCGTCCTATATGTTGCACAAAGAGGATGGAGAATCCTTATCTGCGTTCCTTGAGAAGAGGGTATTTGCAGGACAGAAAGGAACGAAGGAGGAGCCGCATAAAGAGGATGTAGAAGGTTTTGATAAGTTCATGGAGCGTTATACGAAAGGGCTTGGTATTGAAAAAGCAGCGGTTGACTGCTTGAGTCAATAGCGGAAAGGAAAAAATATGTTAGAGGAATTAAAGAAACGCGTATATGAGGCCAACATGCTTCTGCCCAAGTATGGTCTGGTTACATTTACATGGGGCAATGTCAGTGAAATCGATGAGGAAGCAGGTATTTTTGCAATTAAGCCCTCCGGCGTGGAATACGATAAACTGACGCCGGATGATATGGTTCTGATGGATCTGAACGGGAATAAAGTGGAAGGGCGTTATAATCCTTCTTCCGATACGGCGACCCATCTGGAATTATACAAGGCATATCCGGAAATAGGCGGAGTCGTACATACCCATTCCTCCTATGCGACGAGCTGGGCACAGGCAGGCAGGAGTATTCCCTGTTACGGGACGACCCATGCGGATTATATCTATGGAGAGGTACCTTGTTTAAGATGCCTTACGGAAGAAGAAATTGCGGAGGCATATGAGAAGAATACAGGGCTTTTGATCGTCAATGAATTTAAAAAGATGAACAAAGACGTTCTGGCTGTTCCTGCAGTTTTATGTAAGAATCACGGTCCCTTTGCATGGGGGAAAAATGCACATGACGCGGTACATAATGCAGTGGTTCTGGAAGAAGTTGCGAAGATGGCTTACAGAGCGGAGACCATCAATCCCCGCATACAGCCTGCACCGCAGGAATTACAGGATAAGCATTACTACAGGAAGCATGGAGCAAATGCTTATTATGGACAAGGTAACTAATAAAATTTATGGAGGTTGACAATGAACAAGTTAGAGTTACAAAAAAAAGCTAATGAAGTTCGTAAAGGCATTATTACCGCAGTACACAGCGCAAAGGCCGGACATCCCGGCGGGTCATTGTCTGCGGCGGATATTTTTACCTATCTTTATTTTGAAGAAATGAATATTGATCCGAAGGATCCGAAGAAAGCGGACAGGGATCGTTTTGTATTATCCAAGGGTCACACAGCGCCGGGCTTATATTCCGCATTGGCAAACCGCGGTTATTTTCCGGTAGAGGATCTGAAAACACTCCGCCATTTAGGTTCCTATTTACAGGGACATCCCTGTATGCAGGAGACACCGGGTGTGGATATGTCATCCGGTTCTCTCGGTCAGGGAATTTCGGCAGCAGTCGGCATGGCTCTGGCAGCGAAGATGGATGGCAAAGATTTCAGAGTGTATACGCTTCTCGGCGATGGGGAGATTCAGGAAGGACAGGTCTGGGAAGCTTCCATGTTTGCGGGTCATAGAAAACTGGACAATCTGGTGGTGGTCGTGGACAACAACGGTCTGCAGATAGACGGTAAAGTCGAAGATGTATGTTCACCTTATCCCATTGATAAAAAGTTTGAGGCATTTAATTTCCATGTAATCAATATTGACGGAAATGATTTTGATCAACTTGACAATGCCTTCAAGGAAGCAAGAAGTACCAAAGGCATGCCCACCGCAATTATCTGTAAGACAGTGAAAGGAAAAGGTGTTTCCTATATGGAAAACAATGCGGGATGGCACGGAAAAGCGCCGAATGATGAAGAGTATAAAACGGCGATGGCGGATCTTTTAAAGATCAGTGAAGAGTTAGGAGGTGCAAACTAATGGCGGATGTAAAGAAAATTGCTACACGTGAAAGTTATGGGAATGCACTTGCCGAATGCGGGGCGGATTTTCCGAATCTGGTGGTTTTGGATGCAGACCTTGCAGGTGCCACAAAGACAGGCGTATTTCAGAAAGCGTTTCCGGATCGTCACATTGACTGTGGGATTGCGGAGTGTAATATGACAGGAATTGCTGCCGGGCTTGCAACCTGCGGAAAGATTCCTTTTATCAGTTCCTTTGCCATGTTTGCGGCAGGCCGTAACTTTGAGCAGGTTCGTAATTCCATCGGTTATCCACATCTGAATGTGAAGATCGGTGCAACTCATGCAGGCATTACTGTCGGTGAAGATGGAGCGACCCATCAATGCAATGAGGATGTGGCGCTTATGAGAACCATTCCGGGCATGACAGTGATTGTGCCCTCCGATGATATTGAGGCTAAAGCAGCAGTCAGGGCGGCGATTGAGAAAGAAGGTCCCGTTTATCTGCGGTTTGGCCGTGCAGCGGTTCCGGTGATCAATGACAGACCGGATTATCAATTTGAAATCGGAAAAGGAGTCTTGTTAAAAGAGGGTAGTGATGTTACAATTGTTGCTAGTGGCATTACGGTAGCCTCCGCATTGGACGCAGCCGGGATGCTTGCAGAAGATGGCATCAGTGCGGAAGTTATTAATATTCATACGATCAAACCATTGGACGAGGGTCTCATCATTGCATCTGCCAGGAAGACCGGCAAAGTGGTGACAGTGGAAGAACATAGTGTGATCGGCGGCCTTGGAAGTGCGGTATGTGATTGCTTATCCGAGAAATGTCCGACCCCTGTTTTGAAGCTGGGTATGCAGGATGTGTTCGGAGAATCGGGGCCGGCAGCGGCTTTGGTTGAAAAGTATGGATTGGATGGAAAAGGCATCTATGCAAAAGTAAAAGAAGTTGTGAAAGCTTAACAAAGATATTCTTTCCAACGAGGAGTTCTTATGAAAAAAATATTATCACCCTCTATACTTGCGGCTGATTTTGGAATACTGGGGAAGCAGATCATAGAGGCGGATGAAGCAGGTGCGGATTATATACATATTGATGTTATGGATGGCGTGTTTGTACCGTCCATATCCTTTGGAATGCCGGTGATTTCGACCATCAGACCTGTGACCGGGAAGATTTTTGATGTGCATTTGATGATCGTAGAACCGGAACGCTATATTGAAGAGTTTGCAGAATGTGGAGCAGACAGTATTACTTTTCACCTGGAAGCGGCAAAGGATGTGGACGGTGTCATCGATAAGATCCACAAGATGGGCTGTAAGGCCGGCTTGTCTATCAAACCGGATACGCCTGTAGATGCAGTCAGACCCTATCTGGACAAAATAGAAATGCTGCTGATCATGACAGTGGAGCCGGGGTTTGGCGGCCAGAAATATATTCCGAAGTCAACGGAGCGTATTCGTTATGCCCGTCAGTTGATACAGGAGATGGGACTTCATGTGGATATTCAGGTAGATGGGGGCATCACGGAGGAAAAACTCAAGGTCGTGCTGGAAGCCGGTGCAAATGTGATCGTCGCGGGCTCCGCAATCTTTCATGGTAATATTCGTGAAAATGTCAGGAATTATCTGGATATAATAAGGCAGAGCTGAAAATGCCGGGAGCACGAAAAGCAATGAAAAGAATCGGACGCAACGATCCCTGCTGGTGTATGAGCGGCCGCAAATATAAAGTCTGTCACATGGCTTTTGATGAGAAGATACAACGATATGCTCTGGAAGGGCATATGGTGCCGGAACATCATATGATCAAGACAAAAAGGCAGATTGAGGGAATCAGAGAAAGCAGCAAGATCAATATAGCGGTCTTAGATCATGTGGCAGAGAAGATTCAAATCGGCATGAGTACCGAAGAGATCGATCAGCTGGTTTATGAAAAAACCACACAGATGGGAGGCATACCTGCGCCTCTTGGGTATGACGGTTTTCCTAAGAGTGTCTGCACCTCCGTTAATTCACAAGTCTGTCATGGAATTCCTTCCGAAAAAGATATTCTGAAGGACGGAGATATTGTGAATGTAGATGTCTCTACAATCTTTCAGGGATATTTCTCGGACTCTTCCAGAATGTTTATGCTGGGTAACGTAGCTTCTGAAACGCAGAAACTGGTAGAAACAGCACATAGATGTCTTGAAATTGGTCTGGAGCAGGTAAAGCCCTGGAATTTTCTGGGCGACATGGCACAGGCAATCAACGATCACGCCAAAGAAAACGGCTATTCCATTGTCAGGGAAATCGGCGGACACGGCGTGGGACTGGAATTTCATGAGGAACCCTTTGTCAGCTATGTTACCGAGAAAGGAACGGAAATGCTGATGGTGCCGGGAATGGTCTTTACAATAGAGCCAATGGTCAATATGGGAAGTGCGGATATTTATATTGACGATGATAACGGGTGGACCGTCTATACGGAGGATGGACTTCCTTCGGCCCAGTGGGAAATCACGGTTGCCGTTACTGAGGATGGATATGAAGTGCTTACCTGGTAACCAGGATTTGACAGGGACTCTGTTATTAAAATTTTTTGTGAGAGAATTAAAAGTTTTTGACAAGAGAAAAGTCGGAAAACATCGAATGAAATGATGTTGTTCCGGCTTTTTAAAATATTTTTTGTGAAAATTGCCGATATTGCATAAAAAAGATAAATCTGATATCGTATTTCTATCCTATAGGAAGATATGCTGACAATCTAACGGGCTATCTTAATATCTAGATATTTCGCGTGATGCGAAAAGATCCGGCGATTCGCCATGATTCAAATTGATTTAATACAAAATAAAAGAAACTGGAGGAAAAAGTATGAAGGAATTTATGACACAACTGTCAGATTATATCAATGAAAGGAAAAACGATCCGGAAAAAAATGGAAGTATCTTTGTTTTTTGCATGCTTGGTGTGGTAATCCTCGTTATTATCATTCTATGTCTGTTATTGCTTTGGCGGAAGAATACCAATGAAAAAAATCCGAATATGACTGTAGAAACCTATGAAGAGAAAATGGAAACAATTCTTGCAGAGGGACCGGGAGAGGAAGCTTTAAAACAGCAATATCTTGAAAATACAGAATATCTGGATGAGAAAATCAATGAACTGATAAACTCAATGACGGAAATCAAAGAAACGATGGAAACTGCAGTTATAGCACAAGAGGACGGCGATACCGGACTTCAGGTGCAGATAGACGAGATCATAAGCGATATCAATGTTTTGATGTTACAGCTGCAGAATACAAAGAATCAACTTTTCGAGCTGACAGATATCGTCAATATCATGAATACCGAAACCATACCGATGATACAGGAATGGATTCGTGAAATTGAAAAACAGATGGAACAGGTAAGAGCAGATATCTCAATCATCTATGAAAAGATTGCGGCCTTGGAAACAACGGATAAAGATCTGAAAGATAAAATCAAGAAAATTGAGCGTACTTTAAAGATTACTATTGAACAGAACATGGATGACATTGAAGGCAGATTTGCCAACATGAATGAGCAGGTGGAACAGATCATGAAGCAGCTGGAGAGTACCAGAGAGCAGATTAAAGATACGCAAGAGCAAATCAATAATTTGCAGAAATGGATAAACGGAATGGATGGGCAGCTCCTTCTTTATCAGTATGATGAGGAGACGAATACACTTTCTTTAATTCCGTATAGAAAGGAGGAATGATTCATGAGAAAGAGAATAAGGTTTGTTAAAAAAATATCTGTTATGTTAGCGGCAGCTTTTGTGGCGGCAGCCGGAATGATATCAACAGGAATATCTGTTGTGGCGGATTCGGGTATAGAGAGTAAGGGGAGTTATATTTTTGATGGGGAAAAAGTATCTGTTTATGCTTCCGATATTGATTATCTGCAGTCGGAGTTAGATGCTCTTTTTCAGGAGCTGCCATGATTTCGGAATTGTTAAAATTAGCAGAATGAATTTAACTTAGGAGGTTATCATATGAAAAAAAACATCATAAATGACAAAAAGATAAAAAAATGGCATGTTGCTATAATTCTTATCTTTGCAGGATTCCTAACAGTCAAAACTTCGGTTTCAGCAGTCGACACAGGTCGTAAAGATCAAATCCGATCGAAAGGTATCATAGATTATGCAAATAAGACAGTAGTTATTGATTCCAAAGACCTAACTTATCTGGCAGAAGAGATTGATGATCTGGAATCCTCATATAAAATAAATATGGCATCGGCATTGAGTGAGATTGGAACATATTTCAAAACAGACGGCTCTGCTGTCCATAACAGGACAGAAGAGACTATCATCCCTGATAATGCCGCAAGTCTTACCTTTATCAGTCTTTATGAAGGCATTCTCGGGTCTCAGTCCGTAACACACTTAGAAGGAGTGCAGGCGAAAAATAAAGATGGGGAGCTTCTGTATTATGAATCTTTAGAAGATGCCGAAAACCGGGATCTGACCAGAACGACAAAAACACCCAACGACATCCCGGTTTACATCCGGCCGATAGAAGAAAGAAATCTGTCTGCAGGAACAGCGGCATGGGTGAATGGGACTCTTATAATCGGAAACGGTGCCGATAATGAAGCTTTCTATACAAAAGGCTATACAGACGGAGTAGCATCTATAGGAGATAGTGTAAGTGTTGAGTATACTTACCATCAGCATACGGACGCATGCTATGAAGAACAGACATTAACCTGTTATACCTCTATAATATTTGGCAGTACTTATAATAAACATTGTGTAGGGTGTCAAAAAGAAATGCCGGATGATGCAACCGTGAAATTTAAAAAATATGTGAAAAAGCACTCATCATGTGGTGCAGCCGATTATGAAAGCGCATATTGTACCAATCATCAGAATCCGCCAAGTGGTTCATCCCACGAGTATCAGACTACTGTATGTATTTGCGGTAAAACGGAAAAAACAGTTGAATCTGCCCATATTATTTTTAATTGATCATTGTACGTCCTTTCGTTGATCACGAGATCTGGTCTTCAAAAAGATATTCCAAAAATGCAAGCGCCTCCTCAAGGCGGCTGGAGTTAATCATAAAGCCCATAGGGACATCGCCTTCCGGAAAATCATACACGCCTTGCAGCTTCGGGCGGTCCTGGATGCAGATAGCAATCGGGACGGGATCACTCATATTTTCCGGAACGTGGTGGTCATATTCTTTTGCTATATATCCGTCATCCTCATTTATAGAAGCTTCCATCCGGGCAGTCACCTCATCCATGTCCACATAGTACAAATATGGGGAGTATTCATCCAGTTGCTCTTTTGATAGGATATCCCGCAGATCATAGAACATATCCGTAGAAGCATAACGCAAAAAAGTAGGAGAGTCGGCGGCCAAAACGTCCAGATCGCCGGTGCTCATATAGATAGACAGCCTCTGCATGTCGTTTAAAGTCGATTCGTCGTTAGAGATTGCGGAAATATTCATAGAGGTATCCACGCTGACATCATAATTATCTGTGTCGATATTTAACCTTTCGGCAAGATTCGACCGGAAGGATCGTGCAGAAACATTTTCTTCCTGAGTATTTAAAAAAACAGCAAAAAACCCATGTTCTTTGTTGGATAAAATGTCATGGATAAAACTGGATGCCATTGCTATGACAATGACACCGATGATGACATACCACTTGTAATAGTCCCAAAAATATTGCAATTTTTGTTTAAAGGTTCCGTTTTTTAATGCTTCCCGCTCCTCACGAAATTCATCCATTATAGCCATAGAGTATATTCCTGCCTTTTAACTTTTATTTTCATAAGTATATCAGCCCTATTCCATATTTGACAATATAAAATCTTTGTGATAGGCTGAAAATAATTTTATATTTTCATAATGGATGAAAGGAAAAGATAGATGGATAAAGGGAAATATTATATTACAACAGCAATTGCCTATACTTCCGGGAAACCTCATATCGGTAACAGTTATGAGATCGTATTGGCGGACAGCATTGCCAGATTTAAGAGAAAAGACGGTTATGATGTCTTTTTCCAGACGGGAACGGATGAACATGGACAGAAAATAGAATTAAAAGCGCAGGAGGCAGGCGTTACACCGAAAGAATTTGTGGATGGTGTGGCAGGGCAGATTCGTGCGATCTGTGATTCCCTGAATACCTCTTATGATAAATTCATTCGTACAACCGACGATTATCACGAGAAACAGGTGCAAAAGATTTTTAAAAAATTGTATGATCAGGGAGATATCTATAAAGGAGCTTATGAAGGGCTTTATTGTACACCCTGTGAATCTTTCTGGACAGAATCCCAATTGGTGGATGGCAAATGCCCGGACTGTGGGAGAGAAGTAAAGCCGGCGAAAGAGGAAGCCTATTTTTTCAAAATGAGCAAATATGCGGACCGGTTGATTGAGCATATCAATACCCATCCGGAATTTATCCAGCCGGTGTCCCGTAAAAATGAGATGATGAATAATTTTCTGCTGCCGGGACTCCAGGATCTGTGTGTATCCAGAACTTCCTTTAAATGGGGAATCCCCGTAGATTTTGATGACAGACATGTGGTTTATGTATGGCTGGATGCGCTGTCAAACTATATTACCGGAATCGGTTATGATGCAGACGGAAACAGCACGGAGCAGTATCAAAAGCTCTGGCCGGCAGATCTGCACCTGATCGGTAAAGACATTATTCGTTTTCACACACTGTACTGGCCTATTTTTCTAATGGCTCTTAACGAACCGCTTCCGAAACAGATTTTCGGACATCCGTGGTTATTACAGAGCGACGGCAAAATGAGTAAATCCAGAGGAAATGTTATTTATGCGGAGGATTTGATCGATTTCTTCGGCGTGGATGCGGTTCGTTACTTTGTGCTTCATGAGATGCCGTTTGAAAACGACGGTGTCATTACATGGGATCTGATGGTGGAAAGACTCAATTCCGACCTTGCCAATACACTGGGGAATCTGGTCAATCGGACGATTTCCATGAGCAACAAGTATTTTAACGGTGTGGTAGAGAATAAAAAGGTTGGTGCTGCGGCAGGCGAGGAGGATGTGGACGCAGATCTGTGGAGGGTTCTGACTGATACCTATACAAGAGTCAGCAGAAAAATGGATGATCTGCGTGTGGCAGATGCTATCACGGAAACTTTTGTGCTGTTTAAACGGTGTAATAAATATATCGATGAGACAATGCCTTGGGCATTGGCAAAAGACGAAACCAAGAAGGACAGACTTGCTACGGTTCTTTATAACCTGTTGAACGGTATTTTGGTGGGAGCCAGCCTGCTGGAACCTTTTATGCCGGAGACAGCCGCAAAGATTGAAGAACAACTCAAGACACAGCTTGTTGATTTTGCTGTGCTTGAGGAGTGTGCAAAAAATCAGGATACCGGAAAAGCTTCCGTTCTGTATCCTTCCGGCAACCGGGTAACGGAAGAGCCGGAAATCCTCTTTGCCCGCCGGGACTTAAACGAGGTTATGGAACAAGTGGAAGCCATGTTTGAGAAAAGAAACGCGGCTCCAGGTATGAATGAAAAACAGAAAGAAGAGATCCCGGAGGATGTCATTGATATTGAGCCGAAGGATATCATTTCTTATGATGATTTTGCCAAATGCCAGTTTCAGGTAGGAGAGATCTTAGAATGCAAAGAAGTTCCGAAATCTAAAAAGCTGCTTTGTTCACAGGTTCGGATCGGATCCTGCGTAAAACAGATTTTATCAGGTATTAAGCAATATTATAAAGCGGAAGAAATGGTTGGGAAAAAGGTTATGGTATTGGTGAACCTGCAGCCCAGAGAGATTGCAGGGATGATGTCGGAAGGCATGCTTTTGTGTGCCGAGGATGCGGACGGTAATCTGGCGCTTGTAACCCCCGAAAAAGCAATGCCTGCAGGTGCGGAAATCTGTTGACAGGAGGGCGCTTATGGTACGGAAAGAAGAATTCTATTACGACTCAAGGGACCGGGAAAGTAAGATCCATGCAATCAAATGGATTCCGGATGTAGAAAGGCCGGTGTGTATATTGCAGATCATACACGGTATGGCGGAGCATATAGACCGATATGATGAATTTGCAAGATACTATGCAGAGAAGGGAATCCTTGTGGTAGGCGACGATCATCTCGGGCATGGAAAATCAGTTGCAGAAGGCGGTACTTTCGGATATTTCTGTGAACAGGATACGGCAAATGTATTGGTAAGGGACGAGCATCGCCTGAAGAAGATCATGCAGGAGCAGTATCCCGGCGTTCTTTATCTGATTCTGGGACACAGCATGGGTTCTTTTATTCTGAGGAATTATCTGTTCCGTTACGGAAGCGGAATCAATGGCGCAATCATTGTCGGGACCGGCATGCAGTCTAAGGGAACTGTTTTTACAGCCAGAGTCGTGACGGCCATACAGAAATTATTCTGCGGTTCGAAGCATGTCGGCAGATTTATAGATAAAGCCTCTTTTGGAGGCTATAATAAAAAATTTCTGCCTTCCAGGACACAGTTTGATTGGCTGTCCAGAGAGGAATCCAATGTGGATCGTTACATTGCCGACCCGTTGTGCGGTTTTGTTTTCACACTGAATGGATTTGCTGCATTGTTTCAATTGATTGATAACTGTTATGATCCGGAAAATATGGAGAGTATTCCCAAACAGCTCCCGATCCTGATGCTTTCCGGCGCTGAGGACCCTGTGGGCGATTGTGGCCGGGGCGTTGAAAAAACTTATCAGCTCTATTTGAAATATGGTATGCAGAATGTGCAGATGAAATTATATGAAAATGACCGCCATGAACTTTTAAACGAGACGGACAGAGAACAGGTGTATGAAGATATTTATCGATGGATCTTGCAGAGGATCAGTTGAAAACATAGAGATTTTCAGTGATAAGTACGGAGGTGTGTTATGAAAAAATTATTACTACTTTTAACGGCAATATTTATGTTCGGCTTCTATGGCGGTACTGTTCTGGCGGCTGAAAATGACACGGTTGTCGCATTGGGCGCAGATCTGTCCCCAGAGCAGCGGGCTACAGTGCTTGGCCTGATGGGACTGACTGAAGAAGAATTGGCAGATTGTACGGTGCTTTATATCACAAATGAGATGGAGCATGAATATCTGGATGCCTATTTAGATGCTTCGGTAATAGGTACCAGGTCACTATCCAGCGTTAAAATCACGAAAGCGGCACAGGGCAGCGGAATCATTGTGACGACGCAGAATATCAATTACTGTACTACGGGAATGTATCGGAATGCTTTGATGACAGCGGGAATGGAGGATACGGAAGTTCTGGTAGTGGGTCCTACACCGATTTCGGGAACGGCAGGTCTTATCGGTGCGTTAAAGGCATATGAGGTAATGTCTTCAGAGGCTGTATCGGATACAGTGCTGGATACGGCATTGGATGAATTGATCACCACAGGTGAACTGGCGGACAGTATACAGGGTGATATCAGTTCTGAAGAAGTAGAAGCCCTGATAGCATGGCTGAAAGGGAAAATAGCAAGCGGTGAACTGGATACCGGAGATGAAGACAGTATGCGGGAGACTTTGGAAGAAGGGGAAGAAACTTTCGGTATCAGTTTGACACAAGAGGAAAAAGATCAGATCATTGCCCTTTTGAAGAAACTGGATGCCCTCGGCCTGGATGCGGAATATTTGATAGATCAGGCACAGAAACTCTATGAAAAGTATGGACTTAATCTGGTTGAGAACGCAAATGATGCAATCAATGAGGCCGTGGGAAATGCTGTAACGGAGGCTGTAAAGAACTTTTTTAAGAGTATAGGAGAATCTATTTCGAATTTTTTCAAAAATTTATTTTCCTGACAGCCATTCCGGATGAAAATCCGGAATGGTTTTTGCTGTTTTGCAGATAATAAAGTAACGGAGTGAATTGCGTATACAAGTAAGGAGAGAGGTTATAGCTATGAAAATTGCATTTTTTAGTACAAAGCCTTATGATAAGATATGGTTTGAGCCGATGGGAAAAGAGTATGGATTTGATATTCGTTTTTATGAGGTTCCTTTCAGCGACGAGACGATCTATCTTGCTAAGAATTATGATGCAATCTGTGTTTTTGTAAATGATACGATCACTGCGGAAATGATAGATAAACTCTATGAGATGAAAGTAAAGGCAATCCTTCTGAGAAGTGCCGGTTTCAATCATGTAGATGTAAAAGCGGCGGAGGATAAGATACTGGTTTTAAGAGTGCCGAGTTATTCTCCGGAAGCGGTAGCTGAGTTTGCTATGGGAATGCTCATGACGGTTAATAGGCATATTCACAAGGCATATAATAGAACGAGGGATTTCAATATGAGCCTGAACGGGTTGATGGGTATAGACTTATACCATAAGACTGCAGGTATCATCGGAACAGGCAAGATCGGGCAGGCGATGATAAGGATCTGTAATGGTTTCGGTATGCAGGTTTTGGCTTATGATCCGTACCCGAATTCCAAATTGGAAGTGGAATATGTGGAGCTGGAGGAATTATTCAAAAAATCGGACATTATTTCGCTGCATTGTCCCCTGACATCCGGAACCAGGCATATTATTAACCAAAATTCCATTCAAATGATGAAAGAAGGGGTTTATCTGGTAAATACATCAAGGGGAAGCCTCATTGATACAGATGCGCTGATAGACGGATTGGTACAGGGAAAGTTTGGAGGCGTCGGACTGGATGTCTATGAGGAAGAAGAAGGTATTTTTTATGAAGATAAATCCAATGAGATCATACAGGATGAAAATCTTGCCAGACTCATGACTTTTCCTAATGTATTGATCACATCACATATGGGATTTTTCACCAAAGAAGCTATGCAGACAATTGCCAAAGAAACTCTGGAGAATGCATATGCATTGGAAAATGGACTGCCGCTTGTAAATCGTACGGAAATACGCTAAAATAGAATTAGTCAAATAAAGGGAGGAATCTCAAAGTGCCAAAGCTTCCATATCAGATCAGAAGTGCATATCACGATGAGTGGGACGATGCAATGGCATTGGCATGGAAAACCTTTTTACAGTTTGAGGCAGATATTTACACCAAAGAAGGTGTCAGGAATTTTGAAGACTTCATTACGGATACTACACTGCACCGCATGTTTGTTACGGGTTCCTATCAGATGTTTGTTGCGTTAGACCAGGCAAAAATAATAGGGATGATCACGCTTAGGAACGTCTCTCACATTTCTCTGCTTTTTGTGGATGAAAAATATCACAGACAGGGAATCGGACGTGCGCTGATAGAATATCTTCGGGAATACCTGCTTTCGGAGGCGGGAATAGATAAGGTCACAGTAAATTCCTCGCCCTATGGAGTTGATTTTTATCATAAGATAGGGTTTCGAGATATCAGACCGGAGGAAGAAAAAGCCGGAATAAAATATACACCGATGGAATTTATATTGTAAATATAGTAAAATATAGTTGGAAATAGGAGATAAAGATGGAATATATTAAAAGTAAAGATATTTTCATATTGATGAGAGAGACTTTGCGGCTGATCCATCCGAGGCTGATCGACCATGGTTCCAGAGTTGCCTATATGGTTTATATGATGCTGAAAGATAAGGGAATCTATGAAGAATTTGAGTTGGCAGATATCGTTATGGTAGCATCTCTTCATGATATCGGAGCCTATAAGACAGAAGCCGGATCGCTCAACGATATGCTCCGGTATGAGTCCAGAGACAGCAGGGCACATACGATCTATGGATATTTGTTTTTTAAATATTTATCTCCGGTAGAAGATCTTGCAAAAGTGATCATGTATCACCATATGGATTATGAACAGTTACAGAAAGTAGACTATCCATATAAAGATTTGGCGGCATACATAAACATTGCAGAAAAAATGGATATTTACAGTACAGCGATGGGCAGCCAGTTTGATTTACAGATGTTTCATAAACAGGCAGGCACCAAGTTGTCTGAAGAGGGTCTGAATCTATTTTATCAGGTGGTCAAAAAGTACGATATTTTTGAGAAGATCAAAACGGGTGAATATAAAGGGGAATTGGACGATATCATAGATTATATGATATTTTCAAATGAGGATAAGAAAAAATTCCTGGAAATGCTGATGTACTGTACCGGTTTCCGTGAGGAACACATTGTAGTAGATACTGTTACATCCATATGCATTTGTGAAGAAATTGCAAACAAGCTGATGATGACTGCGGATGAGAAAGAAAAACTATATTATGGAGCCCTGCTCCATGATCTGGGCATGCTGGCCATTCCGAGAGAAATTGTGGAAGCACCCAAAAGTCTGAGTTCAGAGGAAATAAAGATGCTCAGAAAGCATGTGGCCGTTACGGAAAAAGTGTTAAATGATGCTGCCATGCGGAGCGATATTGTATCCATTGCGACAGGGCATCATGAGAGAGCAGACGGCAGCGGTTATCCGAAAAAAACGAAAAACTTTCAAATGAGTCAGGAGCAGAGGATACTGCAAGTGGCGGATGTCGTCACCGGTATGACAAATAAAAGAAGTTATAGAGATCCTCTGCCAAAGGACAAGGTTATCAGTATATTGGAAGAAGAGGCTGCAAAGAATCGCTTAAATAAACAGATCGTCAACACCTTTATCGATTTTTATGATGATATTATGCAGAGCATACAAACAAAATCAGCAGAAATTATGAAAATGTATCAAACTTTAAATTCTCAATATGCACAAGTTAGTAAACGGTTTAAAATGTAAGACGATAAAGTTTCACAAAATTTTTTTATGAAAGTTTGTCAATTTGTGTAGATTTTTTCACCGACTATCAGTATAATAATGTTAAGTCTGGAAAGGGAGATCCTATGGACAGATTTTTTGCGATTGACAGTCCGATGATGCGGTTTTTGAATCGGATGGCCGATCTGCTGATGTTGAATTTTTTGATGATATTTTGTTGTGTTCCGATTATTACGACGGGTGCAGCCTTTACGGCATTGTTCTATGTGTTGTTAAAAATGGCGCGGAAAGAAGAAGGCTACCTTTTCAGAGGCTTTTTCAAGTCATTTAAACAAAATTTTCGTCAGGCTACAGTTTTATGGCTGTTAATGCTCTTGATAACGGCAGTATATGTGGGAGATTATTTGATTTTCACCTATTCGGGACTGGAGATTCCGAAGGTGGTTATGATACTTATTTTGGCAGTCGCAATCATGGTGATGGCCGTGGCTGTTTATATCTTTCCGGTTTTGGCAAGGTTTGATAATACAATCAAGAATACAGTGAAAAATTCGTTTTTTATGGCATTTTTAAATCTGCCGAAAACTTTTTTACTGATGCTGTTGTTCCTGTTGCCAATTGCAATTTTATTTTTACTTCCGCAATACGGGATCGTCGTGATCATGTTTGGTATCTCGTTGCCGGCATATCTTTCAGCACACATCTGCAGCGGAATTTTCAAAAAATTTGAACCGGAAGCAGAGCAAGTTAAAACAGATTATGAATTTTCCATAAATACAGACGAGGGAAATGAGGGAAAAAATGAATAATCAAGCCAGGACAGTCGTGTTGCAATGGGTCAGCCCAACGTTGGCGTTGATACTTATCCTTGCAATCATGATGTACAATTTTTCCACAAAAGCAGAGCTGACAGCTAATAGTACAGTTTCCAGTAATATGATATCTTCAGCGCAGAACAGCGTGAGTGATTTTAATGAACAGCTTTTATTATTAGAACAGGTTGGGAAACCGATTGCTGCACTTCTTGGAAGTGAAGAAGAGCTCAATAGTGAATATGCAGAAAGACTGATCAAAACAGCCAAGGAGTATACAGGTGCTTCCGAAGCATGGGCATGTTATGATGATGGAAACGGCTTCGGAAATAACGGTCAGCAGGTTTCTCTGGATGGGCTTGACTGTTCTGAGGAAATTCGGGCTGTAAAGGAAATAAAATATCTTTTTACGGAGTATAAAAACTCTGTAATTACGGTTGTGCCGATTACAGGAGAGGCTGTTTCGGGACATTTGTTATTGTTCTATCCTCTTACCAATCTTGAAGTCATGATCAAAAAGGGTGATGTTGCGATATGGAATATTGTGACCCTGATTGATGTTGAGGGCAATGTTATCTATACTGACGGAACGAAAGACCAGTGGGAGATCGGTGATAATCTGTTAGATGTACTGAGTGGGAATAATAACGCTGCCGTTTCAAAGATCAAAAAGGGAATCAGCACTTCTACAAGCGCCCTGACATCTGTTAAGATGGGCGATGAGGATAACGTATTGATCTATACGCCTCTTGCCGCGAATAACTGGATGTTGATCGTAGGTGTTTCACAGAAGTACATAGACAGAATGGTTCTGCTGCAGTACCAAAGTTTTCGAAACATGCTGTATCAACTGCTTGCGGCAAATATTATCTTTCTGTGTATTATTGTAGGGGTAAACATTGTAACAAAGCTGTATGGCAACAAAAAGCAGAAACAGCTGGAAATCAAAGCGGATACGGATCTGCTTACCGGGTTGAACAATAAGCTTGCCACAGAGCGCAAGATCAAGGAATTTATAGAACACAATCCCAATGCTCAGTCTATGATGTTTGTCTTGGATATTGATAATTTTAAGAAGATAAATGATACGATGGGGCATGCATTTGGTGATGTTGTGTTGAGTACCCTGGGACATACGATCGGAGCTCTTTTCCGTGCGACGGATATTGTTGGCCGTGCCGGCGGTGATGAGTTTATTATCTTTTTGAAGAATATTTCAACACCCGAAATTATCCGGAAAGAAGCCAAAAAAGTAGAAAATTTCTTTAAGGATTTTAAAGCGGGAGAGTATACCAAATATTCTGCGACGGCAAGTATCGGCGTTGCAATCTATCCGCAGGAGGGTGCGGATTTTGAGAGCATTTATAAGGCAGCCGACCAGGCGCTTTATAAGGCGAAGAAGAGAGGAAAAAACCAGCTGGCTTATTACAACGATGAGTGGGCAAAAGAAAATACGGAAGAAAATATGGAAGAAAAGCCGGAATAAGGTTTTGGGCAATGTGACTAAGAAAGTGCAAAATTCTTGGGCAACTTGTCAGAATAGATGAAAATAGTTAGTGGAAGTAAGCATTTCTTACAATGAAATATAAAATATTTGTGGAATTATATTATGGAAAAGAATCCTATATTTCGCTATACTAATCTAAGATTGATTATTCTGTGAATAATCTAAAAATTAATAAAAAACGCAGGAGGCACAAACGCATGGCAAGTTTATCATTAACAAATGTATGCAAAGTTTATCCTAATGGATTCGAAGCAGTAAAAGATTTTAATCTTGAGATTGCAGATCAGGAATTTATTATCTTCGTAGGACCTTCAGGTTGTGGTAAATCTACAACACTTCGTATGATTGCAG